>JBKHDD010000013.1:0-59194 GCA_046541515.1 Desulfococcaceae bacterium
TGGCGGGTCGTTTTCCGATTCCAAGACGGCAATGCATACGTCGTGAACTACGAGGATTGCCACTGATGCCCATGCACAATCCACCCCCATCCCGGTGAATTTATCAAAGAAGTTTATCTGGAGCCTTTTGGGATCAGCCACCGCGCCGTTGCGTCCAAATTGAAGGTCTCGCCTTCAACCTTTCAACGCATAATCCAAGGGAAAAGCGGAATTTCTCCCGAAATGGCATTACGTCTGTCCAAAACCCTTGGCCGGTCCCCCGAAAGCTGGCTCTCCATGCAGGACAATTACGATCTTTGGCGCGCCCGGCAGACCGTAAATCTGGAGGACGTTGAACCGCTTTCCATTCCGGCATGAATTGGAGGGTCGATATTTCCCGCTGCCGGGGACGTCTTCCAGATGTCGAGTTTGGCGCCAAAGAAACGTGGAGGGAAAAATGAAATGGTCCGATGTCATCGGAATGAAGGAGCTGGAGGACCTCCCCTTCAAAATTGAACTTAATGAATGGGGGAACATCGTGATGCGTCCGGCTTCCAACCGCCACAGTTTCTTTCAAGGCGCGATTGAAAATCTGCTGAACCAGCAAAAGCCCAATGGCGCGGTTTTTCCGGAGTGCAGCATCGAAACGGCCAAAGGCGTGAAAGTGGCGGACGTGGTCTGGGGCTCCACCGCATTTTTCCAAAAACACCGGCTGGACACCCCCTACCGCGTGGCCCCGGAGCTTTGCGTGGAAATCCTGTCTCCCTCCAACGTCGCGGGCGAGATGATGGAAAAGAAAGGCCTCTACCTCGCCAAAGGCGCTCGGGAATTCTGGATTTGCGATAACGAAGGGGCCATGCGGTTTTTTGGGAATGCGGGGGAAACCTCCGAATCCAGCCTCTTCCCTGCGTTTCCCCAAAAACTGGATTGGGAAAGCTTCCTCTGAATTCCACTCTCAACGGATGTTCACGAAGGCACCCTCACGCCGCTTTCCGCCCCTTCTCCGCCAAAATCCCCACCAAATACCCGTCCATCATCAAATGAATCAGATGGTGCAACACGCACACCCCCAGCGCGATTCCCACTTCCGGAAACAGCGAGACCTGCAAAATCACCGACAGCGTCAGCGTTTTCTGGGCGCCCATGAAAATGACGCTCTCCCGCCGTCCCGGCGCCAGCCCGGCCAGCTTCGTGGCCAGAAAGGCCGCCAGCAGCAAAACCGCATGGTAAAAAAAAACCAGCACGCAGACCAGCGGCAACAGGTTTCCGCTGGCCAAAATCGCCTCACGGGACTGGGCCGCCGCGATCCAGACCATCGCCAGAATCATGCACTGGTTGCATTTGCTCAGCAACGGGCCGTTCCGCCGCGACCAATCCGGAATACGGCTTTTGAGCGCCAGCCCCGCGCCCAGCGGGACCAGCACCAGCACGCCCAGCTGGAAGATGATCGCCCCCTTGTCGATGGCCACCGGCCCGCCTTCCCCCACCAATCCCAGCAAGGCCGACAGAATGAACGGCACCGCCAGCACCGACAGGGCGTTGGCCGCGATGGTGATCACCAGCGCATGGGCCATGTTGCCCCCGGCGGCTCCCGTCATCACGATGCCGCTGCTTAGGGTCGTGGGCATGGACGCCACCAGAAACAGTCCGATGAGAACGCCCGGATTCAGCCCCAATTGGGCCGGCAGCACCGCCACCAGCGGCGCCACCAGGAAGATCAGAATCAGCGCCGTCAGCGTTCCGCGAACGTCGGTCAGGCCGGCCCGAATTTGCCGGGGATTGAGCAGCAACCCGGAGAAGAGGAAGATTACGAAAATCACGATGTCCGGGCCTCGGTTCGCCCGAAGCCAGCGGCCGGCCCCGGCGACGATTCCGGTGGGATCGCCCAGGGTGAGGGCGAACACGAGGGTGAGGCCGATCAGGAACCAGTGTTTTTTCAGCAGAGACGACATGGGCGCTCTCCGGGCGATAAAAATTTGAAATCGTTGATGAAGTGCCGGTCGATAACGGAAGGCGAAATGTTCTCGCCCCCCTCGCGCAAATTCGGCCGATTCATCCGGTTTCCGGCTACTATTCCGCAACGCCCAATCCTGTCAACGCCGCGCGGCCTTCGCCTTGCTCTCCGTCCGGACCAACCGCCCGAAACGGCTTGACTTTATCGCCGGTTTTTCTTAAAAATTTTTTAAATGTACGCCGCTCCGCCTGGGGCCGCGCACACTTTTCCGCACCCGACAACAAAAAGGAGACCGCCATGTACGTCGGCCGCGTGATGCACCGGGAACTGATTACCGTGACGCCCGAGACGGCGCTGGTCAAAGCGCGGAAACTCGTCGCCGAAAAGCGGATCCATCACCTGCTGGTGGTCAACCCGAAGGGCGAGCTGGTCGGCATCTTGTCGGACCGGGACATCCGGCAAAGCTGGGCCTCTCCCGCCACCAGCCTCAGCGCCCACGAACTCAACTACCTGCTCAGCCAGATCACCGTGGACATGGTGATGATCCGCAAAATCGTCACCATCCCGCCGGACACCACCATCGAGCGGGCCGCGCAGATCATGCAGGAGAACCGGATCAGCGCGCTGCCGGTGATGGAGAACGGAAAGCCCCAGGGCATCATCACCACCACCGACGTCATGGGCGTGCTGCTGGAGGCCATCGGCATCGATCGCGGGGAGACCACCCGGTTCGTGCTGCTGGTGGAATGGGACCGCATCGGCGTGATTTCCGGCATCACCCAGATTCTCAAGGAGGAGCAAATCAACATTCGCAGCATCTTCTGCTGGCCGGACCGGGACCACAAGGGCGTCAACCACGTCGTTCTTCGGGTGGCCGAGGAAAACGGCGAAAGCGCAATTTCCGTCCTCCGGAACGCCGGCTACCAAGTCCTCACGGAGTACGTGGCCGATCTCAAGGCCCATCTGCCCTCCGCTCAATCCAGGTAATCCGTGAACCCGACCTAAACCCGCCCGGCCGTTCAATCCCGACCCCGGACATCCAGTCCGGGGTCGGGGCGTTCCAGTTTTTTCTTGAATCTCCCCGCCGTTCCTCCTATTCTTTCTCCTTTTTGGCTTTGATCCCCGCAACCCAGGAGCACACGTCCCATGCGATTGAAGCGGATGGAAATCCACGGCTTCAAGTCCTTTTGCGATCGAGCGCGGTTCGACTTTCCGCCCGGCATCACCGCCATCGTCGGCCCCAACGGGTGCGGCAAGAGCAACGTGGTGGACGCCCTGCGCTGGGCCATGGGCGAACAGAGCGTCAAGCAGCTCCGGGGCAAGTCCATGGAGGACGTCATCTTCGCCGGGACCGCCGGGAAGGCGGCCCTGAACCTGGCGGAGGTCTCCCTGACCCTGGTCAACGACGGCGCCGGGGAAGCGCCGGAAGGGTTGCGGGATTTTTCCGAGATCATGCTGACCCGGCGGCTGTTTCGCTCCGGGGAAAGCGGCTACCTGATCAACCGGCAGCCTTGCCGGCTCAAGGACATCACCAACGTCTTTCTGGGCTCCGGGGTGGGCGCCCGTTCCTACGCGGTGATTCAGCAGGGGAACATTGGGGCCATCACCGACGCCGGTCCCGAGGACCGGCGGCTCTACATCGAAGAGGCCGCCGGGATCACCCGCTACAAGGAGCGAAAGCGGGAGACCCTGCGGAAGCTGGAGGCCACCGACCAGAACCTGTTGCGGGTGCGGGACGTCGTCGCCGAGGTGGACCGGCAGCTGAAGGGGCTCCAGCGGCAGGCCCGCAAGGCGGAACAATACAAGACCCTCCGCGCCCGCATTCGAGACCTGGACGTGCGGCTGGCGCTGGACGAAACCGAAGCCTACGCCCTGGAAATCGGCGCCCTTCGCTTTCGGATCGACGAATTGCGGGAGCACGGGGTGGTGCTGGCGATCCGCCGCCGGCGGCTGGAACGGTCCTCCGCCGGGGTTCGGCAGGCGCTGGACCGGAATGGAGAAGCCATCTCGGTCCGGAAGAACGCGCGGCTGGGGCTGGAGCGGAAAATCGACCGCGCCGAAGCCGACGCCGCCCACGCCAAGGAAGAGGCGGAACGGCTGGGACAAGAGGCGGAAGGGCTGCGGCGCGCCCGCGCGGAGTTGACGGAGCGGAGCCGGGAGATGGCCGCCGAGGTGGCCGACGGCGAATCTCGTCTGGCGGAACTGCGGGAAGCCGCGGAGGCCGGCGCGGCGGAGCTGTCCCGGGAGCGGTCCGAGGGCGAGGCGGTCCGGAAGCGGCAGGCCGAGGCCAACGCCGCGTTGGAGGACGCCCGGAAGGTCCGGAACCGGCTGGAAAACGAGGCCGCCCGGCTGCGGAATCTCCGCGAGTCGGCCGCCGCCGCCCGGGAGAAGCTCCAGGGACGGTTGCGCCGGTTGGAAGAGGACGCGGCCCTGGCCGGCCGAAAGCAAAGCGCCTTGGAAACCGAAGTGGCCGAGGCCAAACGCGCCGCGGAATCGGCGGCCGCCGAAGTGGCCGAGGCCGAAACCCGCTTCCAGGCGGCCGGAGAGGCGGTGGCCGCCCGGCGCGAGGCGCTTCGTTCCGCCGCTTCGGCGGCGCGGGAGGCCGAATCCCGGCGCAACGCCGTGCGCAGCGACTACGCCGCCCTGAAACGGATGGCCGATTCCCTGGAGTGGTATCGGGACGGCGTCCGGGCCGTGCTGGGCCGAAAAGAATCCCGGGGCCGGGTCCTGGGGCTGGTGGCCGATCTGCTGGAGCCGGAGGCCGGGTTCGCCCCGGCGGTGGAGGCGGCCCTGGGCGACGCCCTGCAATACATCGTGGTGCCGGACGCCGCCGCCGCCCGGGAGGCCATCGAGTTCCTCCAAACCGAAAACGCCGGGCGGGGCGGCTTTCTGCCGCTGACCCATCTGACGCCCCCGGCGTCCGGCGGCAACGGTGACGGGCGACTGCTGGACCATGTGGCGGTGCGGCCGGGCTTCGAGCCGGTGGCCGAGGCGTTGCTGGGTCCCGTGGGCGTGGCCGAAAACCTGGAGGCGGCCGAGGCCAGGCGCAACGGCGGGCGGCCCATGGTCACCCCGGCGGGGGAATTGTTTTCCCGGCGCGGCGTGATGATCGGCGGCAGCGCCGACCGGCTGGACGGCATTCTGGCCAAAAAGCAGGAACTCAAACAATTGGCGGCCGCGCTGGCGGAGCGGGAGGGGCGGCTGACGGCGGCCGACGAGGCGCGGGAGGAAGCCGAGGCGGAGCTGGCCCAGGCCGAGGCGGACCGGTCCGCCGCCGAAAAAGCCCGACACCAGGCCGGCCAGGCCGAACTGGCGGCCCAGAAGCGGCTCTACCGGGCCGAGGAAAGCCTGGCCGCCGGCCGCCGGGACGCCCGGCGGGTGGAATCCCGGCGGGACGAGCTTCAGGCGGAGCTGGAGGAGGCCGAGGACCAGGTGGCGGCCCGGGAAGGGGAAGCGGCCCAGATTGGCGGGCAGCTGGAAACCGCCCGGGGAGCCGAGACCGAGGCGGCGGCGACCGCCCAATCCGCCGCCGAGGCGGCGGCCGCGCTGGACGACCGGCTCATGGAGCGCCGGGTGGCCCAGACCGCCCGCCAGACCGAGCGGGACAATTTGGAAAAAAGCCTGGAACGGCTGCGGCGGTTCCAGGCCGAAGGGGCGGAGCGGCTGAAGCGCATCGGCCACGACATCGAGGATCGGGAGACCCGTCGGAACCAGGCCCTGGAAACCGTGTCGGTCGCCGAGGCCGGGCTGGCAAACCTCCGAACGGCGTTGGAGGCGGCGACCGCCGCCGTCCAGGAGGCCGAGGCGGAGCGGGAGGGGATCGAACGGGAGCTTCGGGGTATCGAGGCGGCCCTGGAATCGGTCCGCTTTCGGCGGGAGTCGGCCGACGCCGACGGCCGGAGCTTGACGGTGGATTTGCAAGGGCTCGAAATGCGAAGGGAAAACGTCGAGAACCGGATTGCGGAGCGCTACCACCGGGCGTTGGCCGCCTTCGCCGAAGAGCGGGATCAGCTCGCCGGCGGCGATCTTTCGCCCTCCGCCATTGCCCGGGAGCTGGAAGCCCTGAGGGAAAAGCTGAACCGGCTGGGCGACGTGAATCTTTCGGCCATCTCCGAGTACGAGGCGCTTCAGGAGCGGGCCGAGTTCCTGGAAACCCAGCGGGCCGATCTGGCCGAGGCGGTGGCCGATCTCCACAAGGTGATCCGGAAGATCAACCGGGTCAGCCAGGAGCGGTTTCTGGAGACCTTCAACCAGGTGAACGAGAAGCTGAAGGAGGTCTTTCCCCGGCTGTTCGAAGGCGGCGACGCCCGGCTGGAGCTGACCGAGCCCAACCAGCCGCTGGAAAGCGGCGTGGAGTTTCTGGTGTCCCCGCCGGGCAAGCGGCTGACCCGCATGACCCTGCTTTCCGGCGGAGAAAAGGCCATGTCGGCCATCGCCTTCGTATTCTCCATCTTTCTGATCAAACCGGCCGCCTTCTGCATCCTGGACGAGATCGACGCGCCGCTGGACGAGGCCAACGTCTACCGGTTCAACAAGCTGCTCAAGCTCATCGGCGAGAAATCCCAGATCATCATGATCACCCACAAACGCCGCAGCATGGAGTTCGCCGACATCCTCTTTGGCGTCACCATGGAGAAAAAGGGCATTTCCCGGGTGGTCTCGGTGGATTTGGAGGAATCCCGGGCGTTGGCCGAAGACGATTCCGATTCCCCGGACGGCGGCGAAGACGGCGCCGCCGGGCGTTCCGAAGGCGAGGAGGGCGAAGCGTCCGGCGGAGACGCCGGGGACCCAAACGCGCCCTCCATGACTCCGCAAGAAGAATCCAACCCGTGAGGACGTTGGCGTAATTCTCCAAACCGTGTCCGGGAGCGAGGAGTTGTAGTCGCGGCTCCCGGAGGCATGGTGCTTCATGGATTGCAAATCGCCCAAGGCGCGGCCTCCTCCCCGGGAACCGCGCGGCATTCATAAGGAAGAATATGGCACTGTTTGGACGCAAGGGAAAAAAGAAAAAAGAGGAGGTGGTCGAAGCCGCGGAACCCGAAACCCCGCCGGCGGCGGCCCCGTCGAGCGGCGGCGTTTTCGGACGGCTCAAGTCCGGACTCTCCAAAACGCGGGACCTGCTCGCCACCGACCTGGAAGACCTGTTTCGGGGCGGGCTGGACGACGCGGCGCTGGAGGAGCTGGAGGAGCGGCTCATCACCGCCGACATGGGCGTGGAAACCGCCATGGCCATCGTGGAGGAGGTTTCCCGCCGGGCCCGGAAAATCTCCGGACCGGAAGAGCTGAAGGCCGTCCTCCGGAACGCCCTGGTGGAACGGATGACCGCGCCGGAACCCCCGGCCGGAGTTCTGGCCGGTCCCCCCCACGTGGTCATGGTGGTGGGCGTCAACGGCGTGGGCAAAACCACCACCATCGGCAAGCTGGCGGCCGCCCACGCGGCGGCGGGCCGGTCGGTGCTGGTGGCCGCGGGCGACACCTTTCGGGCCGCCGCGGTGGAGCAGCTCGGCGTATGGGCGGAACGGGCCGGGGCCGATTTCGTGCGCGGCCGGGACAACGCCGATCCCGCCGCCGTGGCCTTCGACGGGGTGGCCGCCGGGAAGGCCCGGGGCAAGGACATCGTCTTTCTGGACACCGCCGGGCGGTTGCACACCCGGACCAATTTGATGGAGGAGTTGAAAAAGGTCCGTCGGGCCCTGGCCAAATCCATGCCCGACGCGCCCCACGAAACCCTGCTGGTGCTGGACGCCACCACCGGCCAGAACGCGTTTCAGCAGGCCCGCGCGTTCCACGAGGCCATCGGGCTGACCGGATTGGTGCTCACCAAGCTGGACGGCACCGCCCGGGGCGGCGTGGTGGTGGGGATTTTGAGCGAGCTGGCGTTGCCGCTTCGCTACATCGGGGTGGGGGAGGGAATCGACGATCTTCAGCCCTTCGATCCCCGCCGGTTCGCGGAGGCGCTTTTTGCGTGAAAACCGGGGCTTTGGCGGGGGTGGGCGACGGGAACGGCCGAAATTCGGGGGCTGAGCGGGGTTGGGGCGGGAAAAGTGAGCAACCATGCGGTTTTATGTTGACATCGGGGCGCCCCTCCGCTATGTCGCTATCACGCGCCGACGGGCTGAGCCCTTGGCGTTCGCGGGTTTATGGCCCGCGAGACGGTTTCCGGCGCAACGGGATCGTCCGGCGTCGATTGCGAACTCAAAACGGGGTAAGGAGTCAACATGAGCATGACCAAAGCGGACCTGATCGAGAAGATGGCAACGGACGCGGGGATCTCCAAAGCGGCGGCCGCCAAGGCGCTGGACGCCTTCATGGACGGAGTGACCGACGCGTTGAAGAAGAAAAAAGAGCCCAAAGTCACGCTGGTGGGTTTCGGCACCTTCACCAAGGTGCCCCGAAAGGCTCGCAAGGGGCGCAATCCCCAGACCGGCGAGGAGATTCAGATCAAGGCCTCCAACGTGGTCAAATTCAAACCGGGGAAGAAGCTCAAAGACGCCCTTTGATCGCCTGAATCCGGTCCGACCGGCCCAACCCGATTCCCATCCGATTCGGTCTGACGGAACCAGGGCGAAATCGGACCCGGTGGACCAGCCCGAGGCGGGCGGCCATTACGCCGCCCGTCGCGGAAGGAAGGCCCTTGGCCCGTTTCGAATCCCCCCACAGGGCCCGACGGGAAGATCGGAGGTCAGTGGGTGATCTCGAACCCGTCGAATTCTCCCTTGTAGTCGGACCAGTCCACCGACACGTCTTCCACCACCGCCTGCGGCGATCCGCCTTTGCACCACTCCACCATGGAGAAGACCGCCTTCTCCGTTCCCTCGAATACCGCCTCCACCGACCCGTCGGGCCGGTTTCGCACCCAGCCGTTCACCCCGCGTTCCTCCGCGGCGCGCTGGGTTTCCGCTCGAAAAAATACGCCCTGCACTTTCCCGCGAATGGACACATGGGCGCGGGCCATGGGTTTTTCACTCATTTTTTTCCTCCGTTTGGGATAGTAGCGTCCAAAAGGTCGATTCGTCCAGCAGGGTGACGCCCAGCTCTCGGGCCCGGTCCGCCTTGCTCCCGGGCTGATCTCCCGCCACCACGTAATCGGTTTTCTTGCTCACGGAGCCGGCCACCCGGCCGCCGGCGGCCAGCACCCGGTTTTTGGCCTCGGATCGGGTCATGCCGGAAAGGACGCCGGTCAGCACCACGGTTTTTCCCGCCAAGGGCGAATCGGAGGCGGACGGGGCTTCGGCCGGCTCTCGGGAGACCGGTTCCACCCCGGCGGCGCGAAGCCGTTCCACCGATTCCCGGTTTTCCGGCCGGTCGAAAAAGCGCCGCACGCTCTCCGCGATTTCCGGGCCGATGCCCTCCGCCGCCGCGAGATCGTCCAGCGGCGCGTCCATCACCGCCTCCAGGGTTCCAAAGCGCTCCGCCAGCAGCCGAGCCACCGTTTCGCCCACGTGGCGAACGCCCAGGGCGTACAGAAAACGGTCCAGCCCGATCCGCCGGGAGGCATCCAGTGCCCGGACCAGGTTGGCCGCCGATTTGGGCCCCATGCGGTCCATGGCGGCCAGACTTTCGGCGTCCAGGCGAAACAGGTCCGCCGGCTCGGCCACCAGTCCCCGGTCCACCAGTTGCTCCACCAGCTTGGTCCCCAGCCCGTCGATGTCGAAGGCACCCTTGCCGCCGAAATGGCGAATGCGCCCCTTGATCTGGGCCGGGCAGGAGAGGTTGATGCATCGGGCCACCGCCTCCTCCGGAGGGCGGATCACCCCGGCGCCGCAGGCGGGGCAGGTTTCGGGCATGGTGAACTTGCGTTCCGCCCCGGTTCGGGCCGAGGCGACCACCTCCACCACTTCGGGGATCACATCCCCGGCTCGGCGGATTTTTACGACGTCGCCGATTCGAATATCCTTGCGCTCGATTTCGTCGGCGTTGTGGAGGGTGGCGTTCCGGACCGTGGCCCCGCCGACGGTAACCGGTTCCAGCCGGGCCACCGGGGTCGCCGCGCCGGTGCGGCCCACCTGCACCTCGATGTCCAGAATCCGGGTGGTCTCCTGAACCGCCTCGAATTTCCAGGCGATGGCCCAGCGGGGGCTCCGGGAGCGAGCGCCGAGTTGCGCCTGCCAGTCCCGCCGGTCCACCTTGACCACCAGACCGTCCACCTCGTAGGGCAGATCGTGGCGCGTTTCGGACAGCTCCTGGAAAAACGCCACCGCTTCGTCCAGGGAGATGTCCGGCCGGGTCATCGGGTTGATCCGGAAGCCCAGCGCCTTCAGCCCTTCCAACAGCGCGCCCTGGGTGGGCGGGTCGAATCCATCGGCCCGGCCCAGGCCGTAGAAGAAAATTTCCAGCGGCCGGGCGGCGGCCACCCGGGAGTCGAGCTGGCGAATGCTGCCGGCGGCCGCGTTGCGGGGGTTGGCGAAGGGCGGCCGGTCCGCGGCGAGGCGGTCGGCGTTGAGCCGCTGAAAGGCCCGGCGGGCGATGAAGATTTCCCCCCGGACTTCCAGCCGGGTCGGGAGGGCGCCGTTCTCGGTCCGGAGCCGAAGCGGCGCCTGGGAGATCGTTCGGACGTTTTCCGTCACCACCTCGCCGGTGACGCCGTCGCCCCGGGTCACCGCCCGGATCAGCCGGCCGTCTTCATAGACCAGTTCCACGGCCAGGCCGTCCAGCTTGGGTTCGGCCGTGTAGCGGACCTCGGCGTTGGTTTCCAGCCGCCGCCGGACCCGATCGTGAAACCCCCGCAGGTCGGCCTCGGAAAAGGCGTTGTCCAGGCTGAGCATGGGCGGGTCGTGGGGCGCGGTGTCGAATTTGTCCAGGGGCGGAGCCCCCACGCGCAGGGTGGGAGAGTCGGGCGCTTGAAGCGCCGGATATTTCTCTTCCAGCGCCATCAGTTCCCGCATCATCCGGTCGAATTCGGCGTCGGAAATTTCCGGATCGTCCAGGACGTGATAGCGGTAATTGTGACGGTGCAGGTCCCCTCGCAGACGCCGGGCGCGCTCGATCACTTCGGGGGAGGGCTGGGTTTCGGACATTGCTCGGAAAGGACCTCTCGGGCAAGGCGGCGACCCGACTGGAACCGGGGATCCCGGAAGCCGGGCCGCCAGGTGAAATCGGCCAGGGAATCGGACACCACCAGAAGCGCGGCCACGGAAATGTTCCGGAACCGGCCCACGGTGAAGAGGGCCGATGTTTCCATTTCCACGGCCACCGCGCCCCGATCCCGGAATTTTCGGATTTTGGAGGGGGTTTCCCGGTAGATGGCGTCGGTGGTCCAGACCGCGCCCCGGCGGGGCGTGCGGCCGCGCCGGGCAACCGCTTCTCGGAGGCTTGCCGAAAGCGCCGGGTCGGGCGCCACCGGTTCGTCCCGAAGCCGTCCGTATCCCACGCTGGTGCCTTCGTCCACCAGGGCGGCTTCGGGCACCAGCAGGTCGCCGATGGACAGATTCGGAGAGAGCGCGCCGCACCAGCCGACAAACACGGCCCGGCGGACGCCCCGGGCGACGAGGGTTTCCAGCAGCATGGTGGCGTAAGGCGCGCCCACCATCGGCCCGGCCGCGCAGAATCGGGGGGAATCGGCCGCCTCGGGGCGGATGTGGCTCATCATGATCCGTTCGCCGGGGGAGACCAGCGGCAACGTTTCCCCCAGTCGCTTCAAATCGCCGCCGCCGCCGACCAGCAGGGCCAGCTCCCCCGCTTCCGGCGCGCCGGAAGGGCGGAAGGGTTCCACCACCGCCCGTTCCGGTTGCCCGCCAGGGCCGGACGGATCCAGATCGGACGGGCTCAGGCGGGCCCCACCCGGTCGGTGAGTTCCTCCTTGACCTCGTCGATGATCTCGTAGAACCACATCAGGTCTTCGATGGTCAGTCGACCGGCCTTGCCCTGACGCTCGCCGCCGTCCTTTTTGACGAAAACGCGGGGCCCGATCTGCACTTTGGGTTCGCCGTCGCCGTATTGATGAATGGCCACGATCAATCCGGTTTCTTCACATCGCCAGCTTTTGAGGACTTTGTCTTTGGAAGGGTCGAATGGCATGGGATCTCCGTCGGGATGCCGGTTCAAAGTTGCCTCACCTAACCATTATCCGGTCCGCTCTGTCAACCGCCCAATGGCCGGGGCCCCTCTTTCGGCCGACAATCCTTGCGTTGACTTTAATGTAAGCGCGGTGATAAAGTAAAAGGTTATGGAAGCTGGGAATATTGTCGAATACATCGACCGCCGAAAAATCGTCTGCGCGGTGGTTCTGGAAGCCCGAAACGGCCGGTTGCGTCTCCTGAACGAGAACAATCGGGAACTGAAAATGTCTTCCAGCCGCCTGGCCCACGGGAGCACCGCCCCCCTTGCGCCGGACATTGGACGCGACCGGATGGTGGACGCCCTGCGGGAAGCCGCCGAGCGCCGCCGGGCCCTTGCCGAATCGGTGGACGTGGTGGAACTTTGGGAGGTTTTGCACGACGAGGCCGAGTGGATCGACCTGGCGACCATGACCGAATTCGCCTTTCCCGAGGAACCCGACGGGGACCACGCCGCCGCGGTGGTCCGCGCCTTCTTTCAGAATCGTCTGTTCTTCAAATTCAGCGGAGACCAGTTTTTCCCCCACACCGAGGAGCAGGTGGCCCGCCTCCAGGCCCAGGCCCGGGAGGAGGCCCGCCGCGCCCGTCTGGTGGAGGCCGGCGGGGATTGGGTCCGCAACGTCCGGGAAGGCGTTGCCCCGGCTGCGGACGGCGAGGGGGAGGCCAAGCGGTTTGTGGAAATCCTCCGTTCGTTTTACCTGATGGAGAAGGAAAGCCCGGAGGCCGACCTGGCCCGGGAGATCATGGCCCGGGGCGGTCTGGAAGGGCCGGAGTCGATATTTGACCTCTTCGTCTCCCTGGGCGTTTGGGATCGGGACGAGAACGTCGATCGGATGCGGCTGGAGATTCCGGTGGAATTTCCCGGCGCGGTGGAAACGGCGGCGGAGGAGGCGGCGAGGCGGCTTTCGCTTCCCCCCGGCGAGGCCCGCCGAGACCTCACCGATCTCCGAATCTTCACCATCGACGGCCAGGCCACCCTGGATTACGACGACGCCCTCAGCATCGAATCGGTGGGCGGACGAATTCGGCTGGGGGTCCACATCGCCGACGTGGGCCATTTCGTGGCCCGGGACGACGCGGTGGACCGGGAGGCCCTGACCCGGGGCAGCTCCATCTATATGCCCGACCAGCGGATTCCCATGTTGCCCCATCGGCTGGCCGAGGGGGCGTGCAGTCTCCGGGCCGGAGAAGTTCGGCCGGCCATCACCACCCAAGTCGACCTGAACCCGTCGGGGGAGGTGGTCGATTTCGACGTCTTCCCCAGCCGCATCCGGGTGACCGACCAGCTCACCTATTTCGACGTCAACGCCGCGACGGACACCGACCCCGACCTCCGGGCGATGTACGAGGTGGCCCGGCGGTTCCGCAAGCGGCGGCTGGAGGACGGTGCGGTACAGATCAGTCTTCCGGAGATCAACCTCTGGTTCGACGAGGCCGGAGAGCTGGCCCTGACCCGGGTCAACCGGGAAAGCCCCAGCCGGGTGCTGGTGTCCGAAATTATGATCATGGCCAACTGGCTGAAGGCCCGCTTTCTGGCCGAGCGGGCGCTTCCGGCCGTTTTTCGCTCCCAGCCCGCCCCCCGGGAACGGCTGTACAGCGAGGACGGCGGTTCGCTGTTTCAGAACTGGATGCAGCGCAAGCTCCTGAGCCGGTTTGTGCTGAGCCCTCGTCCCGAGCGCCACGCCGGACTGGGGCTGGACGCCTACCTGACCGGCACCTCGCCCATCCGAAAGTTCTTCGACCTGATCACCCAGCGGCAGATTCGCTCGGCGTTCGGTCTGGGTTCCGCCTACACCGAGGAGGAGATCACCCGCATCGCCCAGGCGCTGGAGGCGCCCATGCGCAACGTCTTCCGACTGCAGAACCGGCGGAAGCGCTACTGGATGCTGCGCCACTTGGAGGGGCGGATGGGTGAAAAACTGGAGGGCATCGTTCTGAACCGTCGCCGCAACGGGTATCAGATTCTTCTGCCCGAAATCATGATGGAGACCGGGTTGCCCGCTTCCGGGGGGTTCAATCTGAAGCCCGAGGATATGGTGCAGGTGACCGTGCAGCACGTCAACGCCCGCCGGGACGTGCTGACGGTGTTCATGGGATAGGCGCCGCCCGTTCCTTCGGCCGTTCCCGTCGGCTCGGATCCATTGGGAAACGGACCCGAACCGGGCCACAACCGGACCCAAACCGGGCGATCATGAGTCGGGGAGACATGTTCACTTCCGTTCTGTTTCGACGCATCTTCCTTGCGATTCTCCTGAGCGTCGCCTTTCTTTCGGTGATCGTCTATCTCGTCTGCGCCCCCATGATCCAGACCGCCATGTATCGGATCGGCGAAAATTCGGCCCGGACCATGCTGGAAAGCGTCACCGACCTCCTGCAAACCAAGTACGCCCACCTGGAAGCCTTCCGCGAATACGCGCTGGACGTCCGCAAACGCCAGATCAAAAACGCCACCCTCGTCCAGGAATCCTTTCTGAAAACCAAATATCGGGAGTACCAGCAGGGTCTTTTTCTCTCCGAGGAGCAGGCCAAGGAGGTGGCCCTGGAGGAGCTTCGTTCGTTTCGCTACGGAAACGACAATTATTTCTGGGTGGCCAGCTACGACGGCGTGTTCATCTCCCATCCCGATCCCCGGCTGCAGGGGCGGGATTTTTCCCAGGAAACCGACGTGTACGGCAACCCCATCCTGGGTCCCATGATCCAGGTGGCCCGGGAGCGCAACGAGGGTTACACGGTCTACTGGTGGCCTCGGCTGGGGCAGGACGAGCCGTTGCGGAAGGTTTCCTACTCGCGCAATTTCCCGGTGTGGGAGTGGGTAATCGGCAGCGGCTTTTACGTGGACGACGTGGAGCGGGAGGTGGCTGCCCGGAAATCGTCCATGATCGCCGATCTTCGTCGGGCCTTGCGGGATATGCGGATCGCCGACAACGGCTACCTGTTCATCTTCGATTCCGACAACCACATGCTGGCGCACCCCAATGCCAACATCGAGGGCGCCGATTTTTCCGACCAGCGGAACCCGGAATCCGGGCGGCCCATCGGGGCGGAACTCAAGTCGGTCGCGGACGATCCCACGCCCCGTCTGGCCTACCGCTGGGACCGGCCGGACGACCCGGGGAACTACGCCCACGAAAAAATCGCCTGGGTGCGCTACTCCCCGGAGTTCGACTGGTACGTGGTGGCCTCGGTTTATGCCGAAGATCTCAACGCGCCCGCCCGGTTGCTGCGTCGGCATCTCCTGCTCATCGCCCTGATCACCATCCTGTTCTCCTTGGCCGCGGCCAGCGTGTTGCTGGGCAACATCCTGGTCCCCATCCGGAATCTGGCCGGGCAGGCCGCGGAGTTTTTGCGCAACGGGGAGACCGTTCTCAACCGCTATCACGTGGACACCGGCGAGATCGGCGTGCTGGGGGCGGCGTTTTACGCCATGTTGGAGAGGATCGACGGATTCAAGCGGGAGTTGAAGGAGAAGGAGCGCCGGCTGCGCGGCGCCGAAAGAAGCGAGGGGCGGGCCCGGGAACGGGCCTTCGAGGCGGAGCGGGAAAACGTTCGGCTCAAAGACCGGCTGGAATCCTACCAGCGGGAGTTTGACAGTCTGCGGCGCAGCGAAGACCGTTATCGGGCCATGCTGGAGAACATCGAGGAATATTTCTACGAAATCGACCTGCTGGGCAATCTGATCTTCTTCAACGACGCCCTGTATAAAATGCTCGGCTACACCCGGGACGAAATGGTCGGCATGAACTTTCGGGAGTATATGGACCCGGAGACCGCAGACAAGGCCGAACAGCTCTTTCGCCGGGCCTTTGAAACCGGGCAGACCCAGCGCGGGGACGACTGGCGGTTGTTAAGCCGGGACGGCGCCTTGCGGCAGGTGGAGATTTCGGTTTCGCTGATCAAGGACGCCGACGGCGAGACGGTGGGCTATCGGGGGGTGGCCCGGGACGTCAGCGATCTGATTTACCTGGTCTACCACGACACCCTGACCGGCCTGCTGAACCGGAAGGCCTTTTTCAAGCGGCTCAAGGAGACCCTGGCCTTTGCCCGCCGCGACCGGATGGAGAAGAACATCTTCTATCTGGACATGGACAAGTTCAAGAAGGTCAACGACGAGTACGGCCACGACGTGGGCGACGAGGTGCTGATCGAAGTGGGCCGGCGTCTGCGGGACACCCTGCGGGAAACCGACCACGTCTGCCGCCTGGGGGGCGACGAGTTCACGGTCATCCTCAACAATGCCAACCACTCCTTCCCGGAGCAGGTGGCCCAGCGGGTGGTGGAGAACCTGTCGCGGCCCTACCGCGTCAAAGCCCACGTCATCGATTTTCTCAGCCCGTCGGTCGGCATCAGCGCTTTTCCGCGAGACGCCGAGGCGGTGGAGGAGCTGATCCGCTGCGCCGATATCGCCATGTTCGAAGCCAAAAAATCCGGCGGTCGCTACGCCTTTTACAGCCCCGACCTTGCCCCGCTGAAGTCGGAAGCCAACTAAATTAAACCCTTTTGTTGGATTCCGGTGATGAGATTTTTAACAGTTCCAAAGGATTCCTGCCCCGGAAGATATTTGACATGAATTGTTGGCCCCGCCTTTGGCGGCAATCATAAAAATTGAACGGACAGTGGAGGGATTCGCAATTTTTCGATGTAGGACGATCCCACCGAGTTGACAATTGGCATGATGGTTTGCATCCGTTTGGTATGGATTCTTTTGGCATTCAATGAGTAATTCGAAAAACCTTGGCGCTACCGATTTTTCATGGCATCATGATGCTCGGGGTCCGGCTAATGCCTGGTTCCAGCGGACGATGGGCGGCATAGAACACGTAATTCGAGGTGGACGGTGCAAAAAAGCCCTGTCGCCGCTTAATTCCAAGTTGTTTGCATACCTAAAAAAGTGAATGTTATGTGGATAGTTGACCTGATAAAAAGACGCAAAGCGAAAAAAGCTATTGCCAGAAAATGCCCACGCATTCTAAAGAAAAAATACGGGAAACATAAGCGCTATAACAAAAAACAAATAGATTCGGTTTGTTCAGTTGCAAAAATTGATTCGGCCTATATGCATTATGCATACGCTATTTTTATGCCAAAATCTGAATTTATGAAAATCCAACAGGAAAATTTTGATTAAGATTCAATTAGAAATGAGATGGCCGACTCATTTTTCGATGGGAATTCAAGCTTCACAATTCATGACGCTTTAGATGGTTCTTTTCATGGAGGCCCGAAAACCCCTGAGTCGGAAGGGGAAACCGAGGCTCCGGCCCTTCGGAATCAGAAAGGCCGAAGCTTTCGGTCAAGGGGTGGGGGCTTCGAAGTCTGGCCAGTCAAACGTCCCCCCCCTGCGTCCATACAACCGTTCAAACTCCGTCGTTCCCGCCCTCATCCTGTTTTTCCCTCAACCACCCGTCCGCCCATATTTACCGCGCCCATTGGACGATTCCCGGTATTCCGGCGCTTTGCACGCCGTTTCGATGCTCCCCCGCCCCAGCAAACCTTCCACCTCCCGGCGGAGCGGCTCTCCCGGCGCCAGGGGCAGGGATTCGGGAAGGGCGATGACCGTTTCCGCCGTGCCGGGCATCCGGATGTGGAGATATCCCCGGCAATCGCCCCGATGTCCGCCCAGCAGGCCGCGAAGCCGCTCGAGCACGGCCCGGTCGGCGCGGGTGGCGTCCACGTGGATGTGGACGGCTGCGGCGCATCGGGTCTCGGCCTCCTCCAGGTCGATGATCCGATCGGCCAGAATTTTCACCGCGTTCTCGTCCCGCTGGAGCTTTCCCTCCACCAGCACCGCCCTGTCTTCCGCCAGCAGGGCCGCCGTCTCCCGATAGACCGAGGTGAACACCACCGCCTCCACCGATCCAAACCGATCCTCCACGGTGACGAAGGCCATGGGATCGCCTTTCTTGGTCCGGATGGTCTTGACCGCCGCGATGATGCCGCCGATGCGGACCGCCGAACCGTCGTCCATCTCCTTCAACCGGACGGCGTCCCCGTTGGCGAACCGGTCCAGCACTTCCTCGTACCGGCCCAGGGGATGGCCGGAGACGTAGAAGCCGAGGGTTTCCTTTTCCAGGGCCAGAATTTGGCGCTCGTCCCAATCCGGAACGATGGGCAGGGTGGGCACGTTCACCTGCTGGGTGGTCTCGCCCATGTCGAAAAGGCCGAGCTGGGGGCTTTCCCGCTCCCGCTGGACCCGGCCGCCGTAGTCCAGGGCGTCCTCCATGGCCGCCAGCAACTGGGGCCGGGACGCGCCGGCGCCGTCGAACGCGCCGCACTTGATGAGCGCCTCCAGCACCCGCTTGTTGACCCGCCGCAAATCCACCCGTTCGCAGAATTCAAAAATGGAGGCGAACGGCCCGCCTTCCTCCCGGGCCTCCAGGATGGCGTCGATGGCCCCTTCGCCCACGTTTTTGACCGCCACCAGTCCAAACGGGATTTTGTCTCCGTCGGCGATGAACATTTTGCCGCTGGTGTTCACGTCCGGCGGCAGCACCGGGATGTCGTGGCTCCGGCACTCGGCCATGAACTTCACGATGCTGTCGATGGAGCTCATGTCGCTGGACAACAGCGACGCGGTGAACTCCACCGGGAAATGGGCCTTGAGATAGGCGGTCTGGTAGGCGATGAGGGCGTACGCGGCGCTGTGGGACTTGTTGAAGCCGTAGCCGCCGAACTTTTCCATCAGGTCGAAAATGTGGGTGACCTTGTCCCTGGGATGGCCGTTTTCCACCGCGCCCTTGATGAACCGCTCCCGGTGCTGGGCCATGATCTCGGCGATCTTCTTCCCCATGGCCTTGCGGAGGCCGTCGGCCTCGGCCATGGAGTAGCTGGCCAGCTCCCCGGCGATTTTCATGACCTGCTCCTGGTACAGGATGACGCCGTAGGTTTCCTCCAGGATCGGTTCCAGCTCCGGCAGCGGGTAGCTCACCTGTTGGCGGCCGTGCTTGCGCTCCACGAAATCGTCCACCATGCCGCTTTCCAGCGGGCCGGGACGGTAAAGGGCCACCAAGGCGGTGATGTCGTCGAATCGGGCCGGCCGCAGCCGGACCAGCAGGTCCTTCATGCCGCTGGATTCCAGCTGGAACACGCCGGTGGTGTCGGCCCGGCTGAGCAGCTCGTAGGTGGCCGGGTCCTCCAGGTTCAGGGTCTCCAGGTCCGGCGCGGTCTTTCCGTTGTGCTCGATCAGTTGCAATGTGTTCTGAATGATGGTGAGGTTGCGCAGCCCCAGGAAGTCGAACTTCACCAGCCCGATTTCCTCCACCCACTTCATGTCGAACTGGGTTACCACTTCGCCCTTTTTCCCCCGGTAAAGCGGGAGGTAGTCCACCAGGGGCCGGTCGCCGATGACGACGCCGGCGGCGTGGGTGGAGGCGTGGCGGGGAAGTCCTTCCAACGTCCGGGCGATGCGGATCAGCTCGCCGACCCGGGGGTCCCGATTCGCCATTTCGGTCAGCCGGGGCTCCTGCTTCAGGGCGTCCTCCAGGCTGATGTTGAGCACGTCCGGCACCATCTTGGCGATGGCGTCCACCTCGGCCAGGGGGATGTCCAGGGCCCGGCCCACGTCCCGGATGACGGCCCGGGTCTTGAGCTTTCCGAAGGTGATGATCTGGGCCACGTAGTCGCCGCCGCCGTAGCGGTCCACCACGTACTTGAACACCTTCTCCCGGCCGTTGATGCAGAAGTCCACGTCGATATCCGGCATGGAGATTCGGGCCGGGTTCAGGAACCGCTCGAAGATGAGGCCGTGCTCCAGCGGGTCCAGGTCGGTGATGCCCATGGCGTAGGCCACCATGGAGCCGGCCGCCGAACCGCGGCCCGGCCCCACCGGCACGCCGTTTTCCTTGCCGAAGCGGATGAAGTCGGCCACGATGAGGAAATAGCCGGTGAAGCCCATCTGCTTGATGACGCCGATTTCGTAGTCCAGCCGCTCCCGGTAGACCGTCTCGTCGGCGTCCGGAAAGCGGGATCGCACCTGGGCCATCCGGACCTGAAAACCCTCCAGCGCCTTCTCCTCGAAGATGTCGTCCACGCTCCGCTCGTCCTCGGCGGCGAACTGGGGAAAGTGGTAGGTGTTGAAGTCGAAGTCGATTTCGCAGCGGCGGGCGATGTCCCGGGTGTTTTCGATGGCGCCGGGAAAATGGCCCAGCTCGGCTTGCATTTCATCCGGCGACTTGAAGTAGAGCTGATCGGTGTTGAACTGGAACCGGCCGGCGTCGTTGATGGTCTTGCCGGTCTGGACGCAGAGCAGCACCTCGTGGGCCCGGGCGTCTTCCCGCCTCAGGTAGTGGCAGTCGTTGGTGGCGATGAGCGGAATGCCCATCCGCTTGCCCAGCTCCGCCAGCCCTTTGTTTACGGTCTCCTGGATGGGAATGCCGTTGTTCTGGACTTCCAGGAAGAACCGGTCCTCCCCGAAGATGTCCAGGTAAAAGCGGGCCGAGGCCTCGGCGTCCTCCATGCGGCCGTTTTTCAGATGCATGGGGATTTCCCCGTGGAGGCAGGCGGAGGCGGCGATGAGGCCCTTGCCGTATTCCCGCAACGCCTCCCGGTCGATGCGGGGCTTGTAGTAAAAACCTTCCAACTGGGCAATGCTGGCCAGGCGGCATAGGTTCTGATAGCCCTCCTGGTTTTCCGCCAGCAGCAGGAGGTGGGCCATGCCCTTGGCGTCTTCGGGGGTTTTGTCGGTCAGGCGGCGCGGGGCCAGGTAGCATTCGCAGCCGATGATCGGCTTGATCCCGGCCTTCTTGGCCTTGCTGAAAAACTCCACCGCGCCGAACATGGTGCCGTGATCGGTGATGGCCACGGCCTCCATGTTTAGCTCCTTGGTCCGGGCCAGCAACGGGTCGATGCGGATGGCCCCGTCCAGCAGGCTGTACTGGGAGTGGAGATGCAAATGGACGAAAGGGGAGGGGGACGGACTCATGGGCGACTCTCTTCGGACGACGTCCGGGGGCGGGCGGCGTCGCGTTCTGGGATACGCGGGAGGTCCGGAAAAGCGGGCGCGGGGGGTCGTCCGCGCCCGCTTTTCCGGAACGCCCCGGCGACGTGGGCCGGGGCGGCGGTATTCGGGATGTCGGGGCGTTTCCTTATGGAGCGAAGCGGATTCAGTCCAGCCGGTAGTTGGGCGCTTCCTTGGTGATGATCACGTCGTGGACGTGGCTCTCTCGCATGCCGGCGGCGCTGATTTTGATGAACCGGGCCTTTTGCCGCAGCTCCTCGATGGTCCGGCTGCCCACGTAGCCCATGCCGGAGCGGAGGCCGCCCACGAGCTGGTAGAGGGTTTCCCCCAACGGGCCGCTGTAGGGCACCCGGCCCACGATTCCTTCGGGGACCAGCTTGTCCTCCTCCGCCACCTCGGACTGGTAGTATCGGTCCTTGCTGCCCTCGCGCATGGCCTCCACCGAGCCCATGCCGCGGTAGACCTTGTAGCTGCGGCCCTGGAAGAAGACCCGCTCGCCCGGCGTTTCGTCGGCCCCGGCGAAGAGTCCGCCGATCATGACCACATGGGCGCCGGCGCCGATGGCCTTGGTGATGTCGCCGGAGAATTTGATGCCGCCGTCGGCGATGAGGGGGACGCCGGTTTCCTCCGAGACCGCCTTGCAGTTCATGATGGCGGTCACCTGGGGCACGCCGATGCCGGCCACGATTCGAGTGGTGCAGATGGAGCCGGGGCCGATGCCGATCTTGACGCCGTCCACGCCGGCGTCCACCAGGGCCTTGGCCCCCTCGCCCGTGCCAACGTTCCCGGCGATCACGTCCACGTCCGGAAAGGCGGCCTTGAGGGCCTTGACGCCTTCGACCACGTTGCGGGTGTGGCCGTGGGAGGTGTCGATGAGCAGCACGTCGACCCCGGCCTGAACCAGGGCCTCGGCCCGGGCCGACATGTCGGGGCCGACCCCCACGGCCGCGCCCGCCCGAAGGCGGCCCCGGTCGTCCTTGCAGGCGTTGGGGTATTTCTTGATTTTTTCAATGTCCTTGATGGTGATCAGGCCGGAGAGTTTCCCGGCGGCGTCCACCACCAGGAGTTTTTCGATGCGGTGCTTTTGGAGCATCCGTTTGGATTCCTCCAGGTCGATGCCGGGAGAAACGGTGACGAGATTCTCGCTGGTCATCACCTCCGAGACTCGGCGGTCCAAATCGGTTTCGAACCGGAGATCTCGGTTGGTGACGATGCCCACCAGCCGGTCTCCGTCGGTAACCGGCAGACCGGAAATGCGGTATCGCTCCATCACCGCCATCACGTCGCGGATGGAGTGTTCGGGATGCACGGTTACCGGATCGATGATCATTCCGCTTTCGGACTTTTTGACCTGATCGACTTCCCGGGCCTGCTCCTCGACCGACAGGTTGCGATGGATGAAGCCGATGCCGCCGGCGCGGGCCATGGTGATGGCCGCCCGTGCCTCGGTGACCGTGTCCATGGCGGCGCTGACGATGGGAATGTTGAGCGTGAGCCGCTTGGTCAGCCGGGTGCGGGTGTCGGCGTCCTTGGGCAGCACGTCGGAATAATTGGGAATCAGGAGGACGTCGTCAAAAGAATAGGACTCCTCCGGAGAAATGGGCGTCATGGTGGGCCTCCATTGGCGAGGGTGCGGGTTTTGGGGCAACCCGGAAACATAGCAGGCGGCCGCGGCGGTGGCAATCCTAATTTCTTGACACGGGTTCGGGAGCCGGGGTATATTGCCCGCTTATTCAATATCTTCCGACGGAAAGCGAGTGGACCACATGCTATTCCAAATCAATCCCGAAACCCCTCAGCCGAGGCTCGTCGGCAAGGTGGTGGAAATTTTGTCCCGGGGCGGCCTCATCGCCTATCCCACCGACACCTACTACGGCATCGGCTGCGACATCATGAACAAGCGGGCCATTCAGCGGGTCCATCAGCTCAAGGGGCGCGACCTCAAGAATCCCTTCTCCTTCATCTGCGCCGACCTCAAGAATATCGCCGATTACGCCAAGGTCACCAACTACGCCTACAAAACCATGCGGCGAATGCTCCCCGGTCCCTACACCTTCATCATGGAGGGGTCGCGGATGGTGCCCAAGATCATGCTGACCCGCCGGAAAACGGCGGGCATACGGGTGCCCGACCATCCCATTCCCGTGGCCCTGGTGCGGGAGCTGGGCAATCCCATCCTCACCACCTCCGCCACCGGCCCGGACGGGGAAATTTTCCACGACGCCTCCCTGCTCCACGACCATTTCGGAAAACGGCTGGACGCGGTCATCGACGGCGGGCCGGTCCCCGGGGAGCCCTCCAGCGTCATCTCCCTGCTGGAAGACGTGCCCGAGGTCATCCGGGACGGCCGCGGCGACGTGGAAATTTTCGAGTAGCTTGGCCCTACACCCGGAAGGAGAGGAAATCCACCTTCTTCTCCGCGAATTTTTCCCGCATCCGGATCAGCTTGTCCAGATTG
Organism: Desulfococcaceae bacterium; assembly: GCA_046541515.1. Taxonomy (GTDB): domain Bacteria; phylum Desulfobacterota; class Desulfobacteria; order Desulfobacterales; family Desulfococcaceae; genus CAYFVR01. The sequence continues at coordinate 23,400 of JBKHDD010000013.1, forward strand.
CCAAGGCTGTTCAGGTGGGTGTAGATGGCGTTGAAATATCCCTCTCGATGAATCCGCATCACCGCCTCGTCGTCCAGCTCCCCCAGCCGGGTTTCGCCGATCTTCCAGAGCCGGATGGTGGACGGACGGCTCTGGCCGTAGAAAGTCCCCGTGGCCGGCGGCCCCCCGATGTCCACTTCCTCCTCCCCCAGCAGCTCCAGCTCATGGACCAGCCGTAGGAATTTCTGGGTGTTCCGCAAATTCTCCCGATACCGGAGCAGCATGTTCCGACCGATGAAGCCGTTCGCGATTTCCGGGGAAAGCCGTCCGTCGGGCCCCAGGATCCGCTTTTCGGCCGGGGCGTCCTCGTCCGGCCGAATGCCTGGACAGCGTTCGTCGAAGACCACCGAAAAGGAGCGCTGTTCGGGCGAGGCGGCCCGGACCTCTCGGACGTTGAAGGGAAAAATCTTGCAGGCCCGGGGCCGGACGCTGTCGTACACGTCGCACAGGGTGGTTTCGGCGTCGAGGTAGGGGCAGGGGACGCCCTTCTGGAGGGTGTACAGCAGAGACAGGCTAAGCCGTTCCTCGGATTTGGTGAAGACCACCGGGAAGAGCTTGGCCGTGTCGAACATCTCGTCCAGGAGGACGTTGGCGCAGGTGAAGGTGCTGCCGTCGCAGCAGAGGGTGCAGGTGTCGCAGCCCGAGAAGATTAGTTGGCCGTGCTCCTTCGGATTCAGCGGCCGCACGAATTCGGGTTTCTTGTCGCCGTCGCCCATGGGATTTCCTTTCGGGGCGGAGGGAAGATTACACGGCCCGGCGGCGTCGCCGGGCGGAAACGACAACGGGGCGGCCAAGGCCGCCCCGTTGTCGTTTCGAACTTATTTCAAAAACCGGTATCCATGTTCCCGGGGCCCGGTCTATCCCTCGTCTTCGTCCTTCATCTTCTCCCGCAGGTTCTCGCGCAGGATTTCTCCGAAGGAGGAAGTGGCCGGCCCCATCTTGTTGATGTAGTCGCTCAGCAGGGCCTGGTCGTCTTCCATGTCCAGCCGCTTGATGGAGAGGCCGATCCGCCGCTCGTCGCTGTTGATGTTCATCACCTTGGCGGTGATGACGTCGCCGACGTTGTACTTCTCGGCGGGGGTCTTGATCTTTTCCTTGCTGATCTCGGAGACGTGGACCAGACCTTCGATGCCCTCCTCCAGCTCCACGAAAATGCCGAAGTCGGTGATGTTGGTCACGGTGCCGGTGATCTCCTTGCCCACCTCGTAGCGCTCGTTGACCGTCTCCCAGGGGTCGGCGGCCAACTGCTTGACGCCCAGGGAAAAGCGCTCGTTCTCCTTCTCGATGTCCAGCACCACGGCCCGCACCACGTCGCCCTTCTTGTACAGCTCGCCCGGGTGCTTGATGCGCTTGGTCCAGGAGATGTCGGAAATGTGGACCAGCCCGTCGATGCCCTCGTCGATGCCGATGAAGAGCCCGAAGTCGGTGATGTTCTTGATCTTGCCCTCGATGGTGGTGCCCACGGGGTACTTCTCCGCGATCACGTCCCACGGGTTGGGGGAGGCCTGCTTCATGCCCAGGGAAATGCGCCGGTTGTCCGGCTTGATGTCCAGCACCATGGCGTCCACCTCGTCGCCCACGGAGACGACCTTGGACGGATGGCGGATTTTCCGGGTCCAGGACATTTCGGAGACGTGGATGAGCCCCTCGATGCCTTCCTCCAGCTCCACGAAGGCGCCGTAGTCGGTAAGGCTGACCACCCGGCCGGTGATCCGGGAGCCCACGGGGTATTTTTCGGCCGCCGTGGTCCAGGGATCCGGCGTGAGCTGCTTCATGCCCAGGGAGACCCGCTCTTTCTCCAGATCCAGGTTGAGGATCTTCACGGTGATCTTGTCGCCGATGGAGAACAGTTCGGAGGGGTGTTTGACCCGGCCCCAGGAAATATCGGTGATGTGGAGCAGGCCGTCCACGCCGCCCAGGTCCACGAAGACGCCGTATTCGGTGATGTTTTTGACGATGCCTTCCACCACGCGGCCTTCGGCGATGGTGGAAAGGGTCGCCGCGCGCGCGGCCTCGCGCTCCTCTTCCAGGATGACCCGGCGGGAGAGAACGATGTTGCTCCGCTTTCGATTGTATTTGAGAATCCGGAAGGTGAAGGTTTTGCCGACCATCTCGTCGAGATTCCGAATCGGCCGCAGGTCCGCCTGGGAGCCCGGGAGAAACGCCTGCACGCCGATGTCCACGGAGAAGCCGCCTTTGACGCGGTTCATGATGACGCCCTCGACGGTTCCGTCGTTGTCGTGGGCCCGCTTGATCTCGTCCCAGACCTTGACCTTCTCGGCCTTTTCCTTGGAGAGCAGGACGACTTCCTCTTCCTCGTCCCACCATTCGACCATCACCTCGACCACGTCGCCGACGTTGGCCTTTACGTTGCCCTCCTCGTCCATGAACTCCTGGACGGGAATCTGACCTTCGGATTTGTACCCGATGTCCACCAGGACGCTGTCCCGGTCGATGGAGATGATCCGCCCGTTGACCACCTCTCCTTCGGCGAAGCGCTTGAAACTTTCCTCATACATGTCCATGAGGCTTTCCATTGTTTCTTCGCCGTCCATCTCGTCCCCCATCTCGTCGTCCATCATGTCGGAATCTTCGAGATGATCGTCTTGCAATTTTTCGGTTTCGTCGTTTTTTACATAGTTTTCCATGAATTAAACTACCCCCTTGACCGTGAGAAATGTACCGACCTCCGGGAGGACGGTATAACCACATTACGATAACAATTTTATGGGGCGAAAACAAGCCCCTTGTTCAGATTTCCGACAATTTCTCATCGGTTCCGACGGTTTCCAGGTGTTTTCCGATGATTTCCGCCATCCGCTGGATCACTGCGGCGACGGAAAGGCCGGTTGAATCGATGGTGTGGGCGTCCGGGGCCGGTTTCAACGGCGCCAGTGCCCGGCTTTGGTCGTTGGCGTCCCGCCGGCGCATGTCCGCTTGAACCGCCTCGCGGTCCTGGGGCGAACGGTCCCGAAACTCCTCGAAGCGCCGTTTCGCCCGGGCCTCCAAGTCGGCGGTGAGGAAGAATTTGACGTCCGCGTCGGGGAAAACCACCGTGCCCATGTCCCGTCCTTCGAAAATCGCCTCGCCCGCCTCGCCCAGCCGCCGCTGGACCGAGAGCAAACATTCCCGCACCGGCTTCCGGGCCGAGACCCGGGAGGAGAGCATGGTGATTTCGGGCGTCCGAAGCCGGTCCGAAATGTCCGTCCCGTTGAGGTGAAGCGGCGTCTCCCCGTCCCGGCGGCGGAACTCGAAGCGGAGCGTTGGGCAGAGGTCCGCCAGGGCCGCGTCGTCTTCGGGGGAAATGCCCCGGTCGGCGGCGGCCACGGCCACGCCCCGGTAGAGGGCTCCGGTGTCCACGTAGGTGTAGCCCATTCGTTGGGCCAGGGCCCGGCTCACCGTGGTTTTGCCCGCGCCCGCCGGGCCGTCGATGGTGATCAGCGGGCCTTTTCGGGAATCGCCGGCCGTCAACGCCCGGTCACTTTCCGGAAGGCCGCCAAAAACCGGCGGTTTTCCTCTGGCGTGCCCACGGTGATCCGGAGCTGGTCGGGATAGCCGTAGGCGGTCATGGAGCGGACGATCACCCCTTCCCGCAGCAGCGCCTCGAAGACCGCGTCGGCGCTTCCGTCCACCGCCACCAGAAAAAAGTTGGCCTCGCTGGGAAAGGTCCGAAAACCGATGCCTTCCAGCTCCGCCCGCAGGAAATCCATGCCTTCGTGGACGGTTCGGAGCGTTCGCTCCAAAAACGCCGCGTCGTCCAGCGCGGCGATCGCGCCCGCCTGGGCCGGAAGGTTCACGTTGAAGGGCGGCCGAATGCGGTGGAGCGCCTCCGCCACCGGTTCGGGCATGACCCCGTATCCCACCCGAAGCCCCGCCAGTCCGTACGCCTTGGAGAAGGTCCGAAGGGTGACCACGGCGTGCTCGCCGTCGGAAAAGCCGGTGCTTCGCAGTCCTTCGGGGTTCCGGGCGAACTCGATGTAGGCCTCGTCCACCACCACCAGCACCTCCGGCGGGATTCGTCTTAGAAAACGTCGGAAGTCGGCGCTGGAAATCATGGTCCCGGTGGGATTGTTGGGATTGCAGAGGAAGAACATCCGGGTCCGGGCCGTGACCTGTTCGGCCATGGCGTCCAGGTCCGCGTCCAAATTTCGCAGCGGCACGTAAATGGGCGTGGCCCCGGCGGCGTGGGCGGAAATCTCGTACATGAGAAAGGAGGGCCGGGCCAGAACCACCTCGTCGCCGGGGCGAAGAAACGCCCGTTCCAGCAGGACGATCACTTCGTCGGAGCCGTTGCCGAGGACGATCCGTTCCGGAGGAACCCCCAGATGTTCCGCCAGACGGCGCGTCAAATCATGGGCCGCCCCGTCGGGATATCGATGCAGGCCGGCGGCCGCGGCCGAAACGGCGGCCATGGCCTTTGGCGAGGGTCCCAGGGGGTTTTCGTTGGAGGCCAGCTTGATGGCGTCGGAAATGCCGTACTCGCGCGCCAGGGCCTCCTTTGGTTTCCCCGGGGAATAGGGCCGGATGGCCGAAAGGGATTCGGGAACGGGAATTTTCATTGTTGGTTTCAATTCGATCAACGGGTCGATCTATGGGGCGAAACGGGGTTCTCAACGGCAGGGGGTCAAAGGCACGGCGCCTTCCCCCGTGGAGGCGATGGGAGAAGGGAAGCGGCGCGGCCGGGGAATATGGGCCGTCGCCGGTGCGTTTTCATTCCTGCATCCGAAACGGCCCCGCGGGTCGTTTCGGGATTCCTACCCTTGCACAAGGCTTGCGGGTTCGTCAACGGTGTTTTTTGGGTATCCGCGCCAAAGGCGTTTTCAGCCGGCGGAAGTGGCCGGGTCCGGGAGGCGCCATGGGATGCGAAATCCGATGGCGCCTCCGGCCGGCTTTCGGCGGCGGGCCGCTCCGGGAGCGTGGCCCGCAACCGGTTCGGTTCAGGCGGTCGCGGCCTCTCGACCTCGATCCATGGCGGTCATGTTCAGCGGGATGAACTTGGCTTTCGCCGCGAATTCTTCCCGCACCGCCTCCCGCAGTTGTTCGAAATCGACGATGCCGCTGCGGGCCACGAAGGCGGCCAGGGCCACGATGTTGGCGGCCTTGACGCTTCCGATTTCATTGGCGATGCCGGTGGCGGGCACCAGCAATTCGTCCACGTCCTCCCGTCCGGCGGCCACCGGAGTCAGAGAGCTGTTGACCAGAATGACGCCCCCCGGTCGAACCGCGGGGGCGAATTTCTCCAGGGATGGCCGATTCATGGCCACCAGATGGGCCGGGTTCTTGATAATCGGCGAGCCGATGGGGCGGTCGCCGATGACCACGGTGCAATAGGCGGTGCCGCCCCGCATTTCCGGGCCGTAGGAGGGAATCCAGGCCACTTCGTATCCCTGGGCCATGGCGGTGGTCGCCAGCAGTTTGCCGCTCAAGAGGATGCCTTGTCCGCCGAATCCGGCGAACATCACTTCGGTTTGCATGATCTTCTCCGCGCGTCGGCCGAATCAGGCGTCCGGGGTTTTAAAATCGCCCAGGGGAAAATAGGGCAACAGGGTCTTTTCGGTCCAGTCCAGCGCCTCCAGCGGGGTCATGCCCCAGTTGGTCGGGCAGGTGCTGACCACCTCCACCAGGCTGAAGCAGCGGCCTTCCTTTTGATAGGTGAACGCCTGCTTGATGGCCTTTTTGGCCCGCTTCACGTATTTGGGCCGGATGACCGTCTGGCGGGAGATGAAGGCAGGCGTCACCAGGGCCGACAACAGCTCCGCCACGCGAATGGGCATGCCGGTTTGGCCCACGTCCCGGCCGGTGGGCGAGGTGGTGGTGCGCTGGTCGGGCAGGGTGGTGGGCGCCATCTGGCCGCCGGTCATGCCGTAAATGGCGTTGTTCACGAAGATGGTGGTGAACTTTTCCCCCCGGTTGGCGGCGTGGATGATCTCGCCCATGCCGATGCTGGCCAGGTCGCCGTCGCCCTGATAGGTGAAGACCATCAGGTCCGGCCGCACCCGCTTGATCCCGGTGGCCATGGCCGGCGCGCGGCCGTGGGCCGCCTCCTGAAAGTCGCAATTGATGTAGTTGTAGGCCAGGACCGCGCAGCCCACCGGGGCGACCCCCACGGTGTTCTTGCGGATGTCCAGTTCGTCCATCGCCTCGGCCACCAGCCGGTGGATGATGCCGTGGGTGCAGCCGGGACAGTAATGGGTGTGGGCCTCGGTGAGCGATTCCGGTTTGTGAAAGGTCTTTCCCATTAAATTTGCTCCTTCACCACCTGCATGATCTCCTCGGGGTTGGGCACCTCGCCGCCGCATTTGCCGTACCAGACCACCGGCCGCTTCCCGTACAGGCAACGTTCCACGTCTTCCACCATCTGGCCCATGCTCATCTCGACGCTGAAGACCGCCGCGCAGCTTTTCTTGACGGCGGCGTCGTAAATGGCCTTTTCCGGGAAGGGGAAGAGGGTTTGGGGGCGAATCATGCCCACCTCGACGCCTTCCTCCTTCAGCCGGTCGATGGCGGTGCGGCAGACCCGGCTCATGGTGCCGTAGCTGACGATGAGCGCCCGGTAGTCGCCGTCGGTGTTGTAGGCCTCGAACCGGACCTCTTCCTTTTTCATCCGCTCGTATTTGGCCTTGAGCTTCAGGTTGTGGTCGTTGAGGGCGACCGGATCCAGGAAGAGCGATTTGATCAGATTGGTTTTTTCGGATCCCCGGGTGGACATGCCGTTGGCGGCCCATTCGTCCTTGTTGGTGGGTTCCCGGCGCAGGTGATCGGGGAAGGAGACCGGTTCCATCATCTGGCCGATGAGGCCGTCGCCCAAAATCATGACCGGGTTGCGGTATTTTTCGGCCAGCGGAAAGGCCGTCATGACCATCTCCACCGCCTCCTGCACGCTGGAGGGGGCCATGACCAGCATCCGGTAGTCGCCGTGGCCGCCGCCCTTGACCGACTGGAAATAGTCGCCCTGGGAGGGCAGAATGCCGCCCAGGCCCGGGCCGCCTCGGATGATGTTGACGAAGACCGCCGGACATTCCGCCCCGGCGATGTAGCTGATGGCCTCGCTCATCAGGCTGACGCCCGGGCTGGAAGAGGTGGTGAAGACCCGTTCCCCCGCTCCGGCGGCGCCGTGGAGCATGTAGCCCACCGCCACCTCGCTTTCCCCCTGGAGAAAATTGCCGCCCACTTCCGGCATGCGTCGGCACAGATATTCGGCCACCTCCGACTGGGGGGTGATGGGGTAGGCGAAATAGTTGAGGCATCCGGCGCGGATGGCCGCCTCGCCGATGGCCTCGTTTCCCTTCATCAAGATTTTTTTGGCCATGAATGTTCCTCCCGGATTTATTGGTCGGCCTCGTCGGCGAGTTCGTGGATGGCAATGGCGACGTCCGGGCACATGGTGCAGCACAGGGCGCAAAAAATGCAGTCTTCGGGCCGGGCTTGGTAGGCCGGGAAATAGCCCTTGGCGTTCACCTTGTCCGACATTTCCAGAACGTCCTTGGGGCAAACGTCCACGCAAAGACCGCAGCCTTTGCATCGGTCCACTTCAACTTCGTGCTGATAAGACATCGTCGGGAATCTCCCAAAAGCGGATTCGTCAAAAAAAATGAGGCCCCCGGGCGAAATGGCCTTTGGCCGGGGATTGCGGGGCCATGTTTGCGCCGCTAAAGGACCCGCCGACGATCGATCGTCCGGCGGCCATCCGGCGGGGGCCAGGATCCGGAAGCGGCCAAGGGACTCCGTTGTCCCGATGGATGCCGCAAAAAAGAGACTTCGCGGCAAACCGGCCGGTGGATCACGTTCCAGACTATAACGCTCCAAAACCCAGTTTGGCGGCGGGCCGCCAGGGAGGGACCAGCTGGCGGTGAATGGGCAAAACCGGGCAATCGAGCGGGTCGCCCTCGACTTCCGGAAGAAGATCCACCGGCACGGTAATGCATTCCAGCGGAAGGCCGCTTTCCCGGGACAGGTCGCGACAAAATGCGTACCCCTCCCGAACGACGTCCGCGTCGGTCTCGTCGATCAGGTTGGCGTTTCCGATAAGCCCATTTACGGAAAGCCGGGACGCCGCTTCGATTTCCGCCCGAATTTGGCGGCAGCCCTCCAGTGAATCGGTGAAGGGGCGGAACGGGTTGACCACCTGGATCATTCGCACCGCCCGGTCCTTGAGCGCGTCCGCCAGGGCGGCAAGCACCGTGGCCCCCACGTCGTCCCCGCCGGCGTCCAGCAGGGTGACCGGGGCCGGATCGCGAATCATGCCGGCCACCGCCGGGGCAAGGATGGGCAGGTCGGCGTGCATATAGGGCTCGGGCGGCAACACCACGTCAATGCCCAGGTCGCGAAGGGGCTTTCTCGCCTCCCGGGTTCGAAAATAGGGATTGACCAGGTCCAGATCGGCGATCCGGACCGCGAACCCCGCGTTCCGCCGCTCCGCGGCCAGGTTGACCGCCACTTCGGTTTTGCCGCTGCCGTAATTGCCGACTAAAATAATGATGCCCTGAAGGTCGATCCCGCGTCCCAAATTTCATCCCGTCTTTGGTTTTTCCGGAAAAAAAGACAATCCCGCCTTGTAAAAGGATTGGTCCCCGGTGTCAAGGGGTTTCCGAATCCAATATCCTTCATTTTCGAAAGGAAGTGGAAGAAAAACGGCGCGGGAGGGAGAATGGGGGGCGTTTCCGGGGGAAGGGGCCTTCCCCCGGATGGGGGAGGTCAATTTTGGCGGGCCTCGGCCAGCGCCTTTTCAACTAGCTCCTGAAAGGCTTCGATGGATCGGCTTCGAAGACTTCGGCCGTTGACGAAAACCGCCGGAACGGCGCGAACCCCGGCCTCCCGCGCGTCGGCAATGTCTTTTTGCACCGCCGCCATGGCTTGCGGGGAGGTTCGGTCCGCTTCGAACTTCTCCATGTCCAGTTCCAGGGTCCGGGCGGTTTCCACCAGGAATTCCGGGGTCAGTTCGTTGAAGTTTTCATACAGGCGATGGTGGTATTCCCAAAATTTCCCCTGCTGCTGGGCCGCGTAGGCGGCCATGGCGGGCTGGCGGGACATTTCGCGACGGCGGAGGGGAAAGTGCTTGTACACCACCCGAACGGTTTCCGGAAACGCCGCGGCCATGTCGTCCAGCAGCGGGGAGAGCTGGGCGCAGTAGGGGCACTCAAACTCGCTGAACACCACAATTTCCACCGGCGCGTCGGCCGGGCCTTTAAACGGGGAGCCGGCGGTGTCGATGTCCCGAATGGGTTCGACCTGGAGCAAACGGACCGACTTTTCCTTTTCGCTTCGCAGGAACAGCATGTCCGGGCGGGGGCCGGCCTCGATGCCGTCGATGTTCCCTTCCACGGAAAGAACGTCGTTTTGTTTTCCCCGGGAATCAAAGACAATGATGGTTCCCCCCCCGGCGAGGACGAAAATCCATTCGCCGTCGGCGGAAACGGCCACGTCCTTGGGCGGGCTTTCCAGGGGAAGCGTCTCTTGAAGAGTGACATCCATCCGGGCGGCGGCCTCGGTGGGAAAAAACGGTCCGGCCAGGAGAAGCGTGGAGAGAATGAGGGAAGAAATTGCGAAGAATTGCCAACGGTCAAAGCGCATGGGGTGCTCCCGTGTCCCAAAGGTTGCGGAAAAGACATAAGGAAAGAGGCAGGGGCCCCCCAGCCCCTGCCTCACCCCTATGTGACTCCCTATGCTAACCCGTGGTATGCGGGATGTCACCTCATTTTTCCGAATCATCGGGCCGGCCCGAAGCGGGTTCCGTTTCGGGAGAAATGTTGAGAGAACATCTCGAAACCTGCGCGAAACCCGATCGGTTCGGCCCGCCTTTCCGGCGGAGAATGGCGTCGCGGCAAAGGCGCGGCCTAGTCATTCCCCGTCGAGGCGTCGGAAAAGCGACATTGTGTCCCAACCTTTTGCAAGCCATGGGTTGCAAGCCACGGGCCAGCATTTTCGTCAATGGCGGTCCGGGAGGTGGCGAACGAATAAATATTAACTAATATCAATATCTTGAATTAAATTATTCGGACCTCGGGAGAGCCGCTTGGCGCCAGCCTTGCCCCTAAAATCCACAAAATTTGGGGCGGCCTCTCGCCGGAAGCACGAAATTTTGAGGGGAATTTTTTATTCCTCCCGGCTTTTTCGAAGGCGCGTTCGCCTTCGTTTTTCCTGGATCATCCGGATGTCTTTGTACATGTCCTCGAAGGCCGCTTGAACGGATTGCCCGTAGGTGGCCAATGCGCCGCCATGTTCGGCGATGAAGGCGTCGGCCGCCGCCTGGGTTCGGAACGCCCACTTGGCGCGGGTGGTCATGACCCCCATTTTGTCTCCGCCCATGACCCAGAATGCGGTTTCGGCGTCAATTTGTTCTTGGGTGTCGTAATCGCCCACCGTCACCGTCAAGGGAACCTTGTCGGTATGCAACGCCATGTCGATGGCGGCGCAGTGGAGGGAGCAAAACCCGTTTTTCGTGCCGTCGTCATAGGTGATTTCCATCCAGGAATGGCCGAATTTGGCCTTTTCCATGCCGCAATGGGGACACGCGGGGCCGGAATCGGCGGCGACCGCGAAAACCAGGAAAAGCGGAAAGCCAAGCAAAAGAAAGGGAAGGAGACGGAACCGGGGAGAAAAAGAGCGTTGCATGGGGACGGCGCCTTTCTGGGACGGGGTTCTGGGGTGACGGGTTGGGATGAAAGTCGGGGATTGAGGTTCGGTTTCAAGACGGGGAATCCGGCGTCCGCGGGTTTTCAATATCCCAAATACACGAAATCCCCGGTGATCATGGGATAGAGGCTGACGGCTGCGAAGACCGTCACGCCCGCCAGCGAGATTGCGCAAAGGCGACGCTGCATCGGCCGGATGGCCCCCTGAAGCGATTCCGCCCGCCCCATCCCTTCCACCAACCCGACCCCCATGCCGGGAATGGCGGCGGCCAGCAGGCTGAGGTATAGGGCGTATCCCACATGGCCGTATTCCCGTTGCAAGATGCAGAACGGGCAATGGTGGGTGGGAAGCTGATAAAAATAGACCGAGATGAAGGAGACGATGGCGGCCAGCGCCAAGAAAAGAAACATGCCGCTGGCCCAGGCGAAGGCCCGGGCCCCCCGCTCGGTTTTCAGAAAAAAAATCCCGGCGGCAACTGTGAAAAACGCGCCCGAAAAGAAAACGGCGGCGGTGGGAAGGGCGGGCAAACCGGCCATCCGCCCGCCGGCGGTGGCGGCGTCGGCGCCGAAAAGGGTTCCGCAGCAGGAGGTGATCACGTTGGGACGCAACCCGGCGAAATAACGATACTGCCACCCGGCTTCCAGGAGCAGAAGGCCCGACAGACCGATCAGGAAACGGTATTTCCGGCGGATGAGCGGATAGTCGCGTCCTTGGTTGTCCAAATGGTTCAGAATGAGCCAGAGGCCGCAAAGAACCAGATTCGCAAGCTTCAGGAGCAGGGTTGGATAGCCGTGCGGATTGACGTTTAGAGAACCCGCCGCGCACATGGCCCCCACGAAAAGGTGGTGGAGGTGGTCGGCGGTATGAATGAACAGGAAAATCGAGAAAAACTGGACGACTAGCAGCCGGGCAAACACTGCGGAGACCAGGCCGGTGCGTCGTTCCCGTCGAAGCTGCGCCTCCGCGCCGCTGGCCAAATCCCAGCCGCGGAGGATGTCCGCCCCGACGCCGGCGGCGATCAGGCCGAATCCGGCCACCAGGATCGCGCCGCCGTTCAGGGCGATGACGGCGGGGCCGATGATCAAGGGGATGCCTCCGGCGGCGCCAGCCGGCCGTCCCGCATGGAGACGACCCGGTCGGTTCCGGCCGCCTCGATGACCAGGGGATCGTGGCTGGCGACGATCACCGTCTTGCCCTCCGCCTTCAGCTCGGCCACGATGGCCAAAAAGGATTTCGCCAATGGGGTGTCCAGGTGCGCCGTGGGTTCGTCGGCGATGATCACCCGGGGGCGGTTGACCAGGGACCGGGCGATGGCCACCCGTTGCCGCTCCCCGCCGGACAGGTGTTCCACCCGTTCCCGAAATCGGTCGCCGACCCCGAAGCGGTCCAGAAGTTTTTGGGCGCGATCGCGCACGTCCCGGTGTGCTTCTCCCGTGGGATAGGCCGGCAACATCACGTTTTCCAGGGCGGTGATTCCCGGAAGGAGCTGGTCGTTCTGAAAGACGAAGCCGAAGGTCTTCCGGCGCGTCTCCGCCGCGAACCGTTCCGGCAGACTGGTGATTTCGCGGTCTTCCAGGAAAATCCGGCCCGCGGTGGGCCGGGCCATGCAGCCGACGAGGGTCAGCAGGGTGGTCTTTCCGGAACCGCTGGGGCCGCGCAGGACCGTCACCGCACCGTCGTCGATCTTCAGGTCGACGTCCCGCAACGCCGGGAACGCGTTTCGGCGACCGGCGTTGAAAATTTTGGACACCCCCGCCAGCCGAATCATCCGCCCCGCCGCATGACGGTGTCCGGGTCAAGGGTCGCCGCGCGCCACACGGGAACGACGGTGACGAGCGTGTAGGGGGCGACCGTGAGAAAGAAAAGGGTGGCCAGGGCGAACGGGTCCACCTCCGGCCGAAGCTGAAACCGGGGGTAGAGCGTCGCCCATCCCTTGAGGGCCTGTTCGAAAAGCGGGGCTGAGGCGGCGAAGACGTGGAGCCAGGCCAGTCCCGTTCCCGTCAGAAAGGCGAGGACCGAAATCGCGGCGCCTTCCCGGAAACGGACCGCCAGCACGTCGGAGGTGTCCCATCCCACCGCCTTGAGGACGCCGATTTCGTGGCGTTCCTCGGCGCTCAGGCCCCCCGCCCGGTCCCAGGCGAAAATGAGAAAGGCCGCCGCGCTTCCGCACAGGAGCGCCAGGATGTAGCCGCCCCGCCAGTCGAAGACCGCGTCGTAGGTGCGCAGAATCTCCTCCCGGGAGATGGGGCGGGTATCCGGCAATGCCCGCAGAATTTTTTCGGCGATGGTCGGGCTTTCCCGGAGATTGCGAATCCGGACGCTCAGGTCGGTGGCAAAGCCCTTGGGGACACCGGTTATCCGGCGGAACGTGGGCTCGGACATCAGAATCAGGTCGGCGGAAACCAGTCCGGCGTTTTCCCCGAAGGTCTCGGCCACCCGCAGCAGCATGGCCTCCCGGTCATGGGTCTGGAAATAGAGCCGATTCCCCCGGGTCGCCTCCCAGGTTCGGAGCACTCCTTCGCCCGCCGCCACCGCCTCGTCGCCGTGGGGGAAATCCTCCGGAACCATCAGGGTGTAATTGGCGCCCGCCGCGGCGTTGAAATAGTAGCCCCACAGCCGGGGCCGAACCGACCGCGCGCCCCGAATCGCCTCGATTTTTTCCGCGTAGGCCTCGGGAATCAGGTCGTGCCGGCCGGCCACCAGCCGTTGCACCACCATTTCGGGCGCCTCCGCCAGCAGGGCCCGGGCCTCCCGCCGAATCGCCCCCGCGAAAAACAGCGCCGAGCCGATCAGGAAAATCAGCCCCGTGTAGACCGACAGAAGCGCCAGATGCTTCCACCGATGCCGCCACAGCCTGGACAAGGTGAAATCCAGGAGATGGCCCTGGCGGTCAATCCACCCCATCGGTCGTCCCGTCGGGCATCCCGTCGTCTTGGGCATGCCGCCCTTTCCGCATTTCCGGGGGCGGGATCATGCCGCCCGAAGGGAAGTGGTCCAGGGCCATGGGGTGGTCCTGAAAGGGGGCAAAGCGGTCGGCCTGGCTGGGATGGCGGGTGTACCGGGCTTCGGTGAACAGGGCGAGGTCGGTCAGCCCCAGTTTCCGAACCAACGTACGGCCCGCGATTCGTCGTTCCGCGTGACGGGCCGCCGTAAGCGCCGGATGAACGGCGAACAGATAGAGCCATCCGCCGACCAGGGGAAGCAGGAGGGCCGCCAAAAGGGTCGAGGGGCGAATCATGACGGGATCAAGGCGCCTGCAAAACGAAGAAGGATCTTCCGCCGGGAATCTTCCAGCCTTGTCGCGGAATCGGTCCCTTTCCGGGATCGGGGCTTCCGAAATCGCGGGTCCAAGGGTCAATCCAGGGTCTCGATCAGGTCCGGAGTGATTTCGTCGAACCGAACCGTCCGTTTTCCATGGTGATCCGCCGAAAAGGTCGCGGCGTCCTCCGCCGTCGCCAGGGGAATCAATTCCCGTCCCATGGGGCCGTACACGTCGCTTCCGATAACGAAGAAGGCTTCCTCCGCCGGGATGAGCCGCATGTCGTAGTATTCCGTGACGTGTATCCGGCGGACGGCCTCGGCGGAGCGGGACGGATCGTATTTCTTCACGTCGAAGAGATACTTGAACATGTCCTTGGCGCCGTCGAAATAGGCCGTGTGGCCGTCTTCGAATCCGACGGCCGCCAACCAGTCGGGATATTTGGCCACGAACATCCCGCAGACCGGGCATTTTTCCCGGGGTCCGGGCTTCGGCGGAAGCGGGTTCTCGGCCGCCGCGGAAGCGCCGACGCAAAAAAGCAGCAGCAATCCCGTTGTCCAAGTAAACTTTTTCCAGGGCGTTCGCATGATTTTAAGGTTTTTCCATGGTGAATGGTGGAAAAATAGAAAAGAGCGCGAAGGCGCCCGCGTCGGTACCGTCGCGCTCTTTTTCGGGAAAGCCGGGAATGGGTTGGCGGGCTAGGGAACGGGGGTTTTCGAACGAGGAAGCCGTCCGCCCCGGTTTATGGGAAGAGCGGGAGGCGCATGGTTCAAAGTGGGTCGGCGGGGACGTGAACGATGGTTTGGGTTCCAGACGTTTCGCCGGCATTTCCGGCATCCTGGGATATGCCGGTTTCCGGCCCGGCAAGCAGAAAAATGGCGATAAACCACAACACAAGGGCGATGGCGACCAGCGTGCCGATTGCGCCGCGCGTGTCGTTGGCTCTGTTGTTGCGCGATTCCTGGGCATGAATTCCCGTCCGGCTTTCACCGGCTCTCCTGAACTTGGCGGACGCGATCCGTTTTGCGGAGGGGCTCGATCGGGGCTTTGCCTTCAAATGAGATAAAAACATGTAACGTTTCCTTCTCCGGTTTGTCAATGGGGATGGGGGGTTGCCAATGAATTTTTTCCGTCGTGAACGGGGATAGGGGATGTGAATATTATAAGCAAAATTTGTGCCTTTTTGCCTCAATGCTAAAAGCCACTGATATTTTTGCTAAAAGCCAAGCGTGGCAGATTCGCCCTGGAAGGATGAAACACTTTGGAACCCCCCCCGGACGAGGAGTCGGATGGAGAATACGGATAAAAAACCAAATTTTTCAATGTTTTGTGAACGGAGTCTTCGAATGGCAAACCGCTCGGCCGATGGCGCGATGGAATGACACAGTGACACAGTGAGACACCGACACAATGGAACTGTTCGTGGGACGGGATCGGGGCGGGGTGGATTCTTTGGGCGGCGGAATTGGAGAGATCTCGACGGGTCAGGGATTTCGCGACAAGAACCGATACAACGTGGAGCGGGAGACGCCGAGGATCTCGGCGGCCCGTTTTTTGTTGCCCGCCACCTCTTCCAGCGCCCGGCGAACCTGGTTGCGGGTCAAACCGCCGTCCCGCTTCTGGACGGCGTACCGCGGGGATTTTTCCCCCCGCCGCACGGAGGCGGGCAGGTGCTCCGGCTCGATGGGCATGCCTCGGGACTGAACAAGGGCGTACTGGAGGGCGTTCTGCAATTCCCGAACGTTTCCCGGCCAGGGATGGTCGGAAAGAAGTTGAAGCGCGGCGTCCGTTGCCGCCGCCGGCCCGAAACCATTTTCCCGACTGAATCGCGAAAGGAAATAGCGTGCCAAAAGGGGGATGTCGCCGGGCCTTTCCCGAAGGGCGGGGGTCGAGACGGGCATGACGCAAAGGCGGTAATAAAGATCCTCGCGAAATCGTTTTTCGGCCACCTCCCGTTCCAGATTGCGGTTGGTGGCGCTGATCACCCGCACGTCGATGGGGATCGTTTTTTCCCCCCCCACCCGTTCCAGCCGGCCTGATTCGAGGACCCGCAGGAGCTTGACCTGCAGTTCCCGCTTCAGCTCGCCGATCTCATCCAGGAAGATCGTTCCGCCGCTGGCCAGTTCAAACCGGCCCTTCTTGTCCCGAATCGCGCCGGTAAACGCCCCCTTGACATGGCCGAAAAGCTCCGACTCGATCAGCCCGTCGGGAAGCGCGCCGCAGTTGAAGGGGACGAAATGGGCCTCGGCCCTGGGACTCTCCTGGTGGATGGCCTGGGCCACCAGCTCTTTTCCCGTCCCGCTTTCTCCCTGGATGAGCACCGGCGCGGGGGTGGGGGCCACCTTCCGGATGGTGTCAAACAGGTTTTGCATCACGGTTTCCCGTCCGATGAGGCCCCGAAATCCCTCTTTGCAGGAGTCGCCGGCGATTCGTTTTAAATCGCTGACATCCTGGAAAAAAACCGCCGCCAGACGGCGTCCGGCGTGGGAGAGGGGGACCGCCGTCATCAGGACTGCGGCGTCCCGGCGACGCTGATTCACCCGGAGCGCCACGCGTTTCCGGGATCGCAAAGGGCGGTTTTCCCGAATGGCCCGCAGGCCGAGTTGCCGGGCCTCCTCGACTTCGGGAGGGGCGGATTCGCCCCGGCCCGATCCGGGCGAACTCCTCCCCTTGCCCCGCGTTTCCATGGTTTCGGGGCGCACGTCAATGTCTTCCGCAAGGCCGAATGTGCGCCTGAGGATGTCGTTGACCGGCCGGTACCGGCCCGACTCGTCCACGATCAATATTCCCCAGGGAATTTCGGCCATCAGCATTCGGGCGAATTCCGCGTCGTGGGTGGGGGGGATCAGGGGGGACATGGTGCGTTCCTGGAAAAGTGCGGGCGGTTCATGACATTCGGGCGTTTCAACGGAAAACCCCGATTCATCCAGCATCGCGCGTTTTTTCGAGGGAAAACCGGCGGCGAGGCGGGGAGGGGCGGCGATGGGACGGGGATTATGAAATCAATAGGGCCTTATGCGCCGTTTGTAAACCCAAAATTACCCAAAGCCCACGAATGATTTGACTTCCCGGAATCGCTCCATTATGGAAGTCGTCGGCCCCGCGAGACCTGAAATGTCAACTTCATTCGAGGAGAATCGCCATGGCGGCAAGCGTGCGAAGCGGACTGGAAACCTTGTTGTCCGAGCCGAATCGAATCCCGGCGTCCGGCCGATTGGGGCTGCTGTGCAACCCGGCCTCGGTGGACCGGAACCTGGTCCATGCCCGGGAGCGGATCGACGAGGCGTTCCCGGGACGGCTGAAGGCGCTCTATTCCCCCCAGCACGGCTTTTTCGCGGAAAAGCAGGACAACATGGTCGAATCGCGTCACGTCACCGACCCGGTGCTCGGCCTCCCGGCGTTTAGCCTGTACGGGGAAACCCGACGTCCCGCGGCGGAAATGTTTGACCCCATCGACCTGTTGCTGGTGGATCTTCAGGATGTGGGAACCCGGGTGTATACCTTCGTTTACACCATGGCCCACTGCATGGAAGCGGCCCGGGAAACCGGCCGGAAGGTGGTGGTGCTGGATCGGCCCAATCCGGCGGGGGGCATGGTCGTGGAGGGCAATTTGCTGGACCCCGAACGCTGCGCTTCCTTCGTGGGAAAATATCCCATCCCCATGCGGCACGGCCTCACCATCGGAGAGCTGGCCGTATTTTTCAACGAAGCCTTCGGCATCGGCTGCGATCTGGAGGTGGTTCCCATGGCGGGCTGGCGACGGCGAATGCGGTTCGCCGAGACCGGTCTGCCCTGGGTCGCGCCTTCCCCCAATTTGCCGACGCCGACGTCCGCCCTGGTGTATCCCGGCCAGGTGATCTGGGAGGGGACCAACGTCTCCGAAGGGCGGGGAACCACTCAGCCCTTTGAATTGTTCGGCGCCCCTTTTTTCGATGTCCCCGCCATCGTCCAGGCGCTTGGCGGCTCCCGCCCGCCGGGCGCCTTCCTGCGCGCCCATGCCTTCGAGCCGGTGGCCGGAAAATGGGCCGGCGATCTTTGCCGGGGATTTCAGCTTCACGTCACGGAACCGGCGGTCTTTCGTCCCTATGGCCTGGCCTTGCGGCTGCTCCATGCCGTGATGGCCACCTCGGGGGACGCGTTCCAGTGGAAGCCGCCGCCCTACGAATACGAGTTCGAGCGGCTGCCCATGGATCTGATCCTGGGAGATCGTCGGGTGCGGACCCGGCTGGAGGCCGGGGAGCCGGTGGCCGAAATCGAGCGGGACTGGGAAGCCGACCTTCGGCGCTTTGGGGAAGAGGCGCGCCGGTTTCACCGCTATCCGGATTAATCCGCCGCCCGGCTGGCTTTTTTCCAAAATTCGCGCTCCGACTTGCGGAGGCGTTCCCCTCTTTTGCCGGCGGAGTGACGGAAAGCGCGCCGAAGAAGCGAAAAAAAACCCCGCATGATCCAAATCATGCGGGGTTTGATCGTCCGGAAAAAAGGGAAATCAGGCTTTTTTCAGCGATTCGATTTCCTTTTTCAGATCGTTGATTTCCTGCTTGTATTTATCGGTTTCGTCTCCCTGGGTCTCGACCTCTTCCTTCTCTTTTTTCCAGTTGTCCTTGAGTTCATCAAACCCGAGGTACAGGGCGAGACCGCCGCCGAGCAAAAGAACGATGGGAACGGAGCCGGCCAGCAACTGAAGAAACGCGGGAAACCAAACCGCCAGGCCAATTACACCCAAAACAGCCGCAACTGCGCCACCAATCAACGTTTTCATGGGAAAACATCCTCCTTTGAGATTGAAATGTCCGAAATATCCAATTTGTCGTCGAAACGCGGGCCGTTTCGGCCAAGGCCGCGCCTTTCTCGGGAAGCGCCCGCGGAAGGCGCGAATCAAGAACGGCGCGCGCTCTTTCCGAAACGACGGAAAACCGTTGTCTTTGGATCCGCGATTGCGGAACGGGTGGAAATTGCCCCGATCCGGGCGGGAATTTTCCTCGCGAAAAGGAAGGCGATGAGTAAAATTCCGTATTGAACCGAGCACTTCCGGAATAACATATGCCTTACCCTAAAGCAAGCCAATTTTTCGGACGAACCGGAGCGGCGAAGCGCCGGAGGACGACATGGCTAATCGATTAGAAACATTGCGGTTTTTAATAACGGCATTCCGGAAATGGCGGTTGCATTGCGGGTCGGATTCTGGTAGGCGTATCCCGGTTTTTCGAGAACCCAATCCCACCGTCGACCGGCGGGTGGCCAACCGCCAACGCCACTGGATCTGACATGACAAAGCCGATTCGCGCGCTCGGCGCGGGAATGTCCGCCCTTTCCCGCGGATGGACCCGTTTGCTGGACCGCTTTCTGGAACATACCGATCATCATTATCGCTGCCGCTTTCCCGCCCACCCGGGCAGGCTGACCCGTTCGCTGTTGCGTCTATTTTTTCGCGGCATCCGCACCGGCCCCGAACAGTTGCAACAGGTCCGAACGCTGCCCGAGGACGCGGTGGTCGTCTACGTCGTCAAGTACAAAAGTCATTTCGAGTATCTGTTCTACCACACCCGGTACGCCCAGGAGGATTTACCCGTACCGGAAATCGGATTTGACTACAAGGTTTTCCTGCTCCAGCCGGCGAGCCGGATTTTGCGCATCGTGGTGGCCCATCTTCGCCATTTTTTCCGCCACTGGCGCTTTCCGGACCCCTACGCCAACGGGTATTTGCGGTCGGAGCTGCTGTCGGGAAAGGCGGGGCTTCTTTCCCTGGTGGAACCCCGGGGGTTTTACCTCCGCTTCGTGAAGTCCAATCCCGATCCGCTGCGATATCTGGTGGAAATGCAGCGAACTCTGGATCGGCCGGTTTTCCTGGTTCCCCAGGTGCTTTTTTACAGCAAAAAGCCCCGACGTTCCCGGCCGACCCTGGTGGACATGGTCTTCGGCTCCCGGGAAAAGCCCGGCCGGCTGCGCCGAATGTTCGCCCTGTTCAAAACCCCCGAAAGCGTCTTCGTGGAAATTTCCGAGCCGGTCGATCTTCGGGATTACATGGCCCGAGAGTCCAACGCCGACCTTACCGTCGGCCAGATCGCCCTCAAGCTTCGCCGACAGTTGCTCCGGCAGATCAACCGGCATCGGCAGAGCATTACCGGCCCTCTGCTGAAATCCCAGGAAGAGCTGAAGGAAAACATCCTGACCAACGACCGGCTTCGCGGAGTAATGGAAAATTACGCGGAGACCCGGAACATCCCGCTTTACAAAGTGTACAAGGAGGCCGACGATTACATCGACGAAATCGCGGCCAAGTACGATCTGAACGCCATCCAGGTGATGTCGCTGCTGCTTCGGGTGCTGATTCTTCCCATGTTCGAGGGCATCTCGGTCAACACGGAAGTGCTGGCCCGAGTAAAGGCCCAGTCCCGCCGGGGGCCGGTGGTCTTCGTCCCGTGTCACAAAAGCCACATCGATTACCTCATCCTTTCCTATCTGCTTTTCCACAACGACATGCCCTGTCCCCACATCGCGGCGGGCCGGAATCTCTCCTTCTGGCCGTTGGGGCCCATTTTCCGGCGGGGCGGCGCCTTTTTCATCCGCCGGACATTCAAGGGCGCGGTGCTGTATTCCAAGGTGTTCTCGGAGTATGTCTACAAGTTGCTGGAGGAGGGCTTCAACATCGAGTTTTTCATCGAGGGGGGGCGAAGCCGCACCGGAAAACTGCTTCAGCCCAAACTCGGGCTTCTTTCCATCCTCATCAACGCCTTTCGAATGGGCGCGTCCGACGACCTGATTTTCGTGCCGGTGTACATCGGTTACGACCGGGTGCTGGAGGAGCGGGCGTATCTGCACGAGCTGGAGGGCGGCCAAAAAAAGCCGGAAAACCTGGCCCAGGTCTTCCGGGCCCGAAAATTTCTCAAGCGGCGCTACGGGCGGATCTACGTTCAGTTCCAGGAGGGCGTCTCCATGAAGGACCTGCTGGAGCGGCGGGATCTGAATCCGGAGGAGATGACCACCAAGGAGCAGAACCGGCTTTGCCGGGAAATCGGTCACCGGGTCGTCCACGCCATCGACCAGGCCACGGTCATCACCCCCCACGCGGTGGTGGCGGCCGCCGTGCTCAATACCGCCCGCTCTCCGTTGTCCCACGATCGGCTCCTGGAGGACGTGGAAACCTACATGAACTATCTGGATTACCGGGGCGCCCACCTGGCCGACACGCTGACGGTGGACCCGGCCACCGCGGTGGCCTACGTGATCGACACCTACCTCCAGCGGAAGTTCATCGAACGGGTGCCGCCGGAGGAAGGGGGCGAGGGGGAAGAGGGAGAACGGCGGTATACCCTCAACGCCGGTCGTCGGCCGGCGCTGGATTACTACAAAAACAATTGCATTTCCGCCTTTGTCCCGGCCGCCTTTGCCGCCATGACCATTCTGGATCGGGACGCCTTCCAGTTCGCCTCCGCCGACATCGCCCCCGGCTACGCCGAGCTGAGCCACCTGTTCCAGAACGAATTTTCCGACGATCCGGACAAGTCTCCGGCCATCCACGTCCAGGAAAACATTCAGGCTTTCGTGAATGAGGCGATTTTGATTCCCCACCCCTCCATGGCGGACACCTACAACCTGACGTCGGTGGGCTTTCGAAAGCTGAAACTCTACGCCCGGTTTCTCCAGACCTATTTGGAATCCTACTGGATCGCCCTCCACTTTTTCATGCGGTACCCCCGGGATTTCGTGGAGTCCAAGGATCGGCTGAAAAAAATTCAATCCCTTGGGAACCGGATGTTCAAAAAGGGCGACGTGGCGCTGCCCGAGTCTCTCTCCCGGATCACCTATCGCAACGCCCTGGAGTTTTTCACGGCCAACGGGGTCAAGGGCTCCGAGGACGAGGCGGCGATTCGGGGCTACGCGGACGCCATTCGGCGCTATCGGGATCGGCTTTCGCCATGAAAGCCCTGGTGCTGGCCGGCGGCCTTGGCGCCCGTCTGCGGCCCTTCACGCGCCATACCCCTAAATCCCTCTTCCCCGTGGGCGGCCGCCCGCTCCTGTTCCGCTGGATCGACCGGCTGGCCGCCGCCGGATGCGAGTCGGTGGCGGTCAACACCCATCACTTGGGCGACCGCATCGCCGCCGCCTTGTCGGAGGAAACCTTTCCCGTTCCCGTGGTCGTCCGGCACGAGCCGGTATTGCTGGGGACCGGCGGGGCCATCCGCAATTTCTCCGATTTCTGGGACCATCGCCCCTTTCTGGTGGCCAACGCCGACGTTTGCACCGATCTGGATTTGGGCGCCCTGTACGCCTTCCATCAACGCCACCACGCGGCCGCCACTCTGGCCGTGTGGGACGATCCCTCGGTCAACACCGTGGGCGTGGACGCGGACGGGCGGGTGGCCGGATTCGGCCCGTCGGCCCCCGGCCTCCGTCGGCGCACCTTCACCGGGGTTCAGGCGCTGGACCCGGCGATCCTGGAGGTCATTCCGGAGGAGGCGCCGGCGTCCAGCATCGACGCCTTTCAGCGGCTGGTGGACCGGGGCGCGCCGCCCCGGATCTGGGAGCCGACGGGCGGCTTTTGGCGGGACCTGGGCACGCCGGACCGATACCGGGCCGCCGTGCTGGATCGATTGGCGGAGCGGGTTTTTGGGTCCGGGGGCGAAGAGTCCCCGGTTTCCGTTTCGCCGATTCCCGGGGACGCCTCGGACCGGCGCTGGTTCCGGCTGGGGCGGGGGGAACGAACCGCCGTGCTGGCCGACCACGGCATTCGGGAAACGGCCGCGGGCCAAACCGAGGCCGACGCCTTCGTGGCCATCGGCCGCCATCTTCGCCAAAAGGGCGTGGCGGTTCCACGGATTCTGGCCGCGGAACCCTTCGCGGGGCTGGTGGCGGTGGAAGATTTTGGGACGACCCATCTGGCGGATCGCGTGGCCATGGCCCGGGACGAGGACGAGCTGGCGACCCTGTACGAAGGGGTGATCCACGCGGCCGCGGAACTCTGGGTTCGGGGAAGGGAGGGGTTCGATCCGGAGTGGACCTGGCAAACGCCCCGATACGACCGGTCGGTGGCGCTGGCCGAGGGGGACTATTTCGTGGAGGCCTTTCTGCGCGGCGTCTGCGGGCGGAAGGTGTCGCCGGCGGACTTCCGGGCGGAATTCCGTCGGCTGGCCGATCGGATCGCAGAGACCGGCGTGGAGGGATTCCTCCATCGGGACATGCAGTCCCGCAACATCTTGATCCGACCCGACGGCCGGCCCGGATTCATCGATTTCCAGGGGGGGCGGCTGGGGCCGGTGCAGTACGATCTGGCCGCCCTGCTCATCGACCCCTACGCGAACCTTCCGGCGTCCCTCCGGGGGCGGCTCCGGAACGTTGCCGCCGAAAGGGTCGCGCCCCGGTTCGGCGTTTCCCCGTCGGCCTTTCTGGACGGCTTTCCGCCCTGCGCCCTGGCCCGGAACCTCCAGATGCTGGGCGCCTTCGGGTATCTGAGCCGGGCGAAGGGGAAGACGCGGTTCGCGGCCTACATCCCCCCGGCGCTGGCCACCCTGCGGGAGACGCTGGCCTCGCGAGAGGCGGCCGATTATCCCCGGCTGGCGGAGGCGGTGACTTCCCTGCCGGATTGATCGCCCGGTTTTTCCAGGAATTCCCGAACCAGGGAGAGGGTGGCCTGCCTCGCCTGGAAATGGGGAATGTGGCCGCATTCGGGCAAAAGGACCTTCTTGACCGGCCCGGAAACCCCGGCGGCGATGCCCGCCACCTGGGCCGGCGTGCCGTAGGGATCGTCGACGCCCTGGATCACCAGGAGCGGCGCGGTAATCTGCGGCAGAAACGCCTCGATGTTCCAGTCCCGAAATTCCGGAGACAACCAGGTGTCCGCCCACCGCCAAAAAACCGCGTCGGTTCGCGGCCCCAGAAATCGGGCCAGCTTTTCCCGCAGATCGGCCGCTTTGTACGCGCCCACCGCCTCCCGGATGCCCGCCGCGGTGATCTCCTCCACGAAAATATGGGCCGCCTCGGAAACCACGCCGACCACCCGGTCCGGGGCGATGGCCGCCGCCAGCAGCGCGAGGGAGGCCCCGTCGCTGTGGCCCACGAGCGCCGCCCGCTCCACCCCGCAGGCGTCCAGCAACGGGGGCAGGTAGCCGGTTTCGGTAATCAGATAATCCTTGGGCCAGACCGGGGTCGGATAGTCGGCCGATTCTCCGTAGCCCCGCCGGTCGTAGACCAGGCCCACCCGTCCCGAGGCGGCGCAGACCGCCTCCGGCACGTCCTTCCAGATTTCGATGCAGCCCAGCCCTTCGTGCAGAAAAACCACCGGTTCGCGGTCTTCCCGAATCTCGGGGGGAAAAATCCGGCGAATCCGGTGGCGCGCCCCCCGGATCGATCGGAAGAGGATTTCTGCGCGGCATCCGTGTTCGGCGGGGATCATTCGTTGGCCTCCCGTTCCCGCCATCCGGCTTCCCATCCCGCCCGGGCTTCGGCCCGGAGCGCCGCTTCCTCGCCCTCGTATCTCGGAGAAAAGTGAAACACCGTGTGGCGGGCCGCCCCGGCGCGGCCGGCCAGCCATCCCGCCCGGCGGGCCGTGAGATGATGTTTGGCCCGGGCCTGGTCCCGGTCGGCCTCCCGGAAGGCGGCTTCGATGAAAAGATGGTCCGCGTTTTCGGCCAGCGAGAGAATCTTTTTTTGATTTTCGGGGGTGTCGGCCACGTCCGTCACGTAGGCCACCCGTTGGCCTCGGCTCCGGCGGGTGATTCGGTCGGCCAGCCATCCCAGGGGAAAGGCAGTCGCTTCGCCTTCGCCGTCCCGTGCCGTGATGGTCGTATCGGGCGGGTCCTCGCGATACAGGGCCGCCTTGAGTTCGGAGAGCCAGGGACCCGGCTTCAGGCCCAAGTCCTTGAGCGCGGTGGGCAATACGTGGATGTGGAACCGTTCCGAAAGGGAAAAGCCCAGACAGGGGATGCCATGGTCCAGCCGGGCCGCCCGGACCGTCAACCCCGGTTCCACCAGCAAATCGCCGGAAAAGGAGGGGGGGCCTCCCGGTTTTTCCGATTCCTTGGCCCGGAATCGGTCCCGGCACCGAAACTCGGTCCGGCGGACCCGGTCCGAATTCACCTCGTGAACCACCAGGTTCAGCGATTCGGCGTACCGATCGGTCAGGTTCCAGGTGTAGCCGGACAGTTTGCCGGCCACGTTGTCCCGAAACCCGTCCGGACCGTACAGATGGAGGGTTCGGTTTCGTCCCAGCAGGCGCCGGATCAGCCCGTCGAATCCGACGAAGTGGTCCATGTGGGTGTGGGAAACGAAAATATGGGAGATTTTGAGAAGATCGCGGGGGGCAAGGGCGGACAGGTCCCCGAGATCAAAGAGCAGGGCGCGTCGCTGGGACACGAAGGGAATGAATAGGGCGGGATCCCCAAATGCGTCGTTGACGAGTCGAGGACGAAAGCCGGCGGCCATAAATCAGCCGGGCAGATACTTTTTCACCTGCCGATCGATACAGTAATAGATTTCCTCGTCCGCGCCGTAAATGTCGATGATGTCCTTGTGGTTGATGAGCTGCTCGATGACGAAGGCGGTCAGGTAGAGGCTTACCACGTGGGGGTTGGAAACGAGCTGGCGGTAGGGCGCGGTCTGGTAGTCCACGTCGAAATCTTCGGCGAAGCTCAACTGGTCCAGGGTTCGGTGAATCTGCTGTTCCAGGCCGTTCTTGTTGGTGGTCTCCACCAGGGATTCTTCCACCAGCTTTTGGGCGATGGCGTTGCTGAGCGGGTCGATATGCTCCTGGATGGCGCCGATGGCGTTTCGTCGGGCATGCTCCTTGGAAGATTCGATCCGGGAAATGATGTTGGCCTCGCGGGTGCTGGGGCGAAAAACCTTGGCCATGTGGGCGGTCCTTCCTTTTTATTCGGGCCTGCTGATCGGTAAATGGATCGGCCGCCGGGCCGGGTTGGCCGGGGCCGGACGGGGTTCGCCCGCAGGCGGGCGCAACATGCGCAATCGTTGGGACATTCTACTGGCCGGCGGGACGCTTGGCAAGCGAAATCTGTCCATTTTCTTCGGTTTCCACCACAAGCTGGATGCGTTTTCGCCCGTTCCAGCGGTTCCATCGCAAACGGAAGGCCAGGGCGTCGAAACGGGCGGGCCGGGCGGCGGGGTCCACGTTGAATCG
This sequence comes from Desulfococcaceae bacterium, assembly GCA_046541515.1. GTDB lineage: Bacteria > Desulfobacterota > Desulfobacteria > Desulfobacterales > Desulfococcaceae > CAYFVR01. The sequence goes on from JBKHDD010000013.1 coordinate 49,460, forward strand.
GATGGCGTCCAGCGCGGTGCGGGCGCCCCGGGGCCGCAGGCTCATGCGGCGATGAAACCGGCCGACGACGTGTGCGCTGACCACCGTCACGTCCCGGGCCATGAACATCGGCTCCGGGTTGCCCTCGCCGAAGGGCCCCAGGGATTCGATTTCGTCCACCAGGCCGCCGTCCACCGCGTCGAAATCCAGTTCGGCGTCGATGGACAAGGCGCGCCGAAACGGCTCCGGGCCGGAGGCGGCGGAGACGGCCGCTTCGAACGCCTCCCGGAACCCGTCGATCCGGCGGGTGTCGATCTGGAGCCCGGCGGCCATGGGATGCCCGCCGAACTTTTGGAGGTGGCCGGCGCAGGCCGCCAGGGCGTCGTGCAGGTTGACGCCGGGGATGCTGCGTCCCGAGCCTTTGCCCATGGGCGGACGGGCGGACATCAGGATCACCGGCCGCCAGTACCGGTCCACCAGCTTGGCGGCGACGATGCCCAACACCCCCTCGTGCCAGTCCGGGTGGGCCAAGACCAGGCTGCTTCCGGAAAGCAGGGCCGGCGAACGGGCCAGCTCCGCCTCGGCCTGATCCAGAATCCGCTTTTCCGTCTCCTGGCGTCGGCGATTGAGCCGGTTCAGCTCCTCGGCGATGGCGGCGGCCCGGTCCGCGCTTCGGGTGGTCAGCAGCTCCACCGCCGTTTCCGCGTGGCCCAAACGCCCGGCCACGTTCAGCCGGGGGGCCAGCCGGAAGGCGATGTCGTCGGCGTGAATGCCCGCCTCGGAAATGCCCGCCGCGGACACCAGCGCCGCGACGCCCCGGCGGCCGCCCCGGTTCAGCTCCGACAGCCCGATGCGGGAAAGAATGCGGTTCTCCGCCACCAGCGGCACCATGTCGGCCACGGTGCCCAGGGCCACCAGGTCGCTGAAGGTCCGGAGGTTGGGCTCCGCCCGGCCGGACCAGAACCCCGCGTCCCGCAGATGCCGCCGCAGGCAGATGAGCAGGGAAAAGGCGACCCCCACCCCGGCCAGATGGTCGAAGCCGGCCTCGCAGTCGGCCCGGCGGGGATTGACCACCGCTTCGGCCGGCGGCGGAGCGCCGATGGTGTGATGGTCGGTCACCACCACGTCGATCCCGCTTTCCCCGGCCAGCCGCACCGCCTCGTGTCGGGTGGAGCCGCAGTCCACGGTGACGATCAGGTCCACGCCCCGGGGAATGGCCACCTGAAGGACGTGGCCCACCTGGAAATCGTAGCCCTCTCGGGTCCGGTGGGGGATGTAGAAGGAGACGTCCGCCCCGGTTTCCCGCAGAAATTCCAGCAACAAAGTGGTGGCGGTGATGCCGTCCACGTCGTAGTCGCCGAAAATGAGGATCTTTTCCCGATGTTCGATGGCATGGGCGATCCGACGCACCGCCGCGTCCATGTCCCGGATGTCGAAGGGGGGACGCAATCCGGACAAGGCGCCGTCCATGAAGGCCCGGGCCGCCTCGGCGGTGCGGATCCCCCGGTTGACCAGGATGGCGGCCGTCAGGGGGCGGCAGCCCAGCGCCTCCCGGACGCGCTGGACGGCCGCCTCGTCCGGCGTCATGATTTCCCAAATGAGTCCCATGCGTTCCTCCGGCCGCCCCGGGGAAAAAGATGGCCCGCGACGGGACCGCCCTCATATCCGAATCGTCCCCAAAGAACAAGGCGAAACCGGTCCCGAACCCCGAAAACTTCAGGCTTGAAAAGGCCGCGAGGATGGTGATAGGCTTTTGAACATGCAAACCATGCCCTGGTCCTATCGGATGGACCGCCGTCGAATCGCCTATCTTCGGTTTCTGCTGGAGGGGTACGACGGAATCGCGGTGCTGGAAACCCTGGACCCGGCCCTGGGAACGGTGGTGTTGCACGTGGCGCCGGGATGCGAGCCGGACGTGCGGGCACTGCTTCACGCGTTGAAAGGAGAGTTTCCGATGGTTCCCTTGGCGCCGCCCCCGGATGGCGGGCTGGAAGGGGGCGTCGGATGAACGATATGACGTCTCGTGGATTGTACATTCAGACCATGGGCTGCCAGATGAACGTCTACGATTCCGGACGCATCGCGGCCCTGATGTCCCCCCTGGGCTTCCATGCGGCGGAGGCCGCCGAGGAGGCCGACCTGATCGTGGTCAACACCTGCGCCATTCGGGAAAAGGCCGAGCAGAAAGCCTTCAGCCTGCTGGGGCGGCTGGCCGAGATCAAGCGGAGGCGGCCCGAGGTGGTGATCGCCGCCGGCGGCTGCGTGGCCCAGCGGGCCGGAAAAGAGATCCTTCGGCGCGCGCCCTGCGTGGACATCGTCTTCGGCACCCACGCGGTGGCCCGGCTGCCGCAAATGGTGAGGGACGTGGAGGATCGCCGCTGCCGCGTCGTGGACGTGGAGATGGGCGACCGGTACGAGGAGTGCGAGTTGCCCGGCGGATTCGGCGCGGACGGCGGCGTCTCCCGGTTCGTGACCATCATGCAGGGATGCGACAACTTCTGCACCTATTGCGTGGTTCCCTTCGCGCGGGGGCGGGAGGCCAGCCGACGGCCGGAGCGCATCTTGGCGGAGGTCCGGACCCTGGTGGAAAACGGGGTCCGGGAGGTCACCCTGTTGGGGCAGAACGTCAACAGCTACGGTCGCAAGGAGGGGCTGCCCGGCTTTCCGGAGCTGTTGGCGCGGGTGGCCGCCGTGCCCGGTCTGGAACGGGTTCGTTTTACCACCTCCCACCCCAAGGACCTGTCTCCGGCCCTGGCCGACGCCTTCGGCGCGCTGGAGGGGCTGTGTCCCCACCTCCACCTGCCGGTCCAGTCCGGCTCGGACCGGGTGCTCAAGCGGATGAACCGGCGCTACACTCGCGACGACTATCTGGAAAAGGTCCGCTGGCTGCGGGCCGCCCGGCCGGACATCAACCTGACCACCGACATCATCGTCGGCTTTCCGGGAGAAACCGAGGCCGATTTTCAGGCGACCCTGGAACTGGTCCGCGAGGTCGACTTTGGCGGCCTTTTCGCCTTCGTCTATTCCGATCGCCCGGGCGCGCCGGCGGCCCGGTTCGGCGACAAGGTCCCGGAATCCGAGGGGCGGGCCCGACTTCAGACCCTTCTTTCGCTTCAGGAAGCGGCGACCCGCCGAAAAAACGAGGCGCTGGTGGGGACCCGGGTAAACGTCCTGGTGGAAGGGCGGGGTCGGCCCGCGCCGGGCGGGGACGGCGAGCGCCCCTGGACCGGCCGGACCCCCGGAAACGCGATCGTCCACATGCCGTTCCTCCTGGAAGGGCCCTGGGCGGATCGGGACTTGACGGGGGAAACCGTGCCGGTGCAAGTGGAAACGGCCCTGGCCCATTCTCTCCAGGGCCGCCCCCGCGTCCTCACGAAAGGAGATGCGTGCCATGCTGCATAAGGTGACCATCGCGGGTCTGACCATGGACCCCAATTCCAATACGCCCATCATCCTCCTCAAATCCGAGGACGGCGAAGACGTGGTGCCCATCTGGATCGGGCTGCTGGAGGCCACCTCCATCGCGTCGGCCCTGCAAAACATCCGCTTCGACCGGCCCATGACCCATGACCTGTTTAAAAATTTCGCGGAAATGCTGGAAATCACGGTGGCGCGGGTGGAGGTCTGCGACCTGCGGGACAACACCTTTTTCGCCCGGATTTATTTCGCCGACGAAGAGGGGGAGTTCGACATGGACGCCCGTCCCAGCGACGCCATCGCCATCGCCCTGCGCTTCGGCGCGCCCATTTTCGTGGATCAGCAGGTCATCGAAAAATCCACGCCCATCGAAGGGCCCGAGGGCGAGCCGCTGGACCGGAGCGAGGAGGGGAAAAAATGGGCCGAATATCTGGAGAAGCTCCGGCCCGAGGATTTTGGAAAATACAAGGTTTGAGCCCAACGGCGGGCCCGGGGATCGGGCGGATCGGGCGGATCAGGCGGTCGCCGAGCGCTGAAACCGGATGACCTGACGAATGATCGCCTCCAGGGGCGTTTTGGGCTCGAAACCGATGGCCGCTTGGATTTTTTCGATGGAGGGCACCCGACGCTGCATGTCCTCGAAATCCTTTTCGTAGGCCTGTTCGTAGGGAATCAATTCAATTTCGGAATCGGAGCCGGTCTCCCGGATGATCCGGCGGGCCAGTTCCACGATGGAGATTTCTTCGGTTCCGCCAATGTTGAACACCTCCCCCGCCGTATCTTCCCCGTCCATGAGTCCCATCAGCGCGCCCACCACGTCCTTCACGTAGGTGAAGGTGCGGGTCTGGGCGCCGTCGCCGTAGACGGTCAGCGGCTGGTTGCGAATGGCCTGCCGCACCAGGCGGGGGATGACCATGCCGTAGGCGCCGCTTTGCCGGGGCCCGACGGTGTTGAACAGCCGGGCGATGACCACGTCGAGGCCGCGGGTGCGGTGGTAGGCCAGGGCGGTGAACTCGTCCATCAGCTTTGAAGCCGCGTAGCTCCAGCGGAATTTGCTGCTGGGGCCGTAGATGATGTTGTCGGTTTCCACCAGGGGCGCGTGGAGATGCTTGCCGTAGACCTCCGAGGAGGAGGCGACGAGCACCCGCTTCTTGAACTTGGTGCAGCGATCCAGCACCCGCTCGGTGCCTTCCACGTTGACCCGGATGGAGCGCAGGGGATTGTCCAGAATGTACCGGACCCCCACGGCCGCAGCCAGGTGGTAGACCACGTCGCAAATGCCCACCAGCTCCAGCAGCAGATTGGCGTTCAGAATCGAATCCACATGAACGAAGAGTCGCCCCTGATAGGCTTCCGATTCCCGGAGCGCCTGGATGTTGTCCATGGAGCCGGTGGACAGGTCGTCGAGGATGTACACCTCGTCGCCCCGTTCCAGACAGGCTTCGGCCAGGTGCGAGCCGATGAAGCCCGCCCCGCCGGTGATGAGTACGCGCATGGGTTTTTCTCCTGTGGGCCGGCCGTTCCGGTTCCCGGCCGTCGGGGGTTGGGGAGGGCGCGGAGGCGCTGGGCGATCCGCTCCCGCCGGGACAAGTCGCTACCTTTAGCCAATGGCGGCGAGATTGTAAACCGGTTTAAGTTTTCGGCGGCGGTCAATCGAGATTTCCGACGCCTGGGGGCGGGCCCGCGGGCCGTTTCGGTCCGCGCCCTTCCATGCCATCTCCGGAATTGGACCTCGTGACGCCGCCGATCACCGATTGTTTTCGCGCCCGGGACGGGGCCCGGCTCCGGTTCGGGATTTGGCCCGCGCGGAGCGGTTCCCCCCGGGGCGGCGTCTGGATGTTGCCCGGGCGGTCCGAATTTCTGGAAAAGTACGCCGAAACCGCCGAAGCGCTTTGCCGGCGGAACTTCGCGGTGTACGGTCTGGACTGGAGGGGGCAGGGGCTCTCCGCTCGTCCCCTGAGGGATCGGTTCAAGGGGCACGTGGACGACTACGGGACCTACCTGGACGATTTGGACCGTTTCGCCGAGGAGGTCCGCGATTCCGTCCCCTTTCCCCGGCTGATATTGGGCCATTCCATGGGCGCCCACATGGCCCTGCGATGGCTGGCCGAACGGCCGGAGGTGGCGAGCGCGGCGGTCCTGACCTCTCCCATGATCGACATCTATGCCGGCCCCTGGCCGCCGGCCGTGGCCCGTCGGCTCACCGCCGCGGCGTTGGCGCGGGGCCGCTCCGAGGAATTCGCCCTGGGGGAGGGGCCCTACCGTCCCAAGACCGAGGAACGATTCCGTCGGAACGTGCTGACTTCGGACCGGGATCGGTATCTGGCGGAAACGGCCATGATCGCGAGGAATCCCGCCCTGGCCCTGGGCGGCGTCACCTGGGGCTGGGTGGCCGCCACCTACGCCTCGGTGGATCGGCTTCGGGACCCGGCGATCGCCGCGCGGATTCGCGCCCCGGTGTTGATGGTGACCGCCGGACGGGACCGGGTGGTGCCGGCCCACGCCCAAAAGGCCCTTTGCAGGGCCCTGCCCCGATGCCGGCTGGAGGTTCTTCCGGAGGCCCGTCACGAAATCCTTCGGGAGCGGGACGCCATCCGCGCGGAATTTTGGGCCCATTTTGACGACTGGGTGGGGAAAGTTCTTGAAAAGTGAGGTGTTTTTGATTATGACACGCCAAAAGGGACCGGTCCCGATGTTCAACAATTTCCGCCAAGGGGGGCGAAATGGCCTTTAAAGATTCGGGCGACGACGACGGGAAAAAAGCCAAAAAAACCAGGAAGTCCAAAGGTTCTCGCAACGGTCGCGGTTCGCTGGTGCTGGTGCTGGTGGTGCTGTGGCTCGTCGGCCTGACCGCCGCCGTGGCCTTTTTCAATCTGCCCATGGGGCCGGGCTCGGCCGACCTGGAAGACCGCGTCGCCGCCCTGGAGCGACGATCCGGACAGGTGCGGGGAACGATCCCGCCCCCGGGCGTGGACGACCTGGGCGCCCTGACCGACCGGATGAACGAGCTGGAACGACGGCTGGACGGCGGCGGCGCGACGGCCGCGGGCGCGTCCGACGCCGCCGGAGATTCGGGCGCGACGGGCGGGGACTGCCCCCCGTGCGATCAAATTCTTGACCGACTGGACCGATTGGAAAGCCGGGTCGTCGCCGCCGGGGCGGGAATTGGCGACGGCGAAGCCTCGGCCTCGGCCGAAAACGGCGAAGATCCGTCCCGATCCGCGACCGACGCCGAATCCGAGGATGAATCCGACGCCGAATCCGACGCCGAATCCGACGAAGCGCCCAAGGCCCGATCCGCCGCTTCCGGCGTTTCCCGCAAGTCGGTTCGGCCCGGCACCCGCAAGCCCCGGCCGCCCCGAGACATTCCCGGCGTGGAGGTTCGCACCTTCCGCCGGGACGGCCGACCCCGGGCCCCGGTGGCGTCGTCCGCCCCCCGGGCCGAGCGCCGCTCCACGCCCGCCGCCCCGTCTTCTCCGCCGGCGTATTCCCGGGACGGAAATCTGGACGAGAACCTCCGGCAAAGCACCCAGACCGAATCGGTCTACGAAATCACCCGGCGCATGGCGCCGATGTACGGATACACCGAGGGCGAAATGCGCCGCGTGGAACGGCTCGCCCCCGGCGCCGCCATCTATCCCGGGAACAACGGGGGGTATGTGGGGAGCGTGCTGGGGAATTGATCCGCGGATCGGGGGGGGGGCGTTCATTCGTCGGGAAAATGGGCCCTCGTTCAATCCGGCGCGATTTTCGATTTGAAATTCCAAAGTGAGCGGCGTTGGGGGGAGGGGCGAGCTTCGGTAGGCTATCGCCTCCCCCGGAGCCAAGATATCGAAAAGATTTTCGCCGAAAGCATAAAAAAAATTAAAGGCGTCATAAAAAATAGATGAAGAAAATCCATGGCGACGCCTTTCGGCCATTTTTCAATTTGATGGGCTTGTTCCCGAGATCGTTGGGAATGTCGTCCGCCCCGCATTTGACTGATCGGCGGCATAAAAATTGCAAAAAATCGCAAAATAGTTGGGAAGGTTTCCGCCGGACGGCATACCGGATTTCCCCCATTATGGGTTCGGAAATGCCGCCTCGGGTGTTGACAAGGTTTCCCAAAGCGTATATTCAGCCCATTTGAAGCGCCCTTGGTCAGTTGTCCCTGCCGAGTTGGTCAGGTCCCCCCGAATTTAATTTGCCTGGCTGAAACCGATATCCGACACCGATGAATCGCCGAGGTTATGCTGACGCGTTTTTCCCAATACTTTCCCAAACGTCCGATCTTGGTCCCCGCCGGCCTTTTTTTGTTTTTGATCGGTTGCTCCCATGCGTATCAAATTGATTTGGCCGAACAGCGGAAAGACAATCTTTCCCGGGATCAGGCATTTCTCGCCGAACGGCAAAAGATGGAATTTGAAGAGCCGTTGACCCTGGACGACGCCATTTCCGTGGGATTGTCCAATAATCTGGACCTCCGCGTTAGCCGCTTTATGGAGCGAATCGCCGATCGGACGGCCATGTCCGAAAAATTGAAAATGTTGCCCAGCCTCACCGCCCAAGGGGTGTATTCCGAACGAAGCGAATTTATCCAGCGTGAATTCGTCGATCCAGATACCGGCGAGGTCTCTCTCAGCAATACGGTTTCCCAAGACAAAACCACCAAGACCTTCGACTTGTCCCTGTCCTGGAACATCCTGGATTTCGGTCTTTCCTACATCCGATCGCGCCAGGCGGCTTTGCAGACCGAAATTCGGCGGATGGAACGGATTCGGCAGGCTCAAAATCTGGCCATGGACATTGCGTCGGCTTTTTGGAATTCCGTTCTTTCCGAGCAAGATTTGGAGTATGTCCGAGATATTGAAGGCCGGATGCGTCAATACAAGTCCGCGGCTGAAGAGCTGGTTGCGGAAAAACGGCTCGATCCGATCGTGGCCAAGGAGATGGAACGACAATTGGTGAACCTGACGATCTCGGCGGCCGATCTCCAGGCCGAAATTGCCACTTCGCGGGTGGATTTAAGCCGATTGATGGGGTTGACCCCGACCAGCCGTTTTGACGTTGATCCATCCGTGGCGGCCATCGACCGTCGATTGGAAACCATTCCATCCCCCGGCGAATTGAACGCCCGGCGGCTGGAGGACGTCGCCCTGCGAAACCGGCCCGAACTTTTTTCGGCCGACTTGCGGAATCGGGTTCAGGAGGATGAAATTCGCGCGGCCTTCCTGGACATGTTTCCCGGACTTGAGCTGAACGCGTCCTATCATTACGACGGAGATCAATTTCTCGTCAATAACGACTGGTACACCGCCGGAGGCCAGTTTGTTGCCAGCTTGTTGCAATTGCCATCCAAATACGCCAATTGGAACGCCCAGAAGATGACGGCCGAAATGGTGGAGATTCAGCGCGTCCTGCTGACCGCCGGAATCGTGGCCCAGGTGCACGTGGCCCTTCAGGATTTCGGGGTCAAAAAACGCCAGTTCGAATTGAAGGAAGCGGCACTTCAGGTTTCCGATGATTTGCGGGACATGAGCCAGGAACGCAACCGGGCGGGCATGATCGGCTTTTCCGATACCGTGGTGGCCCAACGAATGATGGAGAGTTTTTTGGCGAGACTGGAAAGAAACCGGACGGCGGTTTCCCTGTTGAACGCTTATCATACCCTGCTGGTCAGCCTGGGGCTGGGCTACGAACGTTGGTCCGACCCGATGAGCGAATTGGACGCCGAAGAAATTTCATCGGACATCGACCCTGATGGAAAGGTTTCTTTGGAAACCGATGACGTTGGTGAAAAGCCGGATGGCGCGCGGCCAAACCCGGCCATGCAAAACCTTTCGACGGATTGGACGCGGGAAGGTTTGGATAACGCGGAACCCACTGGGGGAGGGCTTATGCATTCTCTTGGAAAGGGGTAGCAGGGCCGGTTTGCGCGGACAGCGCAATGCATTTCTTTGGCGCAATGCTTTTCTTTATTGAACACAAATTTTTTCATTTCGATATTCCATCGATCCTTACCGGGTGAAGGAGGCAACATGTTTAGACTGCTGAAGTTGGAGGAGAGGATTGTTCTGGACGGCGCGGCGATGTTCGACGCGCTGGAGCTGTTGGAGGAGCGGGAACTCCACGACGAAATGGCCATGGAGGCCAACGACGCGAACCAGGCGGACGGCGGGGAAAACGGCGACTTCGATTTTCAAACGCCTCTTGACGGCGGCGCGCTGGACGCGGTCGCGGACGACGGCGGTCTGCACGTCCTGGTGGTTTCCTCCGCGGTGGAAGACGCGGACGGCTTGGCCGGCGCGGCCCGGGACGGCGTGACGGTGGTCCGCTACGACGCGGACGAAACCGATTTAT
>JBKHDD010000014.1:0-53484 GCA_046541515.1 Desulfococcaceae bacterium
CCGGCGACGTGGCGCGCGGGCGTGGCCTGGACCGGTCGATTGCCCATCAGATTCCGGGCCGCGCGGACCACGGCGGCGGCGTCCACGCCGTAGCGGGCGCGAAGGATTTTCTGGGGTCCGTGGGCCACGAAGGTATCCCGAATGCCCACCCGGGCGACGGCGACGTCGGTCATCCCGGCGTCGGCCAGCGCCTCCAGCACCGCGGAGCCGAAGCCGCCCATAAGCACATGCTCCTCCACCGTCACCACCCGTCCCACGGAACGGGCCAGCGGCAGGATGCGCTCGATGTCCAGCGGCTTGACGAACCGGGCGTCCATCACCGCGGCCGAAACGCCGTCGCGTTCCAGCATTTCCCGCGCGGCCAGCGCCTCCTGGGTGGACCCGCCGGCGGAGAGGAGCAAGACGTCTTCCCCGTCGGCCAGCAATTTCGCCCTGCCGATGGGAACCGGTTCGGGCCGCGCGGCCAGGGAAACGCCCACGGCGCTGCCCCGGGGATAGCGCAGGGCCACGGGACCGTCGTGCCCGATGGCGGTGACCAGCATTCGACGCAGCTCATTTTCATCCCGGGGGCTCATGATCGTCATGTTGGGCAATCCCCGGAGATAGCCGAAGTCGAAGAGGCCGTGGTGGGTGGCGCCGTCTTCGCCCACGATGCCGCCCCGATCCAGGGCGAACACCACCGGAAGCCCCTCGATGCAGACGTCATGGAGAATCTGGTCGAAGGCCCGCTGCAGAAAGGTGGAATAGATGGCCACCACCGGGCGCATGCCTTCGGCGGCCAGCCCCGCCGCGAAGGTGACCCCGTGCTGTTCCGCGATCCCCACGTCGTAAAACCGGTCCGGATATTTTTCCGCGAATTCGGCCAACCCCGTTCCTTCGGGCATGGCGGCGGTGACGGCAACGATGCGCGGATCGGTTTCGGCCAGTTCCACCATGGTTTCGCCGAACACCGAGGTGTATGTGGGCACCGAGACGCCTTTTTTGATGCAGACGCCGGTTTCCTTTTCAAAACAGCCGACCCCGTGGAAATAGACGGGATTCTTCTCGGCCGGTTCGTATCCCTTGCCCTTGCGGGTGGTGACGTGGAGCAGCACCGGCTCTTTGAGGTCCTTGATGTTCTCCAGAATGTCGATGAGGTGCGGCAGCTTGTGGCCGTTGATGGGACCAAAATAGTCGAAGTTGAAGGCCTCGAACAGCATGCCGGGGGTGACGAAAGTTTTGAAAGATTCCTCGGACCGTTTGGCGAGCTGGTACATGTCGTCGCCGATTTTGGGCAGGGATCGAAGAAATTCCCCGAATTCTTTTCGGAAGCCCTGGAGGTAGCGGGCCGAGAACGTTCGGCTGAGAAAGGAGGAGAGGGCGCCGACGTTGGGCGAAATGGACATGTCGTTGTCGTTGAGGATGACGATCAGGTTCCGGTCTTTCCCCAACGCGCCCGCCTGGTTGAGCCCTTCGTAGGCCAGCCCGGCCGTCATGGAGCCGTCGCCGATCACCGCCACAACCCGGGATTTGTCCTGGTTGTGCCATTTTCCGCAGGCCATGCCCAGACCGGCGGAGATGGAGGTGCTGCTGTGGCCGGTGGTGAAGGCGTCGTAGGGACTTTCGCTCATCTTGGTGAAGCCGCACAGCCCGTCCAACTGGCGGAGGGAATCGAAACGGTCCCGACGACCGGTCAACAGTTTGTGGGCGTAGGTCTGATGGCCCACGTCCCAAATCAGCTTGTCTTGGGGCGTATCCAGGACGTAATGCAGGGCGATGGTCAGCTCCACCGCGCCGAGGCTCGACGCCAAATGGCCGCCCGTTCGGGACACCACGTCGACGATCGCCCGCCGGATTTCTTCGGCCAGCCGGGGCAGGTCGCCCACGGGAACTTTCTTGAGATCGGCCGGGGAGTAAATGGTGGAAAGCAGGGTAGGGCTCACGGATATTGTTCCCGGCCCGGGGGCGCGGCGGGGGGCGGCCCCGGTATGCCTGAAAAGGTTGTGGGTTTCGGCGAGGGAAAAAAGCCGATCATACGGTCTCCCCGTCGCCTTCCTGAAACGGTTGGGACGCGACTTCGCCGTCGGGCCCTTCCATGAGCAGGGTGATGCGCCGCTCGGTCTCGTCCAGCTTTTCGGTGCAATAGCGAGACAGGGCGATGCCCTCCTCGAATTTTTTCATGGCCTTCTCCAGGGGAAGATCCCCCGTTTCCAGCTCGGTCACGATTTCTTCAAGCTGTTGCATGGCCTTTTCAAACGTCGGTTTCGCCGTCATCGGCTTGGATCTCCTCCACCCGGGCCCGAATGCTTCCCCGGGCCACGCGGATGTCCACGAGTTGTCCCACGCCCAACTGGTCGGCGGATCGGATGATCGCGCCTTCGGGCGACGTTCGGGCGATGGCGTATCCCCGTTCCAGCACGCCATGGGGATTCAGGGCGCGAAGGCGGGCCGCCAGCTCCGCCGTCCGGGCCCGCAATTCCCGAGTCCGCAGGCGCATGGCGACGGGCAGAGCGCGGCGGCGGCCGTCCAGCCGCTCGACGGCCCGCCGGACCGTCACCGCGGGGCTGTTGGCCCGAAGCCGTTCCGCCCGCCAGGCCAGACGCTCGCGCCGATGCCGCAGGCCATGGTCCATGGCGCGCCCCAGCCGCCCGGCAAGATCGTCCACCCGCATTTGCCAGTCTTGCAACCGGCGGCGGGGATGCACCAGCCGCCGGGAGAGGGCGCCAAGCGCCCGGCGCTCCCGTTCGATCCCTCGCTCCAAGGCCGCGGCCAGGGCATGGGTGGCGGAATCCTTCCAGGCCCGCAATTCCGCCTTCACCGGAACCGCCATCTCCGCCGCCGCGGAGGGGGTGGGCGCGCGAACGTCGGCCACGAAATCGGCGATGGTCACGTCGGTTTCGTGGCCCACGCCGGAAATCACCGGCGCCCCGCAGGCGAAAATGGCCCGGGCCACCGCCTCCGCGTTGAACGCCTGCAGGTCTTCCAGGGAACCGCCGCCCCGGGCCAACAGAATCACCTCGGTGTCCGGCCGGGCGTCCAGCCGGGCGATGGCTGCGGCGATTTCCAGCTCGGCGCCTTCCCCCTGAACCCGGGCGGGAGAAATCTCCACCGGCATGTTGGGATACCGCCGATCCACCACGCGGAGAATGTCGTGAATCGCCGCGCCGGCGGGGGAGGTGACCACGCCAATTTTGGACGGGAGGACGGGCAGGGGCTTCTTGCGCTCCGGGTCGAACAGCCCCTCGGCCTGAAGCCGCGCCTTGAGCTGTTCGAACGCCAGATGCAACTCCCCGACCCCGCGGGGTTCCAGGTATTCCAGAATGATCTGGTAATTGCCCCGGGGCGCGTAGACGCCGATCCGCCCGAAACCGGTGATTTTCATCCGATCTTCCGGCCGAAATTTCAGGTTCCGGTTCTGCCCCTTGAACATCACCGCGCCGATCTGGGCGCCGGCGTCTTTGAGGGTGAAATAGAAGTGGCCGGAACCCGGCGCCCGGAAATTGGAAATTTCCCCGGTCAGCCAGACGAACGGATACTGGTCCTCCAAAACATCTTTGATTTCGGCGGTCAGTTCGGAAACGGAATAAATATGGCGCTGTATGGAACCCGAATCGTTTATCATGGCAAAACCCGATGAGTATCACAGGTGTTTCCGGCGTTCAACGCTTTTTGAGATTTGCTGGAGCGGTGCGCGGGGCTGTCTTCGTGTGGCACTGTCGGACGAGGGAACGGGACGGAGAAGGCGCGGACCGAAACGCCGGAAGAATTCAAACCCAAAACCATCGAAGAAAGAGGGCCCCCAGCTTTTTCCCGTTCAAAATTGTCCGATAAAATATATTATGTAAACTTTATGGGCCAAGATTCAGCGGAAAGCGCAAAAAATTATCCTGCAAGTTCCTGTTTTTCAAATTGTTTCTGGATAAAGTCCCGCACCGCCGGCGCCACGAAAACCGAAGAATGATCCATCGACGCCAGACATTCCCCCAGCAGCCGGTTCTTTTCGGAAACCGGCAGATTCCGATCCATCACGAACCGAAACTCTTCGCGCACTTTGCAAAGACCGCTTTGCACCGGAACCCCGGCGTTCCGGAAACTTTTTTCCACCACCGGAACGCCGAGTTTTTCCGCGAGCCGCTTCAGTTCCGGGTAAAGTTGCGGCGCTTTCACGGGCGGACGGCCTCCAGCACGGCGTCCATCCGGTCGCCGTTCCGAAGGACTCGGACGCCGACAAAGCCGGCGGATTCCAAATCCTCCTGAAACTCCGCCAGGGTAAACGTGTCGCCGCCGGACGTGGCCACCAGCATGTTGACCGCGAAAACCGCGCCCGCCGGCGGATTCACCCGGGCGTCGTCCATCACATGGTCTCGAATCCACAGTTTTCCGCCGGGCTCCAGCGCCTGAAAACATTTCTCGTAAAGCGCCCGGTTTTCCTCGCGGCTGTTCTGGTGAACGATGGCCGACAGCCAGACGCGATCGTGGCCTCCGGGCAACGGGTCCCGGTTGTAATTCCCGGAAACCAGCGTCACGCGATCCCGCAGCCCCCGTCGCTCCAGCCGCTCCTCGGCCATGGGAATCACCTCCGGCAGATCGAACAACGTGGCCGTCATTTCCGGTCGCCTCGCCAGAAACGCGGCGGCGTACGTCCCGGAAGCGCCGCCCACGTCCAGGAGTTTCCGGGCCGGTTCGGTCATCAATTCGTCCGCGAGTTCCTCGGCCATGGATTGGCCCGCGGCGTGCATGGCGCCGATAAAGGAACGGCGTCGCTTCGGGTCCGCCAGGACCGAAGGTTTTGTTTTCGGCTTTCTCCCGGAACGGATTATTTCCCCCAAGTCGGACCACAGGTTCCATAAGTGGTCCAGATGTTCGATCATGGGCAGAACGGAAACTTCCGGGTCGCGGCTCAACGCGCGTTTCAAAGACGGAACAATCCGATAAGGCCCCGCTTTTCCGTCTTTTTCAATCACGCCGATGGCCGCAAGCGCGTCCAGCGCGGTCCGCAACGCCTCCACGTCCCAACCGGAGTCCTCCGCGACGACCTCCGCCGTGGCCGGGAGCCGGTCGAACAAGCCCAGTTCCGCGGCGCTCAGAATGATCCGGCTGGAAAAAAATCCCCGCGCCATCCCCAATAGTTCTTCCGGTCCCATGCCGGCAGTTTCAGATTTTCCCGAGTCCACCGATTTTTCGGAGTCTGATTGTTTCATGGAAACCCTTCCCCCCTTCCCCGCCGCATAATTCGCCCGACGGTCGTTGGCCGATTTTTCTTGAAACCCCGGGGAACTGTGTTATATTCCACCCGTGCAAAACAAGCCAATGAGTTTGCCAAAAAATTTTAAAAAATTCAAATAGGCGGGAGGTTGAGCACTATGGAGGAACTTCGACAAAAATACGGAAGCGCCGCCTCGGCAGGGACCCAGGAACGGGTCAATTCCTTCATCCAGTCCGTTTACGGATGGATGGCCGCCGGTCTGGCGCTGACCGGCCTGATGGCCTACGTCACCGCCGGCAGCGAGACCCTGTTGCGGCTGATCGTCGGCAATCCGATAATTTTCTTCGGCCTGATCATCGGCGAGTTGGCGATGGTGTTCATCCTCAGCTCCCGGGTTCAAAAAATGTCCCCGGGCACGGCCACGGCCATGTTCATCGGCTATTCCGTGCTGAACGGGCTGACGCTCTCGGTAATTTTTCTGGCCTACTCGTCGGCCTCCATCACGTCGACCTTTTTCATCTGCGCGGGAACTTTCGGGGCGGTCAGCATATACGGCATGACCACGAAAAAAGATCTCACCGGCGTGGGCAACTTCATGTTCATGGGGCTGATCGGCATCATCATCGCCTCGGTGGTGAACATGTTCGTGCAAAGCAGCGCCATCTCCATGGTGGTCAGCTATATCGGCGTCCTCGTCTTTGTGGGCCTGACCGCCTACGACACCCAGAAGCTGAAGCACATGGCCCTGACCCAGCCGGACGATCTGGACGCGGGAACGGTTCGCAAGGGCGCGATCATCGGCGCGCTTTCTCTCTACCTCGACTTCATCAACCTGTTCCTTTTCCTGCTTCGGATTTTCGGCGGCGGCCGGGATTAAGCGTCCATTCAAAAGCATCAAAGTCCGCTCCAGGCTCTCTGGAGCGGACTTTTTTTACGGCTTTTGGCGGAAAGAATTCGGAAGAAAGGATTCAGGAATCAGAAACGGCAAAAAAGCTTGGCCCGAAGGCGATTCCCCGCCCTACTCCCCGATTTCTTTCCGCACGGCGGTCGCAATTCGGTCGCAGACGTCCCGGATGATTTCCGCCGTGGGGCCTTCGGCCATGATTCGGCACAGGTTCTGGGTGCCGGAATAGCGGACCAGCACCCTCCCCTTTTCGCCCAATTCCGCCTCCGCGTTTCGAACGGCTTCGGCCACCGGGGCGATGTCCATGATTTCCGGCTTTTCCCGCACGGGAACGTTGATCAGCAGTTGCGGAAACACGTCCATGATCCCGGCCAGTTCCGACAGCGGTTGTCCCGCGTCCCGTGCCGCTTCAATCAGACGAAGCGCCGTGAGGATGCCGTCCCCCGTGGTGTGATGATCCAGGAAGATCATGTGGCCGGAGTCCTCTCCGCCCAGCGCCGCCCCGGACGCCTTCATCTCTTCCAAAACATATCGGTCGCCCACGTCGGTGATTCGCACCTCGACTCCCAGCTTCCGAAGCGCCAGCCGCAGACCGATGTTGCTCATCACCGTGGCGACCACCAAATCGCCCGGCAATTTCCCCGCCGCCTGCATGTGCCGGGCGCAAACCGCCAGAATCTGATCCCCGGTGATCCGGCGGCCGGTTTCGTCCACGGCGATGAGCCGGTCGCCGTCCCCGTCAAAAGCCAGGCCGATGTCCGCGCCGGTTTCCACCACGGTTTTCATCAAGGTTTCCGGGTGCTGGGAACCGCAACCCATGTTGATGTTCCGGCCGTCGGGGGAGGCGAACAGGGTGGTGACCTCGGCGCCAAGCTCCGCAAACAATTCCGGCGCCACCTGGAAGGTCGCGCCGTTGGCGCAGTCCAGAACGATCTTCATGCCTTCCAGCGAGGCCTCCGGGCCCAGAGTGGATCGAAGAAAATCGCGGTATCGCTTTCGGGCGTCCTGAAACAAACGAACGTGACCGGTGTCGCGAACGTTCTCGCTCCGGGCCATCAGGCCGCCGCCCAAAATCAGCGCTTCCAGCTCGGCCTCCCGCTCGTCGGACAACTTGAAGCCGTCGCCCCGGAAGACCTTGATTCCGTTGTCCTCGAAGGGATTGTGGGAGGCGGAGATCACCAGACCGGCGTCCGCGCCGGTGGCGGCGGCAAGAAACGCCACGCCGGGGGTCGGCAACACGTCGGTCAGCCAGGCGTCTCCGCCCATGGCGCAAATGCCCGCGGCCAGGGCGTGCTCCAGCATTTCGCCGGAGATCCGGGTGTCCTGGCCGATGACCACCCGGGGCGGGGCGTCGCCGTTTCGATAGAGCGCCACCACGGCCCGACCGACGTTGAGGGCCATCTCGGCGGTCATGGGCGGGCGATTGGCCACGCCCCGGATGCCGTCGGTTCCGAAAAGTTTTCCCATGGATTGTCCTTGAAGTCCCTTTCGGCGAGGGTTCCCCTGCCCTTTCGCCGCGCACTGATTCCGGATTCCGGTCCCCCTTCCGATTCCGTCCGGTTCATTCCCCGTTCTGGAAGCGCCTTCCCGCCGTCCCGCTTGTGTTCCGCCCCTTGGCCGAAAGGTCTCCAAAGAATCCAGCGCCGCGGAATGAACATCTCGAACGATCCCTTCCAGCCATTCCGTGGCGGTTTCCCGGACCTCCGGCGGAAGGGTCGGCATCACCTCGGTATAGACGGCTCCGCTCCGGCCAAGGCGTTCGGAAAGCGCCTCCAGAAACCGTTCCCTGGACTCCGTCGCGCCGTCCCGCCTTCCCGCTTCGGCCAGGATCGCCTCGATTTCGGGCCACCGTTCGGAAAATGCCCGCTTTTGGCGAATCAGAGGGCTTTCCGGGTCGCCCCCTTCCGCGACATACCGTTGCATGGATTCGGCCATTTTCCCGGCCACCTGGCCGAGACGTTTGATCCGTTCCGCCAGCCCCCGCTCCAGATTCCGCTGAAGCCCCTCCAGCAAGGCGGCGGGAAAGCGATCGGAGAGAAACAGGGACCGCGCATGGCGATACCAGGCCGATAGCGCCGCCAAATTTCCAATGTAGACCAGGTTGTGGGAAACCAGCCGCCCGATGTTTCGATACACGCCCGCCGAAAAAGGCACGCTGAGGGGGCGGGGGGCGCCGCCGCCCAGCAGGCGGCCAGGCCGGAGTTCGTCTTTCCGCTGAACGCTTCCCGCCGCGATAACGGTGCCGAAGGCGAGCCGGATCGGTCCCACCAGGCCGCCCTGGCCGCCCAAAAAGATCGGCGGCTGGTCCAGCCGGACGCCCCGGGGCACGTCTCCCAGCAGGGACGCGGTGGCCTTGTCCTGGTTGGGCGTGTAGTTGAAGTGGATGTAGGAGCTGCCCACTTCGCCGTGGTTTTTCCGGCTGGTTCCGCCCGCCATGAGCACGTCGCAGAAATTGACGAGACTGCCCAGGGTGACGAAGGGGAAAAGAATGGTCTGCTTGAGGCCGACCGTGTGGGCGACGCTCGCGCCTTCCTCCAGAATCGTTCCTTCCCGGACGTGGGCGCCCAGACCGGCGGAGGCCCCTTCCAGAAACACCGCCCGCTGGAAAAAACCGCCCCGAAGGGTGACGTCGGGGCCGATCTGGCAATCGGTCACCGTGACCGGTCCTTCCGCGCCCAACACCGCGCCGGGCAGAATCAGGGTCTCGGCGCCGAGCAACCGGACGCCGGGAAGGAGCGTCGCGCCCGGAAAGATGCGGAGCGGGTCCACCTCGGGACCCACCACCACCGTCTCCGGAGAAGGAACGTGAACGCCCCGCTCGATGAGCCGTCGGACCGGTTCATGGATTGCGGATGTCATCAGGATGTCCTTTCGATCCAGCGTTCCCGCCACATTTGCCACGTCAGCAGCGCCCAGAGCCGATGGCCGTGGTCCCGATCGCCTCGACGATGGGCGCGCAGGAATCGACCCGCGGTCTCTGGATCCAGTTCCCCGGCCCGTTTCAGCCGCGCCGGGGCGAAATAGTCGGCCGCCAGTTCCGCCAGGTCGCCTCGAAGCCAGGCGTCCACCGGCACGGCGAAACCCATTTTGGGGCGCTCGAACAGCGCCGGAGGCAAATACCGCCCCAAGAGCCGACGAAGCAGGGCCTTGCCCACCCCGGCCCGGTAGTGGAGCCGCGAGGGCAGCCCGGCCGCGAAGCCGACCACCCGATGGTCCAGCAACGGCACCCGGACCTCCAGCCCGGCGGCCATGCTGGCCCGGTCCACCTTGGCCAGCAAATCGTCGGGCAGATAGGTGACCCGGTCCGCGGCCATGAGTCGGGCGATGGTTCCCCCTTCGGATCTCAGCGCGGCCTCCCAGATGCCGCGCTCCACGGTCCGGCCGGTCAGGTCGAAAACGTCCGCCCGGGACCAAAGCGAAACGGCGGAGCGATAGGCCGATTCCAGCGTGTCCGCCTGCAAGGCGCCGGCCAACTTGCGCCACTTTTCCGCCACGTTGGATACCCGCAGCGGCGGCGGCAGGCCGGGGGAAATCCGGCGGTACCGCTCCGCGACCGCGCCGGGGGGCACGGCGGCCATTTGCCGGCCGGCGCTCCGCCGGATGGATCGGGGAATCCAGCCGGCCAACGCCGCGGCGGAACGGATGCCGGCATACCGGGCGTACCCGGCGAAGAGTTCGTCCCCGCCGTCGCCGGAAAGGGCCACCGTGACCCGGGTCCGGGCCAGGGCGCTCACAAGAACGGTGGGAATGGCGGAGGCGTCGGCCAGCGGTTCGTCGTAGATCTCCGGCAGACGGGGAATCACCTCCAACGCGTCCCGGGCCGTCACCCGAAAAACGGTGTGATCGGTTCCCAGATACTCCGCCACCGAGGCGGCGTGGCCCGATTCGTCATAATCCGGCTCGGCGCGGTCCCCCGCGCCGAAGCCGATGGTGAAGGTCCGCACCGGACCCGACGCTCTCCGGGCCATGATCGCCGCGACCAGGGCGCTGTCGATTCCGCCGCTCAGCAGCGCCCCAAGGGGAACGTCGCCGACCAATCGATCCGAGACCGCCTGGTTCAGCAGCGCGTCCAGTTCCCGCAGCGCGGCCGCTTCGGAGATGGGACGGGGCGTGGCGGGCGCGGGGGGCGTCCACCAGCGGCGAATCCGAAGTTCGCCGCTCTTCCAGATGGCCAGATGGCCGGGCGGCAGCTTGAAGGTGTCCTCGAAGGCGGCCAGCGGGGCGGGAAGGTAGCCGTAGTGCAACAGCAGCGGAAGTGCGGTCGGGGCCGGACGCCGGACGAATCCGGGCAGGGCGACCAGCGCCTTCAGCTCCGAGGCGAAGCGCAGGCCGTTTCCCCGGCGATGGTAAAAGAGCGGTTTGACGCCCAGCCGGTCCCGGGCGAGGAAAAGGGCTCGGGCGCGGGCGTCCCAGACGCCCATGGCGAACATGCCGATAAGCCGCTCCAGGCAGTCGGCCCCCCACTCCCGCCAGGCGGCCAACAGGACCTCGGTGTCGCCCTCGCCCCGGAAGCCGTGGCCCTTGGAGGCCAGCTCTCGGCGCAGCGCCCGAAAGTTGTAGATCTCGCCGTTGTAGGTCAGCGCGAGATGGCCGTCCGCCGCGGCCATGGGTTGGCGGGCCGCGTCGGTGAGGTCCAGCACCGAAAGCCGCCGATGGCCGAGGCCGATCCCGGATTCGGGGTCCAGAAAAACCCCGGAGTCGTCCGGCCCCCGATGCGCCAGGGCGTCGACGGCCGTTCCCAGCGCCTGGGCCAGGTCTGGAAATTGGTCCGAATCCTGAAATCCGACGATGCCGCACATATCAGCGTTTCAGCGCCCATCGAGGCCGCCGGACGGCGTACCGAAGTCCGGAAAAAGCCAAGGCCGGCACGGCGGAAAGGGTTCCCAACCGCCCCTTCCGCCAGAGCCGCCGGTAGGTGTCCCGTTCCGCCGCGGCCATTCGCGCGGGATCAATAGTCAGCCCGCCCGCGCCCAAATCTCGTTTAAAGGCGCCCGCCAGTTCCACATCCAAAAAAGTGATCCGGCGACCGGAAAGGGCGATTTCCAGCCAGAGCAGATAGTCCTCGGAACGCCGTTTGTCTTCGGCGAAGCGGAACGGCAACGATCGTCGCAACATGACCGAGCGAGCCGGGAAAAGGTTGTGGGCCAGCAGGCGGACGGCGGAGATTCGTCGAGCCGGAGTTCGGGTCGATCCTGAAACCGATCGGGTTTTGCGGAGCGCCCTCGCGTTTCCGGGCGGATTTCGCGGACCAACCTCCCGGCCAAAATGGCCGCTTCGATGGCCCGAAAGGGCAACGCGGGGGTTTTCCAACATAAATGCCGCCTGCGTCATAAGTTTGGCCGGACGCCAGACGTCGTCCGCGTCCAGAAAGGCGAGCAAGGGCTGGGTCGCGGCGTCCCACCCGGCGTTTCGGGCCGCGCCCGGGCCGCGATTGACCCGGAACCGCAGAACGCGAATCCAGCCCCGATCCGCCGGATCGCCCTCCCCTGCCCGCAACCGGTTCAACAGGTCCAGCGTTTCGTCGTCGCTGGCGTCGTCCACCAAAATCAATTCCGCCGGCCGCCACGTCTGCCTGCGAACCGAATCCACCGCCCGGCAAATCGTTTCCGCCGCGTTGAAGCAGGGAATGATGACGCCGACGGGGGCAGGCCAGGCCGACGGCGGAGTGAAGAACGGAGGCCGGAAAACAGAATTTTGAAGGCGGGAGTCAGGATCCATAGGCCGGAAACTCCCCCCCCTCTCTCCATTCACTCCCAAAACATCCGCCCCGGCCATCCGCCGGCCGAAAAGGTCCGGGAACCGGCCAGCCGCCAGCTGATTTCAAAAACAAGCCGTCGAGCCGCACGGGGTCCCCGTTCGGGTCCGAAGGCGGCCGTTCCGGCCCGGATGAGCGCTCGCCGCAGCAATCGTAGCGCGGTCGTCAGCCTATGTCGCCCGAGCGCCGCTGTCAATTGGATTTCCTCTGGCCGGGGGTGGGAGGGCCGGTTGCCGGCGGCCCGTCTCGCGAAACGAAGGACCTCTTCAAGGCGATGCTCGTAAGTGTGCTCCCGGCGGGTGCGTTGATGCCCGGCCCGGGCGATGGCGTCCCGCTCGGCCGGACGGTCCAGAAAATGGCGAATCCGCCCCGCCAGTTCCAAAGAATTCCGGAACACCGCCACCTCCTCTCCGGGCCGGTACCAACGTTCCAGACCCGGCGCGTCCTCGGTGAGCAGGAAACCGCCCGCGCCGGGCACCTCGAAGGTCCTCGCCTTCAATTGACGGCCGCCCCGGGCGGTGGAGAAATTCAAGCTGATGGCCGAATCCCGGATGATTCCCGAAATGGATTCGAACGGCACCGGCCCGGCGGGCCAGCCGTGGCCGAAGCAGGCCACCGGAATCCCGGCCTTTTTCAACGCGGCGATCCGAGATTTTCGATCGGGATTTGCGGTGCCGACAAAGCTGACCGGATACCGGCATTCGGCGGCGGGCCGGGGCGAACAAAGGGCGTCCGATGGCGCGGCCCATTGGGTCGGCAAAACGTTCCGGATGCCGTGGGCGTGGTACCGGGGAAGGACCGATGGATAAGTGGTGGTCATGGCGTCGTAGGCCGGTCCGATGAAACGGGAGACTTCGCGGAATTTCCAGGAGTCGTCGGTGGTCCAGCAGACCGCGGCGGCGTGGCCCAGGGCGCGGATGGCCAAGAGGGTTTCGATCCAGATTTCGTACTGAAGCTGGACGGTCAGCAGGACGTCGGGCCGGTCCTCCCGCACCCGGGCCAGCAGTCGCCGGTTGAGTTCCGCGAAGCCGCCGGGATAGATTCGACGGTTCCAGAGTTCAAAATGGGCGACCTCATGACCCAACCGTTCCAGCGCGGGAAAAAAGGCGGCGTATTCGGTGGACAGGCCCCGGGCCGGGTCGCCGTACTGATGTTGACCGACCGCCAGCAGAACCTTCATCCGCCCTTCCCCACCGCCGACGCGACCTTGAACAGACCCCGATCCCCGAATGCCGCCTCCATCAGCCCGATCACCGCCACCGTTCCCAGCGCGTAACATCCGAACGCGGCGAAAAAACTCGGAAGATTTTCCAATCGAAAGAAGCGGCGGCAGGCCCATCCGACCAACAGCAAGGCGCAAAGGGCCGGCAGGGCGCCGCGTCCCACTTCCGCCGCCCAGCTTCGCCAGCTCCGGCTCACCAGCCGAAGCGCGGCGGTCCGGTAAAACCAGGTCAATCCGAAGAGCTGCACCGCCAACATGGCCACCAGCGGGGCGACCACGTCCAGCGCGGGAAAAAGGGCCAAAGTCAGCAACACCTTCAAGCCCAGGTCCAGGAACTGGGCCTTGATCAGATTCCCCAGCCGGGCCAAGGCGTAATGAAGCACCACGTCGTGCCGGTTCACCACCTGAAAAAAAAGGACGGCGCCGGCCAGGCTCCACAGCCACTGCGTTTCCGGACGGTATTCCGCCCCGACCCACAGTTCCACCATCCGGGACCCGAACAAGGCGTAGGCCAGGCCGGCGGACAGCCCGAGGCAGTGCTGAATTCGGCTGGTGCAAAGGAAGAGGCGGGCGGTCTTGCCCTGCGCCCCGCCGGTCCGCAGCCGAGTGAACCAGGGGCTCAAAATCTCGCTGATCCGTCCCAGCGCCACGCCGGCCACCTCCGGAATCTTCCAGATAACCAGAAAGGCCGACACCGCTTCCGGCCCCAGCGCCGCGCCGACGAGCAGAACGTCTCCGTAAATCAAACCGAACTGGGCCAGTCCGAAAACGAAATAATCCCTTCCCTTAGCCACCAGCATCTGGTGCAACAGCCCCCAATCGGGGCGGCGCCATCGAAACGGCCCCAACCGGCCCGTCCGCCGCAGATGGAGCCGCGCGGCGATGGAGGCCACCGCCGCGCCCGCCGCGTTGGCGATCATGAGAAAATCCAGTCGGGGTCGTTCCACCACCCAGACCAGCAACAGAAGAACGAAGACGCTCTGGGAAATCACCCGGTAGACGTTGGCCCAGCCTTGCTCCAAACGAGCGGTGTACAGCGCCAGATCGGCCTGGTGAAGATAGGTCAGCCAGACGTAAAGTCCCAAATAAAAGGCCGCCGGGCGGACTTGGGCCAGCGTTTCCGTCCCGGCCGATTCCAGCCAGAGCCGGCCGGCGAGGGCGCCCCAGATCACAATTCCCGCCATGACGGCGGTGGCGTAGAGGCCGTAGGAGAGGAAGACCACCCAATGGACCTGGTCCACCGGGGGCCGCCGGCCGTCCGGCCGGGCGTCCGAGGAGGCCAGCACGAAAACCCCCGCCCCCGCCAGCCAGCCAATGCCGATGGCCACGAAATTGGAAATGTTCATGAAGAGATAATAGAGGCCGGTCAGCCCCGGTCCCAGATGGTGGAGCAGAAAGGGCATGAGGAAAACCTGAACCGCCATGGAGACGGCGAGGCCGAGATAGTTGGTCAACAGGCCGGCGAGGTATTGGATCATGGCGGGAGGGGGTGGCTCAACCGGTGGAATGTGGGGGCGCTACCCGCGGCATTCGCGTTCCCGCAGGAGTTGCCGATAGAGGTTTTCCGTATCCCGCAGCAGCCGATCCGCCCCGTAGCGCCGTTCCACGTAACGCCGTGCGGCGGAAACCCGACGCGCCCGGGGCTCCGGCGATTCCCGGAGAAGAAACTCCAGGCCGGCGACAAAGCCGTCCCGGTCTTTCGGCCGGCAGACCAGCCCCCGGGGGCGAATCGCCGGTCGTCCGCGGGAAGGGCCGGGCGAAGCGACGCCCAGCAGATCGCGGACGCCGCCCACCGCCGTGGCCAGCACCGGGACTTCCGCCGCCATGGCCTCGATCAGGGAAACCGGCGTCCCCTCGTTGACGGAAGTCAGGCCAAGGATGTCCAAATCGGCGTAGACGGACGGGACGTCCCGCTCCCACCCGAGAAAACGCACTTGGTCCCGCAATCCAAGGGTTTCGGTCTGCCGTTGCAGCTTTTCCCGCAATTCCCCGTCGCCAATCATCACGAACACCACCGAAAGGCCGGGATTACGCCGGCAAAAAGCGGCCGCCGCTTCCAGAAAGAGCCGATGGTCTTTCACCGGCACCAACCGACCGACGGCGCCGATTAAAACGGTTTCATCCGAGACGCCAAGCCGCTTGCGGAAGCGGCCTTTTCGTTCCGCCGCCCGAAGAAACGGCTCCAAGTGGAATCCCAGCGGGATGGTCCGGACCTTTTCGGCCGGCGCAATCCGAAACCGCTCCACCAAATCCCGCCGCTGGCTTTCGCTGATGGCCACGATCGCCGAGGAATGTTTCGCCAGGGCCCGCTCGATGTTCACGAACAGCCAGGAATACAGCCGGCTGAAATATCCTTCGAAAACGTGGCCGTGGAAGGTGTGGATGGCGAGGATGCGTTCCCCCCGGAACCGATTGAAAAAAAAAGCGGCGACGCGAGCGCTGGTTCCCGCCTTGGCGGTATGGGTGTGAACGATATCGGGCCGCTCCCGTCCCATCATCCGATACAATTCAAAAAAGGCCAGCAAATCGGCCAAGGGGCTGATTTCACGTTGGAGAGTTCGGACCACCACGGGCTGGACGGGGGCGTTTTCGAAAAGGTAATCCATGCTTCCCTCCGCAGAGGAAATGCGACCGGTCACCAGCACGGTCCGAAACCGCCGAGGGTCCAGCCCCTGGGACAGCAACCGCACGTGAATGGCCGGCCCGCCGATATTGAGCCGGGAAATGGCCCGGAGCACCGTCGCCGGTTCACGAACCGGGGTTGCCGGTGGAGGCGGGGAGGGTTTGGAAATTGAGACGGGGACCGAAAAAATGCCGGACGGAGCCTCTTGGTTAAGAACCTCCCGGTAGATGGAAAGAGTTTGCTCCGTCATCCGGTCCGAGGTAAAATCGGACAGAACCCGTTGGCGGCCCGCAACCCCGAAAGCCGTCCGTTTTTCCGGGTGGTCCAGTAAATGGCGGATGGCGCCGGCCAGCCTTCGGGGGTCGTCCGGGGGGACCACCCATCCGGTTTTGCCATGCTGATTGACGAAGGTCGTGCCGGTGCCGATGGCGGTGGAAACCAGCGCCCTGCCGCAGGCCATGGCTTCCAGTTGAACAATCCCGAAGGCTTCGCTCCGTTGAACCGAAGGCAGCACGAACACATCGCAGGCATGGAGGAACTGAACCACCTCCCAATCGGTACGCTCGCCCAGAAACACCACCCGGTCCGGATGGGCCATTTCCCGGGTCCGGTTCCGCAAGAAAGCTTCCAGCGGACCCGCGCCGATCAAAAGCAAACAGCCGTCTACCCGCTCCATGGCGTCGATTAAAACGTGAAGTCCCTTGTAATACCGGAATCGTCCGATAAAAAGGACCAGACGATTTCCATATCGTCGCCGAATGGCCTTGATTTCTCGCTCGTTCCGCTTTTCCGGACCAAATCGGTCCAGGTCCACTCCCAATGGGACCACTCGGGTCTTGTGGCGAAAATCCCGAAGAAGACGAGAGGAACGCCGATATTCCGGGGAAGTGGCGATAATGGCGTCTGCCCGCCTTAGAAAAGTCCGCAAAAACGGCTCGTAGCATTTTCCCAGAAACGCCTGGCGGACGATATCGCTGTGATAGGTCACCACCACCGGATGGCGCAATCGAGTCAGCAGATAAGACAGTTCCGCGGTGGGGTTCGGAAAATGAAAATGGAGGAGGTCGGCGGCGGGTGCGCACCGTTTTAGCCAAGAAGCGAAGGACGGATTGATGGGGGCCGACGTAAACCGGCCGACCTGGGGTACGCGGGTGACTGGGATGCCTTCGATTTCCTCCTGGGAACATCGAAACCGGGTGTTGGAAACCAGCATCTCAACGTCAACGCCCCGCCGCCGAAGCCCGCGGGCCAGCACGTTCATATGGCCTTCGATGCCGCCCCTTACGGGAGGATAGTAATCCTTGTAGACGTGGAGAACCTTCATTCTCGGGTCGCCTTTCGCCCCGCCGTTTCGTGGAAAAGGGCGAGCATCCGGGCGGCGGATCGATCCCAGGAAAAATCCTCGGCACGATTCCATCCCAGACGAGCATACCGTTCTCGTTCCGACGAGTTCAGCAGCCGTTCCATCGCCCTCCGAATCGAATCGATCCGGAAGGGATCCACCGTCAGCGCGGCCCGCCCGCCCACCTCGGGCATGGACGAACGATCCGACGTGATCACGGGCGTTCCCAAGGACATGGCTTCCAGAATGGGAAACCCGAATCCTTCGTACAGCGAGGGGAAAACGAGCGCGACCGCATTCCGATAGAGAGCCGGCAACGCCGACCGGGGAACGTATCCCAACGCATGAATCCGACGCGTTTCGCCGGGGGATTCCCGAAGCGACGCGTTCAGGGTCCGGCGCTTCCACCCCCCGCCCCCGACGACGGCCAGATGCACCGGCTTTCCTCCGGTTTCCATTCCCCGTAATGCCTCGATCACCCGAGCCAGATTTTTCCGGGGCTCCAGCGTACCGACGGCCAGAAAATAGGGAACGGGGGGAAGAGCGACGTTTCGCGTTTCCGCGGGAAAGGCGGGAATCCCGGGAGAAACGGTTCGGACCTTCCCTCTGGTTCGGGGATAAAAGCGCAACAATTCCCTTTCCGTGGCCCGGGAAACCGTCGTCACCCGGTCGGCCCGGCGGAGGGAGGGTCCCATAAGAAGCCGTTCCAGCAACAGGTTGGGAATGGACATGGTGCCGGGATGACGCCGATGCACCAGGTCGTGAACGGTCACCAGCGACGCCGTCCGGCGGGGAAGGCCGAGCGGGAGATGGTGCCGGGGGGCCCAGAACAGGTCCAGGTCAAGACGCCGGACATGACGAGGAACGGCGGTTTGGAACCAAGCGTTGGCTTGCAAGCGCCTCTTTCGGCCGCCATGAACAACGCGCCAGCGGCTGTTGAAAACGGGGAAAC
Source organism: Desulfococcaceae bacterium (assembly GCA_046541515.1). GTDB lineage: Bacteria > Desulfobacterota > Desulfobacteria > Desulfobacterales > Desulfococcaceae > CAYFVR01. The sequence goes on from JBKHDD010000014.1 coordinate 17,984, forward strand.
CCGGCGATTGATGGCAAAACAAAAAATAACGGTTTTCGGCGTCTTTTCGCTGAAGCGTTTCGAGGAAACCGAGAAGATATCGACCAATCCCGGTCAGCGGGGGCAGAAGTGGTCGGGCGTCAATACCAATCAACATTTAAATCCCAAACCAACAATTGAAATTTAGAAAAACAAAATTTTTTTGCCAATAAAATTTGGCAAAAATAAAACCATCGATGAAATCAACTTAGAAAGCGCCTTGCCAAAGTCCATAAAAATTAAGCTTTTTGTTATATAGTAATCTCCCAAGCAACCCAAGAACAGAACAACCAAAAAAATAATAACTTGATTTAATTTACTCCATTTCGATCTGTTCCGGAATAGCAAAAAAAGACATAAGGAGTAATTCACCGCGGATGCCAAAATGTAAGAAAATGGAACGGCAAAATTCAAGCCGATACCGGCCAAATCCATAATTAAAAATGAAATTAAATTCAATACCGCGGAAAAGCCTCCGATAAACAAGTACATAAAAATTTGTATGGGCAAAGGGGCATGGGAAAAATTATAGCGGAAAATACAATATAAAGCCCTAACGCCATCTCTGATGCCAATTTTTTTCCCTTCTTCATAGGTTCTTCCATAATAGGATATCCCCATTTCATAAATTTTCAATTTCATCCTTGCAATTTTGGCCGTAATTTCTGGTTCAAAGCCAAATCTATCTTCTTCTATTTTAACTTTTTTAATTATATCGGTTCGAAAAACTTTATAGCAAGTTTCCATATCAGTTAAATTTAAATCGGTAAACATATTTGAAAAAAAAGTTAAAAACCGATTGCCCATATAGTGCCAAAAATACAAAACCCTATGCGGGTTGACGGATAGAAAACGAGATCCGTAAACGACATCGGCATGACCTTGAATCAAGGGAATTAACAGCTTTTTCAATTCGTTGGGGTCATATTCCAGATCGGCGTCTTGAACGGCCACATAATCGCCACTTGCGAACTGGAATCCGGTTCGCAAAGCCGCTCCTTTGCCCTGGTTGAAATCATGCGCCAGCACCCTTACTTCCGGATAGACTTCAAAAGACCTTGCAATCTCCAGGCTTCCATCGGTGGAAGCGTCATCGACAATAATTATTTCCAATTTTAAATTTTTCTCGGCAACACTTAGAATTCGCTTAACGCATTTTTGGATTGTTTCCTCTTCATTGAAGCAAGGGACGACAATGCTAAGCGTCGTCGCCTCTTTTAAACAGTCAAAAGCCATGCCGTTCCATTGCGCGCGGCAATCTTCCAAGCCATCCATCCGCCCCTCCTTTTCTCCAAGTCGTTTCCATGAAGACAAATTCCCCCAAGCCGTTGATCATGGGCGATCATGACGGATTTTGGGAAGCAAGTCGCCGAAATCGTTTCACACTTTCTGAAGCGTCAAGCAATGTACGTGCAACTGATTGAAAAAAAGATCAATAACTTGAAACCCCGAGCCGTCCCAATTCCCTAATTTCGGCTTGAAAAGTCGGAATCTTTTTGAACCATAAGCCATTGTTCAACACTGTCCAGCGCGATCATTTTCCATCCATGTGACCTATCGCCGATATAAAAAACGTCATGCCTCAAAATTTTATCAAATTCATAAAATAATTGTTTATCAATATATATCAATTTAGGATCATATTCTTCAAATAGTTTTGGAATAACATGTGTTCCATCTTTGCTTTTTTCCGAATCCAAACCGGAGTATTGAAGTATTTGAATATCAACCGAAGGGCAAACGTAGTTATCTACCTCGGAGGGATAGATCGTTTTTAAAAGAAGTGAATTGTCCGGTCGGCAAATTGCGGAACGCAAGGGGCTCAAATTGCGATATAGGTCAAGAAGAGGCCTATGGGAACCCTTTTTTTCGTAATGGCTTGGCAAAAACAAAAAAATCACTGAAAACAAAATCAAAGGAAACAAACGAACGTGCTTTTTGACAAATTTAAAATTGTGAATGATAAATGACAAACACATGCCGACAACAGATAAAACAAAAATCCCCAGAGGCAAAATGAATGAAGGTCGAGGACGCATAATGATTGTGGCGACCAAAGCGACCGGCGCCCAGGACAGCATAACCAGCCAGCGCCAAAAGTCGCCCCGACGACAAAGCCTCCACCAAGTCCCGATCCTTAAAGAAAACAAAACCGCCCCAAGAGCAATAATCAAAAATACACATCCACTCAGAAAAAAAGCGATTTTACTATTTTTTTCAACCGACAAATAATCCGGTGAAATATCACCGGATATTTTATTGAAAATCAACATCTGAATTCCACTCGGCAATAACTTGATATTCCACAAAACATGTTCCAACACTCTTTTCGGATTGTTGTTTATCATGGCAAAAAAAGACAACAACTCCTCGCCAAAATGCGCGCGGTTCAACTCGCCGTAATCCAACCATGGCTCTTTTTCCCATTCGGGATTTCGATCCTTGTATCCAAAGGCATATCCCTGCCCAACATTAAACTTGTTTTTATGAACAAGCCTGGAATGAAGTTCGGGAAATTTATAAATTGCATTTTGATAAAAAAATAAAACAACAATAAGCGTCAAAAGAAGGGGGACTCCATATTCCCCAAGCAAAGAAATTGCAAACCTCTTTCTATTGCCATTCATTTTTCTGAAAAGCCAAATCTCATATATAACAACAAATAAACCTAAAATTAAAAATGATATTACATATTCATTTCTAACAAGAACGGCGGTGCAAAAGGAAAGCGACAACGCCGTCCCGCGCGCCCACCTTTGGTTTTTATGCTGAACGACAATGGCCGATCCCAAAATGGGAACGAGCGCAAAGAGATGAACTTGATACAAAGAATCAAAATAAACGGGGAGGATTGCCCACCATGCCGTCATTATCCATGCCACAGAAGGCTCTAAAAGTTTTCTCATCAAAAAATGAACCATAAAACCCAAAATAAAGACAATTGTTGCATGATGTAGCAATGTAGCGGCGTATGCGTCTTCCGTAATTTTAATAAAAAACGAATAGTATAATACATACAAGGGAGACCAGGCCAAATCAATCTGAAAATTTTCAGCGGCTCTATAGGCGTTTTTGAAATAAAACGATGTGTCGCCGAAGGGCAAATCGTGAAACTCCCATATTTTCCACAAGCCTTTCAATTGAATTAGAAATATGCTCAAATAAGACAAAAATCTACAGTCGATTTTATTCCTAAACTCTTGGATTTTTTTCGAAAATTCAGTCAAAACCATGCCTCGCTTTCCCACCCTCTCCCATAATCTCGATTTATTTAAAATTGGAATTACGAATGAGCAGTCGTTCCAGATTAACCCGGGGCGCAGGCGATACGCCCTATAATTTTCCAGCTTCACCGCGCCCGCAGGGCCCCCAACGCGCCGATCCCCCATCGGGCCATGGTTCTCCAGTCCGCGGGAGTCGGCGTCTGTCGCCACCGGAGGAAGGCCCCGCCGGCGGCGAGGACGAGTCGTCCGAGGTACAAGCCATTCATCCATGGACCGGAACGATCCACCTTGCCGCGGTTGACGGAAACATGGGCGAAGGCCAATATCCACTTGGCAGGAACCCGCCCCAGCCTTCGCCGAAGCATGTCGTTCATTTCCCGATGCACCGCCACGCGGGCGCCGAGGGTCTTGTTTTCGGCGTAAAGCCGGGAACCGGCCAGGGTTTCGCGCAGGCGATGGAAGGGCGCGATTCGACCGATTCGGAGCCAGTATTCGTAATCCATGCAGTAATGCAACCGTTCGTCCAAAAGCCCGACCCGTTCCACCAGCCGCCGCCGAAAAAATACCGCCGGCTGGCAGAGGAAGCAGATTTCCTTCAACCGTTCGTAATCCCAGTCCCGGGTGCGGTAGGGTTCCAACACGCGGTCCCGCGCGTCGATGTGGTCGGCGTCGCCATAAAGGATGTCGGCCTCGGGATGGCGCTCGAAGTAGTCCATCACCGCCTTCAACGCGCCCGGATAATAGATATCGTCGGAATTGACCCAGCCGATAATCTCTCCCCGGGTCATGCGAATCCCCTTGTTGACCGCGTGGGCCTGGCCCCGATCCGGCTCCGAAACCCAGCGAAGGACGCCGCCCCACCGCTTTAAAATATCGACGGTTTCGTCCGAAGATCCGCCGTCCACCACCATGTATTCCAGACCTTCGATCTCCTGGGAAAGCACGCTCCGGATGGTTCGGTCGATGAATCGGCCCTGGTTGAACGAAGGGGTGATCACCCCGATGACGGGTCTCATGAATCTCCCATTGGCGGCGCGACGGATCGTCCGTCGGCAATCCGAAGTCGGCATTGCGGAACCGGAACCTCCAAGGAACGCGCCATCAGTATCGAAGAATCCCGGCCCGGAACAATTTGGTCAGCACCATGTGGATCGCCAGGTAGTTCCGGATATTCGGAAAAATTTCGGCGTCCGCCACCGGTCGGCCGTGGCAGCGGCGTCGCAGGCGGGCCATCTCCCGCCAGCCGGTTTCCGCGAGATCGGCCGATGTCTTCTGCCGGGTGTGGACGCGGAAGGCGCCGAGAAATCGGGGAACGCGGACGATCCGGGCTCCGGCTTCCTGGAAGCGGAGCAGCAGATCCCAGTCCATGGCGAACTGAAAATCCTCGTCCACCCGGCCGCCGACCCGCTCCCAGAGCCGCCGCCGCCAGAACAGCGTCTCCTGAGGCACAAAGTCCGCCCAGGTCAACACCTTCTCGTCGTGGGGGGGCAAAACCCATCGCCCGATCTCCCGATCCGCCTCGTCGATCAGCACCCGGTGGCCGTAAATCGCGTCCACCTCGGGATGGCGGCGAAAATGGTCGGCCACGTAATGAAGCGACCCGGGCAAAAGCAAATCGTCGGAATTGAGCCACGCCATGATCTCGCCGGAAGTCCCCCGGAACCCGCGATTGATGGCCTCGGTCTGCCCGCCGTCCCGCTCGGAAACCCACCGGTGGAGGACGGCGTCGTATTGGCGAAGAATATCGGCCGTGCCGTCGGCGGAGCCGCCGTCCTGGACCACGTATTCCAGCGCGGGATAGTTCTGATCCAGCACGCTCCTCAGCGTCCGTTCGATAAAATTCGCCTGCCGAAACGACGGCGTCACCAGGGAGATGCGGGGCCAGTCGCCGCGCCTGGGTATCCGATGGTATCGGGCGGGAATGGCCAAGGGGCGCGGCGGATGTTGCTGGAGCGAGCCCAGCCGGGGACGGAAAAAATCCCGCGCCCGTCGCCGATGATGGAGAATGCGCCGACGAATCGCCTCTTTCCGGCGACGCCCCCATTCTTTGAAACGACGATCGGCCCGGGCGGACTCGAAATGGCGGATCGCTTCCGCCTGCTGGACCACGATCCCCGAAAGTTCGGAATTCTTGGCGGCCAGTTCGGCCAAGCGGCGACTCTGGTCGGCGAACCGAACTTCCGCCCGTTTCATTTCGGCCTCGTGAACCGCCCGGATTTCCCCGATCGCGCCGGACACGCGCTCCAGGGCGTCGGCTCGTTCTTCCAAGATCGCGCTCAGCCGGTTGATCTCGGCGGCCAGCGAAGCCTGTTCGGCCCGCCGCCTTTCCCCGACCTCGGCGAGTTCCCGACGGTTTCGATCCGCGGTTTCCCGGAGCCGGGCGACCTCCGTCAATTTCTCCCGGAGCGCCCGATCCTTTTCCAACAGGGCCTCGTCCTTTTCCCGGGCCTGCCGCAGAATTTCTTCGTATTCCCGACTCCGATGGGCGACCCCGAGCCAATCAACGCCGTTCAGACGGGCGTATTCCCGAAGATCGTCCCGAAGATCCATGGGATACAGCACCCCCACGTCGTTCACGACCATCAACCGGTGAACGTCGCTCAACGATTCGAGGGCCGCCAAAACCACGTCGAGGCTCGGCCATTGGGAAATATCGTGGGGGGCGTTGGGAGGACTCAGAAAGAAGCGAAAATCGTCGATCATCACCACGCTTTGGGGATGCAGGCGTCCAATGGCGGCCAACTCCCGCAGCAGGGGACACTGGGAAGATTCTCCCGCCGTTCCCTCGTCCACGCACCAGTGGGCGTCCAGCCAAAACAAAGCCGGCGTTTCCCGCAAAGTTTCGGAGCGGTCCTCCAGGAATTCGGCGGAATCGCCTTGATGGATTTTGATCGCGGAATCCGAGGCGAAACGGGCGGACGCTTCCCGAAAAAAGCGGGCGGAGGATTCCACGGAAAGCAGACGGTCGAAAAACGGACGCGCCCGTTCCAGGGAATCGCCCCGGTAGGTCCCGGTCTCCACGAAGACGGGGATGGCCAGTCGATCCCGGAAAAAGCGGACCAGATCGGTGTCGATGGAAAAATGGACGGCGCCCATGGGTCTCCTCAGGATGAATTCGGCCCGACGGGCCGGCGGGCCGACACGCGACCCGGAATTCCCGTGACGATGGCGCCGGGCGCCACGTCGGCGGTCACCACCGCGCCCGCCCCGACGACCGCGCCGCGACCGACCGTGACGCCGGGCAGCACCGCCGCGTGGGCGCCGATCCAGACATCGTCTTCGATCACCACGGGCCGGGCCACGATGGTCTTCCACATTTCGGGTTGATCGTAGTCGTGGGTCAGCGAGCTGATGGCCGCGTGGCTCCCGATCATGCAACGGGACCCGATGATCACCCGGCCGCCGCACCAGATGTGGACGAAGGGGGCGAAGCTGGTGTCGTCCCCCACGTCCAGGGCCTCCGAACCGTAGAACACCACCGGAGGATAGATGCGGACGTTGCGGCCGCACCGATGCATGGCGGTCTTCAGGCGGCGGTCGCGGGAGGCGGAGAGCCAATTCTCCGCCGCGGTCAGGAACCAATCCGGAAATTTTTTCAAAAATTCCATGGCCATTCCGCAAGTCTTCGACCGGCGGCCGGAAGGCGACCGTCGAATCCGCAAATCATTTTCCTCATCCCTACCAGTCCATATCCGTTTCGTAGCCGGTTCGGATCAGCACATCTCCGAACCGATCCTTGAACCGGGCCTTCAAGCGGTCGGTGAAATGATTCCGCCAATCGCCCACGATACCTTTCCGCTGATGGGCGGCCACGTCCTCTTCGCCCCTCCGCCGTCCTCCGGTCATCGTTTCGAAACTATTGTTCCGGATGATCTCGTGGAGTTTTTCCCGGTCGATTTCGATATGACAGTGATCCACGATCCGTTCGAAACCGCCGAACTCGTCGTCCAACAGCTCCTCGTACCGAACCACCAAATCGTCGCCGTCCATCCAGGAAAGCTGGATATCCGCGATGTAGTCCAAGATTCCCTCCATGAAGGCGACGACGGCCGGCGGCTCCGCGTTTTCGATCGGAGCATATTGCTCCTTCAGGAAAGGCGGTTTCAGCCTTCCGTCGAAACGGGTTCGCGGCCCTTCGCCGATCCAGCTCGCCAAGCCGTCCTCCTCCGGCAACGCGTTCAGCAGCTCCCGGGTTTTGAATTGCCAGGCCAAATGGAATACGTGACTGACCTTCACGCTGTAGTAAAGGGAAACCAAGGTGTCCCGCAGATCTCGAATCACCGCGAACCGCCGAACGGGAAACCGACGCGTTCGAAAGCGAGCCCAATTTCGTGCAATTACCATGGGATGGCGAAAAAGAAACCCCCGACGCCCGGGAAACGGACCCGTCCCGGTGCAGGTCACCGCCTCCAAATCCCGACGGGGCACGTACACCGTGAGATAGACGTTCCCGGGTTCGATGGGCTTTTCATAGAAAAACGAGAGATCCAGACGGGGGCGTCGAAACCGTTCCGGGGCGCAGTGCTGAAGAACCGCCGCGACCCACTGGGAACCGGATTTGTGATGAGTTGCATGAAAAACGGTGGGTTGCAATGATCGTTCCTTGTTTCCACTTTTCGTCCCGGCCTTTTCTCACCGCCCGGTTATCGCAAGGGAAGAAAACGGCCCGACAACGGAATTCCGAACATTCCGAAAAAGGGCGGCACATAATTTTCGTAATCCCACGTCACCGTGAGCGGGCCGAGCCAGGGGGTTCGATCCACGACGACCCCGGCGTTGACGCCTCCGGCGGTTTCCCCAAGCCTAAACGAAAGGGTATAAGGCCCGGCCTCGATCATGGCCGTCATCTCCATTTCCAGCAACGCCGTTCCTCCGGCGTCCATGAACGGCAAATTCATTTTCAGGGTATAGGTGCCGCCGGAAAAAACGATTTGATCGTAACGGTTTTTGACGACCAGCGAAACATGAAAGTCTTTTCGCTGGAAGATTCGATAAAGAATCCGGAACCGCAAACGGGCCCCCATGGAAACCGACAGCGTCGATTGCCCCTTGTCGTTTCGGACCTCGACGGCCAGCAGATGGGCGGCCATCTTCGCATCTCCATCCGATTCGGATCGCCGCCAGAGCGCGTCCGGACAGAGACGGTCTCCCCTCCCGTTCGGCCCGCCGGTTTCGGAAGCGGAAAGTTGATTTGGCGCGGGCGCCGGCCCGGCAAACGCATCCTGGCGATATCGCTGAATTGCCAAATGGCTGGGACCGAAAAATGCGACCCGACCGTCCTTCAAAAAGAGGGCGTCCTCGCAGAAATCCCGGACCATGGTCAGATCATGGGAAACGAAGAGGATCGTCACCCCCCGTTCTCGGAGTTCCCGCATGCGACGAATACATTTCTGCTGAAAAAAAATATCTCCGACGCTCAGCGCCTCGTCCACGATGAGCACGTCCGGATCGATGGCCACCTGCACGGCGAAGGCAAGCCGCACCATCATGCCCGTGGAATAGGTCTTCACCGGCCGATCCATGAACTCCCCGATGTCGGCGAAATCGGCAATGGACTCGAACCGTTCGGCCATTTCCCGTCGGCTCAGCCCCAGGATCGCGCCGTTGACGCGCACGTTCTCCCGCCCGGTGAACTCCGGGTTGAAACCGCTGCCCAGCTCCAGAAGGGCCGCCGCCCGGCCGGACAGAAGCGCCTCTCCGCGGGTTGGCGCCAGCGTTCCGCAGATGATCTGGAGCAGGGTGGATTTGCCGGAACCGTTGCGGCCGATAATCCCCACGGCGCTTCCCCGGGGAACTTCCAGGCGAATGTTTCGGAGCGCCCAAAACTCCCGGTAAAAACGCTTCCGCCGGCCCCATAACGCCTGCTTCAACCGATCCCGAGGAGAATCGTACACATGGTAGCATTTGCTCAGTCGGCGGACCCGAATGGCCGGCGTTTTCTTTCGGGACGGGAGGCGGCTATACGACATCGGCGAAGGTCCGCTTGGTCCACATGAACCAGACATAGCCCACGAAGAGGAAAAGGCCGGAGATCCCGAACCCGCAAGCGGTGAGAAACCAGTCGGGCGTCATGCCCCAAAGAACCACCCGCCGCGCGTTTTCCACGCAGATGGCGATGGGATTGAAGCGGACGATCGACCGGTAGGGCTCGGGAACCGCGGAAAGGGGATAAAAAATGGGCGACAAAAAAAAGAGCATGGTGGTGACCAGTTGCACGGTGGGGGCGATGTCCCGAATGAACACACCGAGGGAGGAAAGAAAAAATCCCGCCCCGAGACTGAGACAGAACATGGGAAACCACGCGACGGGCAAGAGAATCAACGTCCAGGAAAACCCGCCTCGGATCGCCAAGGCCCCGACCAAAAGGACGGACAAACTGAAAAGCGCGGTGACAAGGGCGCCCAGGAAGGTGACCACCGGCAGAATTTCGAGGGGAAACACCACTTTTTTGACATAATTCACCTGATTCAGAATCACCGAGGGCGCCGCGTTGGCCACTTCGGAAAAAAGGCCGAAGGTGATGAGTCCCATGAAAAGCGCCAAGGCGAAATCGAGCCTTCCCTCCTGGGATTCCACGCCCCATCGGGATTTGAAAATGGTGGAAAAGACAAAAGTATAGATGGACAGCATCACCAGAGGCTGGATGAGCGACCAGCCCATGCCGATGATCGAGCCCTTGTGGCGGGTCTCCACCTCCCGCCGGGTCAGAAGGGCGATGAGATCGCCGAAGCGCATAAAATGGCGAATCACCCGAAAGGGTTGAATGGGAAAACGTTCAGGCATGATGGAGTCCGCGGAAAATTAGACAAACGAACAAAAGCGGCTACATTAAAACCAAGAGCGGGCGTCTGTCAATCTTCAATCGAATTGTTTTTTCGGAAATCCGGCCCTTGCCTCCACGTCGAGCTTGGCGTATAAAAGCCACTCCAAAACGAGACGCCCGGCGGCGGATCCCGCCGAGGGCGTGGCTTTCTCTGAAAAAAGTTGGCGCCCCGTCAACATAAGGAGCCTTTCATGCCGCGTCGCATGTGGATCATTCCATTTTTCCTGTTGGCATTCATCTCGATCGGATGCGCGGGCCCCGAGATCGGGGCCGAAGAGACAACCGTTCTTTACACGGGAAACACCGCGGGCCGCCTCTTGCCCTATCCGGGCTGAGCCGGGCGCGTTTCGGGCGGTCTGGCCCGAAAAACGACGATCATCGAGGAGATGCGAGATCGGAAGGGAGACATTCTTTTGCTGGACTGCGGGAGCGCGTTTTCCCATTCCGGACGAGATCTCGATTTTCTCGCGCGTTTCACATTGGAGACGATGAATCGGATGGGCTACGACGGAATGAACGTCGGCCACCGAGACATCCGGTTCGTCCGGGACCATTTGCGGAAGGGCGCGCCCATTCCGTTGGTTTCCAGCAACCTGAAGGGCGATTTTCCGGAACTTCGCCCCTATTTCGTCCGGGAAGTCCAGGGAATCCGGGTCGGCGTGGTCGGCGTTCTGCCGCCGGAGGACCTCGCCCGACTGGAAAATCCGGCCGGGCTCGCCGTCGAGGATCCGGAAACGGCCTTGCGCGACATTCTTCCGGAAGTGAGCGGCCGCGCCGACCTGGTGATCCTCCTTTCACAGCTCACCCGCGCCGAAACGAGCGAACTGTTGCGTCGGTTTCCGAACATCGACGCGGCGATCACCTGCTCCCGGGAGGGCGACACGTCCGAGGGAGCGGATCAAGACGCCTGCGTCGGCGCGGGTCAAGGCGACGAGGTCGGCATCCTGTCGTTCCGGCGGGACGCGTCTGGCCGAACAGTGCTCGCCGAACGGAGGCGCGTCGTGACCGACGAAGAAATCCCGGACGACGAAGACATGAAGGCGCATGTCGAAAAGACGCTGTTTTATCGAAAGATGGAACGAGAACGAAAACAGAACGCCGAATTCTATCGGGAAATGCGGGAAACGTTGCAAATGTCGCCCGAGGAATTTATTCGGCGGGAACGGGAGAGAAACGAATGAATGGAATGACGATGCCCCGGACATTTTTTGACGCCTTGCGGTTGGCCTTGGTCGCCGCGACATTGCTGGCCGCCGGATGCGCCCACGTGGACCCGGCGGTTCCGGATGAAAAAACCGCCTTGGCCGAACGGGCGCGGGCCTTCCATCAGGCCCGCGTGGAAGGCCGGTGGGACGAGGCTTACGAATATTTTTATTCCGGATACCGGGATCAGCGATCGAAATCCGCGTTTCTTTCCATCCCCAAAAACGTGAACGTCCTCGGATTCGAGATCGGGGAAATCCGCATCGACGATTCGGGCAAGACGGCCGAGGTCCCGGTGAAGGAAAAAGTTTCGATCCAGGGCTACGAATTCGAAGGCGGCTTCACCTCCCGGAACTGGGTAAAAGAGAAAGGAAACTGGTACTTGCAATTCGACCCGCAATCTCCGGCCGAACCTTAGGGGCCCCCCGCCGAAATGGACCGTTACCGCTTCGAAACCCCTACAAGGCGCCTCCGGTTAACATCCCGGTTCCCGGCGCCCCCTCCTCGACATTCCCGTACAGATAAAGCCCCATGAGATGATTGGCGGGGTTCGCCGGACGAAAAATCACATAGGCGACCCGATCGGCGGCATCCCCGAACATCGCGCCGGTCGTGGACAAAAAATACCGACCGGATTCGATAAAAACTTCGGTTTCCGCGCCCGCCACCGGCCTTCCCTCGGCGTCATGGGGCAATACGCGGACCTGCGCCGGAAAAGCGCCCGGGTTGGCCAACGCCAGGCCGGTCCACCAGTTTCCCTGTCCGGGACAATGAGGCAGCACCAATTCGGATTTGACCCGGGCCGCGTCCATCAAGGGAAAGTCGGCCGAATCGCCGCCGGGACCCCGGCGGTAGGAAAACATTCCGGAAAACGCTGCGCCGCCCGTGACGGAAACCGTCGATCGGAAGAGCGGGTCGCCCGGCCCCCGCCCGAAAAGAGGACCGAGTTCCAGTCGCCGTTTTTCCCGCGGCAACAAGGAGACGACCACGTCGGCGGAAGCGCCGTCCGCCTCCGCCATGGCGGACAGAACGATCTCGTTGTCTTCGTCGGAAAGATTGATCAAGGTCAGCCGGGTTTCCCAAGAGCTTCCCGCCAGCGTGACGTGGGGAACCACCGCCTGCCCGTCCACCGGCTTCAGGCCGAACAGGGTTTCCAGCTCCGCCCGAGCCCGCGCGTATTGAAACGCCAGGATCGGCGTCTCCGGATCGGTGGCCGCCTCGATCCATCCGCCTTCCGGAAGACTGAAAAACGGAGGTCCCCCTGCGGAAATCGTCATTTTTTCGCCCGGCGGCAGATCCATTTCGGTTTCGGAGTGGGGAACGCCCGTTTCGGCGAAGACCCGCAGACGCACCGCCGCCGTCCGATCCGGAGAGGGATTTATCACCATGCCGAACACCGAGCGGACGTCGCCGATGCCGCCGCCCGCGGTGTCCGGCAGAACAAGGCGGGAAGCGGCACGGTTCGCGCCGTCGGAGAGATTGGCCATCCCGTTTCCGCCGAGCAGGTTGACCACTTCGAAAGGCGAATCGGCGGTCGCCATCAATCGATCCGTCCGCTCCCGTTCGTGATCGCGGTAGGGAAGTTCGCCGAAGGTGAACATTCGCTTGCCGCCCGCCGGCAGGGTTTCCGGTCCCGACAGGGTCTGCACCGGCTTTCCGGAGGCGTCCAGGCTCACCAGATGGAGTCCTTCGACCGGAGTCTCGGAGGCGTTGGTCAGGGCGAAACCCGACCACAAACCCGCCCAGGGAAGATACGGCACATGGGCGACGAACCGCCTCCGCACATCCACCGTCAGCGTGTAAAGATTGGGGTCGCCGTAATCCTCCTGGGTCAATGAAATCGTGTAGGGCGGGTTGGCGTCCGCGGCGATGAAGGAAAACGGCCGGTTCGAGGATGCCGTGCCGGTTTGGACCGCCGCGCCATCCCCGTCGAAGACCGCGATCTCCGGATCCCGAAGGCTTCCCGGCAACTTGTCGATTTCCAGGGACACGGTATTACCGGGCCGGGCGTCGATTCGATAATGATCCGGGTCCATCAGAACCAGATAATGGGTCCCCGGCGGCGCGTCCGCCACGGCCTCCCCCCGCTCCAGTTCGTCGTCCTGGGCCTCGGCGATGCGCCGAACCTCCATGTAATCCAGTTCGGGCGCCCGGGAAAACGGAACGAGGGGAACGGCCAGACGTTTGGGATGGTCCTTCCGGCTCACGCCGGTCCACTCGCCGCCGACGATCCGGCCCGCGGCGTCCAGCAGAAGGTCGTATGTGTAGGTGGCCCGCCGGGTTTTGGCGCCCATGAAATCGGGGGAAACGTCGTTGTCGGCGTACCAGACGGTCGTTCGCACCGACTCCCGGGTTCCCGCGACGGAACTGTCCATTTCGTATTTGAAAATGGGATAGGACCAGACTTCTTCGCCGGGATCCAGGTCGGCCATGAAGGGACGCCCCTCCTCGCCGATTCGTTGCAAAAGCCAGTAGTGGAAAACTTCGGGGTACTGCCCGTGGGCCGCCTCCTCCAGATTCTCCTCGTGGGCCAGGGTCGTCAGCCCTTTTTTGTCGCCCACCCGGAACAGGATGTTGTTTTCCACCGACGGCCAAAATTCGATGGCCTCGAAGGCGGCGGCCTGGGCCCATTCATAGCAAAGGCCGTACCAGTGGGGCGCGTCCGGATCGAAATGGTTTTGCAGATACCAATCCCGAAGCGGCCCGGGAGACGCTCCCCGGGTCAGCCATTCGTATTTTTCGATGGGCGCGGGAGAACCGTAATATCCCCGTCCAGTCCCCAAGCCGCCCTGGGTGTGGGGCCACCAGTAGCCCGACCAGGGCACATGGGCGGCCTCGCGGATTTCGGCGGACGCCAACGTCGCGGATAGCAAACCGAACCATACGACGAACAATCCCATCCCGAACTTCTTCACGATCTCTCCTTATTCCGGCGAAATCCGCCAGGAACGGCGGAAGGGAGTTTCCTCGTACAGCCACCAGGTTCCGTCTTCGGCCCAAAGTTGCCGCGTCACCAGTTGCTCGTCCGCATCTTCGAGGCGAACCATCCGGAGGGAGTCCGGCGCGGAGACCCGCAACCAGCCCTCGCCTTCGGCGGTTTCGACTTCGACGGTTTCCCAGCGGACCGTGTACTCCTGCAGAAAAACGCGCCCTTCGGCGGCGCTTTCCACGGAATAGCTTTTTTCGGGCTCCTCCTGCCGGATCGGCAACACTTCGGAAGGAACCGGAAACCCCGGCATCACCAGAAGGCCGTTTTGCCCTTCCCGTTTGACGCCCCCCACGGCGGTCCATTCAATGGACGTTTCGCCGTCTTTTTCCACAAACGTCACTTCGCAAAAGGGCGGCGCGTCGGCCGGCGCCGTTCCATGACGAAATCGAAGAACGAATTCGCCGGACGCCCCCCGGACGGGAAACACCCGCCATTCCTGGGGGGTTGCCGTTTTTCCCTGGGTGGAAAACTCGGTCACGAAATGGACGGGGCCGGCGGGATGATACGGTATCGCAAAAAGCGGCGAGGCGAACAGAAAATTCGTCAGGAGAAGGACGGCCAAAAAACGACAAGGACTGAAAACCATGGTTTCTCCAAAAAAAGGAAAAAAAAAGGGGGTCGTCGTTGGACGCCCCCTTCGGAATACTTGTCATGCGCGATTTCCGGCGACGAACCCGGGAGGGTCCGTCGCCGTCGGCACTGATTTACTGATTGCAAACGCTCGGCAGGTTAAAACCGGCCGTGGTCGCGGTGGTCCGGGGGATGTAGCCCATGGAATTGCCCTCGGGACCGTTATAGATGAAACCGAACCCGTCGGACGGGAACTGGGTGCAGGCCACCAAATAGGTCGGGGCGTCGCCAGGGGTGCCGTCGCCCGCGATCTGGGTCCAGGGCAGGAGTTCGGGCAGGTCGCGAACCAGGCCGGAATTCCACAGGGAGTGAGGCTCCACCGGCGTGGGCACGGTGGCCCGGAAGGCGTCGCCGTCTTCCTCGTACCAGAACAGGGTGATGTCGCCGGCGGCGTTGCCCAGGTTGGTCACGACGAAGGCGGAATCAAAAGCGGCGCTGTCCGCAGAGGTGAAAAACGGGAACAGCAGGGCGTTCATGGCCGTGGGGGCTTCGCCGCAGCCAAAGGTGCCAAGGGTCAGGGACTCCTGGAAGGCAAAGCCGCAGGGCTCCTGGGCCAAGGAAACGCGAACGGAAACCACGTCGCCGTCCTCGATCAGGCTGTTGTCGTAGGTCAGCTCCGGAAGATCAATGTAGAGGAAGCGATCGTTAAAGGGGGTGTTTTCGTTCAGGCTCATTCGGCTGAGCTGGCTCTCGAACTGAACCGCCCGATTGGTGTTGGGCACCGTGCACTGATTGCCGCCGAAAGGATCGGCCCCCGCGCCGTCGGCCCGGAAATAATTTCCGGGAAGAGAACTCAGACCGGCGCCGCCGCAGGCGTCGGTCAGCGTTTCGTATCCTTCAACCTGAACGCCGCCGTTGCTGGAGAAATAGACGCCCCGGTCGCCGGTCTGGCCGTTGACCATAATGTCGAGGGTGAGCCGGAACTCGGCGCCTTCTGCAAATGGACCGTTTAGGGATTCGACGATGAGCTTGTTCCCGGAATGGCTGCCGGAACAGTAGCCGGTTCCGGTTTCAAAATTAAAATTCTCGCAGGTCACCGCGGTCTGGCCTTCGGCCGGGTCCAGAATATTGCCGGTTACGGCGCCCTTGCAGGTCGCGAAATCCAGCTCCTGCTCGGCCAAGATTTTCGCGATCCGGAAGTCGCCGGAGAAGCTGAGGGCGTTCCGGGTGACCGTTCCGTCCCAGTCGGTGGGTCGGGAGTCGGGAGTGATTTCAACAAATTCAGCCTGGAAATCCTGGGTCAGGGTATCGATGCACAGGGTGTTGTCGGACCAGATGAATTCGTTGTCCTCATTTTCGGCGGCGCTGCCGCGGCTGGTCGTCGGATCGGCGGTCAGGGTGTAGTCGACGGCGGTGGTCGCCGGGTCATCCCGAAAGAAAAAACCGTCCGCGAACGGTGGTTGAAAGGCGCCGCCCTGTGTTCCATCTTTCTCGTCGAAAAGACGAATGACCAAACGGTCGGTGGAGATATTTCCGCCGCCGGCGCCCAACGCGTCGAAGGTAAAAATGGCGCCCGCGTCGAAGTCGGCGTCGGTGGGATCGGTCACCGCCAAGAATTCGCCGGTGGCGGTGTCGCGGCGGCCGAAGGTCGCCGTGATTACCTGCTGGCCGATGCGGCCCCGCACCAAGAAGCCGTAATCAAAACCGGCCGCGGGCGCGTCGATATCAATTTCGTTGGCGCCGTCGGAAGTCGAAATGGGAAGAGAAGTCGACTGTCCGGGATTGAAACCGGGGGTGCCGTCGGTCAACCGCAGGTAAAAATCGATCTCCTTGCTGATGGACGTGCGGTTTGAGGTGGTGAACTGGATGATGTCGCCTTCGCGCATCTCCGTGTTGTGGTCCATTTCCATGGTCACGGTACCGGCCTGAAAGCTGACCGATTTGGGAATGTTGGGAACGGTGGTCTTCAGGGTGACCTGGCCGGCGCCGAAAGCGGTGCCCGCGAAGGCCAGAACCGCCGCGACGGCGATCAACAGACGAAAAGTGCCTTTTCTCAATTTGTTCTCCTTTTGATGAAAATACAGTTACATTTTCGGCAAGAACCCATGCCCTCGCCGCGGGCAAAACGCCCAAAAACGAAACAGAATGATTCAGAAAAGTGGTTTCCCGAACTCCGGCCTCACCTCCTTCCGAATTTCAAGAAAACAATCCAAATCGTTTGGCCACGTTATCTATCGAAAAGAAAGGGGCTTGTCAATGCGCGGCTCCGGAAAAACCCCCGGCGCCTCCCAATCCAATCGACTTTTCCCATCGGCTCCTTCTGTCCGGCCGGCCCCCATCGAGAACGACGGGAAAAAACAGATCGTTTCCCCCCACCCGGAACCGCCAATTTCGCGGTCCTTCCCCGAAATCGCTGCGAAGGACGAAGTCCCCGGGAAACGCCTCCACCGTGATTCCCCCCGCCCCGTCGGTCAGCAACAGACCGTAGGATCGGGTGAAGGAGGCGAAAATGCCCGAATCGTATCCCACGACTTCGAAACCGAAACCGGGAATCCCCTCTCCCGGCGCGTAAAGCCCGTCGCCGTTTTCGTCTCGAAAGAAGGTCGCGAGAACCCGGGGCGTGGACGGAACGCGGCCGGCGCCGAATTCGAACGCGGCGGCGTAAAACGGCCGGGAAACGCCGTCGATCTTCCGAAACACGCGCCCCGCGGCAAAGCCAAATTCCCGCGCTTCCGGGCGAAGCAGGAGCGCATCCCCTCGGGAAAGCGAATCCCGCTCCGCGCGAAACAGCGATTCGAAAAGCGCCTGGGCGACGTCCGAAAAAAATCCAACCCCATCGGCGGGAATTTGGACCGCTCGATGTCCGAATACATCTTCCGGCGCCATCCATTCCGGCGCCTCCGACCCCGCCGTCTCGGCAACCGTTTCGCCGTCCGTGGCCGCCCAGAGAGCGAACACGTTGTCTTCCCCGTACATCTCGTTCAAACGTCGACGGGCCCTCTCGACGAGCGCCGGATTCAACCGAACCGGCGGCAATGCTTCCCCCGGAACCGGATGTTCGATCGCCATGGCTTCGGAATCGTATCCCATGGCGGCCCCAACGGCCAGCGGCATGGTCCGCGCCTGGTTGACCAGCCGAACAAAAGCCGACGCCGCGTCGTCCATCGAGAGGTCTTCCACCAGCGTCGCGCCGAAGTCGAGAGCCGCGAGATATATATTGAAGGTCCGGCCGTCCAGCTCGCTCTGCCGCGATCCGAATCCGACCCCGACGTCCCGGAAATCGGGATTCAAAATCCGCAACGGGCCATTCTCGTCGGGCCGAATTTCGTCCAAAAACATATTGGCGAAGATCCGCTCGGCCGCGACCGCGGGCTCGATGAAATTCAGAAAGGCCAGCATGCCGAGGCTTTCGTCGGCCGTTCCGGCCGGGTATCCCGCCGCGACGGCCCGATCCAGCGGCCCTTGCCCCTCGGGAGAGACCTCGTCGAAATATCCGCGGTCGATCATGTCCCGCACGTGGCTTTGCGCCGAGGCCCGGAGGCGGTCGTCGGCCGAAAGCGGCGGCAAACCGCCGGTAAGGACGTCCGCGAGTTCGGGAACGTCCGCGAGCACCCGCTCCGGATCAAGTCCCAAGGAAACCGCCATTTCAAGGGGCGCTCGACGAGCGCGATTCGCCAATTCCAGAAACGCCGCCTCCACCGCGGCCAATGCCTCTCCCGATTCTCCCCGCGCCGAAAGGGGCGGGAAGACTGTCGCGATCAGCAGGAGGAAAATGGGGAATCGTCGTTTCATGACCCACTGGCCAAGCAAATCCGGGGCCAAACCGCCAACATTTTGCGTCAAATATCCCAAACCCTTGTTTTCAAAAATATTACGCTACCCGCCTCCGAAAGCGGGACCATCGTCCGCGACCGCGAGACGGGTCGAATCCAACCAAGGCTGGCTCAATTCGACCCATGGCCCTACCATCGCCGCCGGAGCATGAGCAGGCCGTCAATCCCCTTCCCTTCGATCAGACCATAGGTTCCGGGCGTCTCGGTTCGGCGATCCGTCAGATTCCGAATCGTGCCGGACAGGTCCAGGCCGGAAGCGAAAAGATCCTCGACCAGGAAGCCGGCGTCCAGCCGCCAGTCGGAGGAGGCCGGAATGGTGACGAATTCCCCTTCGCTCAAGGCCACCTGGTCCCGAGAGGAAAACCAGGACGCCCGGCCATGGATCGTCCATTGGTTCAGGGGGCGCCAGAGGGCCGTCAAGTTGAACAGGAGGTCGGCCCCGGGATCGTAGGGATAATCCAGATCCACGAAATTTCGTTCCACCGTTCCGTCGGGACGGATGAAGGTGAAATCGTTGTAACGATAGGTCTCGTTGGGCCCGGAATTGTCCAGCAGCGTGAGGCCGGCTTCCAGAGAGAGCGTCGAATGGGGCCGAACCCGGGCCTCGGCTTCCAACCCATGAATATTCTGCCGATTCGGCTCGGACAATCCGGCGTAGGGATCTTCCAGAATATGATGGTTGATCCGACTCAAGAAGCCGGTCAGCGAAAGTCCCACGCGGGAATCCGGCTCCCAGGCCACCTGAAGATTGAGACTCTGGATTTCCTCCATGTCCGGATCGCCTTCGCCCAGAAGCTGGCGGGCGAAGGGGGTGCGGTAGGCGTTGCCGTACAGCAGCTTCACCATCCAGGCGGGAAACGGCGACCAGGCGCTCCCTAGGTTGTAGCTCACGTGGTCCCGATAGCTGTCGTGGTGGTCGAAGCGAAGCCCGCCCCAAAGGTCGAGGTTGGAACCGAATTTGTGCCGGTATTGGGTAAAAAACGACCAGAGCCGGGTTTCGTAGCTTTTCTCCGTGATGACCGGCAACAGCAATTCGTTTTCCGGCTTCAGGAATTCCGGAAGATAGCCGTCCCAAACCGGGGCGTTCCGAATCCGTTTGTGCCGCCAGGAAACCCCTCCGGTAAAAAGCGCGTCCCCCAGGAAAAGGGAGCGGTCATACAGAATTTCCGCGTAGGAAGTGTCCTCTCGGTGCCGCGGCGTCCGATCGATGACTTCCGTTTCTGAAAACAGCCAGTTCCGGGAGCCCATGAAACGGACGGCGCCGTCCGTCCCCAGATCCTTTCGGGCCTCCAGCTTCAGAAACCCGGTAGGGGTTCGCTGTTCCTCCCGCCAGGAAAGGCCGGCCGGGTCGTAACGCATGGGGTAGGGGCGGCGGCTGTCGGCGATTCTGGCGGTAATATTCAGCCAGTCGTCCCGCGCGATGCGGACCACGCCTTCGACATACCTTGCGTCGCCCGGCGTCGCCCGGCCAAAGCGATCCTCCGGCGGAACCGGTTCGGTCTCGTCTCCGAAAAAACGAAGAACGTCCACGGCGTCGTCGTTTTTTCGAACCCGCCGTCCGCTCAACGAGAAAAAGGCGTCCCACGCACCATGGGCGAAACCGTAGTTCAGAAAGGCGCCGTGATCCTCTCCCGGCGCTCCGAAAAGGGCCCCGGTTTCGAAACCGTCGAGGTCCCGGCCGGTCATGGGGACGATGTTGACGATTCCGCCAAAAGCGTCGGGCCCCCATAAAACCGACCCGGGCCCGCGGATGATTTCGATGCGCTTGACCGGCGCCAGGGAAAGTTCACGGTCCAGCGGATGCAGAGATTTTCGCACGTCGGACATGGCGGGAACGGCGTCGTACAGGAAAAGGATGGAGTTGGGAACCCCCCGGAGATGGGGAAGCGTTCCCCATTCCCGACGGGCCATGTGGAACCCGGGCAGGGTATCCAACGCCTGGCTGAGGGTGTCGAGTCCCCGCTTCCGCAATTCCCGTCGGGTCAGCACCCGGGCGATGGCCGGCGCGGCCCAGGCGCTTTCCTCCCGACGCGAGGCGATGGAAAGCGCCTCGATGTCCTCCCCGACGAACATCAGCATGGTCGCCTCGCGGGAATCCGATTCGCCCCCGATTGCGGAAGCCGCGCAAAGAAGAAGCAAAATCGACGTCAAAGCCCTTTGAAGTTGGATCATGGCGTTCAGGATTCAGTTTCCTTTGGCGCACTGTTTCATCAGGACCCGAAACTTGGCCCGGCTGAGGCCCAGCAACCGGGCCGCCGCGGTCTGGTTGTCGCCGGCCAGAACCAGGGCCTGATTCACCAGATCTTTCTCCAGCTCTTCCAGAACGACGCCTTCGGGGGGCAGAACGAATCGGCCCGACTCCTTGGGGACGCGGCCGCATCCGCCGGAAAGAAACGACAGGGTCTCGGCCGTGACGACGCCGTCGCCGGCAAGAATCACCGCCCGCTCCACGGCATTGGCCAACTCCCGAACATTCCCCGGCCAGTGGTAGTCCAACAGGGTCTTCACGGCGTCATCTTCGAAACGAACCGATGCGGCCACTCCAAGCCGCTCCAAAAAGAAGCGGGTCAAGGGCGCCACGTCCTCCGGCCGTTCCCGCAGGGGGGGCGGCTGAATGGGAAATACGTGAATTCGGAAAAAAAGATCCCGGCGAAAGGCGCCGTCGTCCACCCGTTCCTCCAGGTTGCGGTTGGTGGCGCAGATCACCCGGACGTCCACCGGAATCTCTTCGTTTCCGCCCACCCGCTGCACCCGCCTTTCCTGGAGCGCCCGCAGCAGCTTGGCCTGGGCTTCCAGCGGAAGGTCCCCGATTTCGTCCAAAAAGAGGGTCCCGCCGGAGGCATATTCGAATTTCCCCACGGTTCGCTTGTCGGCGCCGGTGAAGGCGCCTTTCTCGTGGCCGAACAGCTCCGACTCCACCAAATTTGGCGAGATGGCGGCGCAGTTGACCGGAACAAATCGCGCCTCGCTTCGGGGGCTGATCCGGTGAATGTAGCGGGCCAGCAACTCCTTTCCGGTGCCCGATTCGCCGCTGACGAGAACGGCGGAATCGCTTCGGGCCACCCGGGCCGCCAGATCCATCACCCGGGCCATGGCTTCCGAGGCGTAGACGATTTCATGGTCCCCCTCCACCTTTCGCAACCGCCGCTTCAAATCCCGGTTTTCGTTCATCAGACTGGAAAGCCGCAAGGTCCTTTCGACCGTGAGAAGGATTCGCTCCTCCTCGAAGGGTTTGGTGACGTAGTCGGCCGCGCCTCGCCGCATGGCGTCCACCGCCGAATCGATCGTGGCGAACGCCGTGATGAAAACCACCGGACAGGGCGTTCCCCGGCGCCGGATTTCGGCCAACAGCTCCAATCCATCCATCCGGGGCATTTTGATGTCGGTGATGACCATGTCGGCCGGCGCGTTCCACAGAAGTTCCAGCGCCTCCTTCCCGTCCCCCGCCCGGGAAACTTGGTATCCCTTGCGTTCCAGCATGATGGCCAGCAGGTGGCGCATCCGCTCCTCGTCGTCCACGACCAGAATGTGGCTCATGTTCTCGCTCCCCGTTGGTCGTTTCCCGTCGGCAGGATCATCCGAAACCGGGCGCCGCCGGTTTCCCCCTCTTCGCAAACGATCCGCCCCGAGTGGGCCGCCGCGACCTGGTGCGCGAAGGCAAGCCCCAGGCCCGTTCCCTTGGCGCGGGTGGTGAAGAACGGCTCGAAAATCCGAGAGCGATTCCCGGCGTCCACCCCGGGGCCGTCATCCTCCACCGCGACGATCCATTCCTCGCCCTCGGCCAGAGCCCGGATTCGGACGGTCCCGCGCCCCCCGTTCGCGTCCATTGCATTTTTCAATATATTCTGAATGGCGCGTCCCAGCAGATCCGGATCGGCGGAAACGACGAGAGGCATCTTCGGAATGTCCGCCTCGAGGCTCGCCGCAAGTCCGTTCAACTGAATATCGAAGCGATCCACGATCTCCCGCAACATTGCGTTGAGATCCGTTTCCCGGAAACTCGGCATGGCCGGCCGGGCGAAAAGAAGAAAATCCTCGATCAGACGATTGAGCCGCCGGACTTCGTCCTCGATATAGCCCACCATGACATGGCCCGAATCCGATTCCACGTCGTTCCGAAGAATGTCCACCGAGCTTTTGATGATGCCCAGCGGATTTTTGACCTCATGGGCGATCATGAGGGAAAACTTTCCCAACTCCGCGAGCGTTTCCTGGCGGACCATCTTGCGGTGGGCCTCCTCAAGGGCCTCGCGGTTCGATTCAAGGGAATCCAGCATGGCGTTGAAGGCCACGGCCAGTTCCCGGGCCTCGGGCAGGGCCGCCGGGGAGACCCGAAGCCCCCGATCTCCGCCGGCGACCCTGCGGGCGGCCTCCGCCAGCCGGGAAACCGGCGCCACCAGGGATCGGGAAATGAAGAAAAAGATGAGCGCGCAAATCCCGGCCAGGCAGACGGAAAGCCAGGCAAAACGCTTCTGCATGGCCAGCAGGAGTTCCCGAATGCCTTCCGCGCCGTAGGCGATCCGAACCGTTCCGATCCGTTCCTCCGGAAGCGTCGCCTCCTCCCGCCACTGAAACGCCAGACTCTCCTCGTGAGGTTCGCGAATCGTCACGGGAAGTTGAACCTCCGAGAAGTCGTCGGGAATGTTTCCGACCGCGTCGGCCAGCACCTCCCCTTCCCTGTTTAAAATCGTCACCCGGACCACGTCTTTTTCGACCAGAAGATTTTCGGCGATCCGGCGGAGCATGGGGCGCTCGTCGATGAGAAGCCCGAGTTCGCTGTTGAGGGCCAGATATTTTCCCAGAAAGGCGATCCGCTCCTCGAAACGGGATTCCACGAAGTCCCGGATCATGGAAGCGCCCAAGTAGCCCAATACGGAGGTGGCGACGCTAATGAGCAACACCGCCGCCGCCAGAATGCGGAGATGAATTCCGATCCGATCCATCAACTTCATGGCTCGCGGCCGTTCCCGCCGAAAGGGTCCCCGATTTTCACGCCAAGCCGTCTCCGAACGCGGGCGTTGACCCATACCCGATAATCGGGCGACATGATAGCGCAACGATCCGCTTCGATGGCCTCCAGCACAAGCCGGGCGGTCTGGCGCCCCACCTCTCCGTAATCGATGATGAAGGAAAGCAATGCGCCGGATTCGTAAAAAAAACGGTTGAAACCAATCACGGGCGTCCTTCGCAAAAGCGCCTCCTTGATGATGAACTGCACGACGCTTTCGGAAATGACCGTTCGGTCGGGAATCAGCCAGATGGCTTCAACGTCACCGGGATCGGTTCGGACGACGCCGGGAATTTCGCGGCGGGAATGCACTTCGAGGGGAACCAGGGACAAACCCAGTTCGAGGCCGATGGTCCGCGCGGCGGCGAAGAAGTCGGCATTGTGGTCGGGGTTGAAAAGGATGCCGATCCGCCGGATTTCCGGGAGCGCGGTTTGAATTTCCGTCAACTGACGGGAAACGGGAATGCGAAGGGAAACCCCGCAGGCCCTCGGCGTTTCCGCGAAAACGTTCTCGGAATCCAGGATCATCATGAAAAAAAAACGGTCGGGGTCCGGCGACGATTCCTTCAGCAGGCGACCGGCCTCGGGTCCCACGGCGACCCGAACCCGTCCGCCGGGAAGGGGTCGGACGTCTTCCGGCTCTCCGGCGTCCGGTTCCTCCTCCATGAAGACGACCCGAAAGGGAAGGCCCGCCGCTTTCAGGGTCTGGGTCAAGCCTTCCACGGCCTGGAGATAGGGACGAATCCGTCGGGACACCAATACCAGGATTTCCGACGCTTCGGCACGGGCGGGGCGCGGCGCCAGAGCGGTGAGGCAAAGGAACAAAACCGAAATCCATGCCCGGAGCCCCGACGCCGAACCCATCACCGAACCGGAGGAAAAACACCCGGGTCGGCGTCCAGATTTCGACGGATGTTTCCAACTTTTTCCTCAAATTCCTCGGAAATCGCGTCCATTTCCTGGAATCCCCGAACCACCCGAGGGGTGATCATGAGGATCAATTCGCTTTTTTCCGAAGCGCTGGTGTCCCGGCCGAAAAGGAAGCCGATCACCGGGATCCGGCTCAAATAGGGCACGCCGGCGTTCCCCCGCGATTTTCGTTCCCGCATCAACCCGCCGATAAACAGGGGCTGTCCGTCCCCCACGGTCAGAGACGTATTCACCTTTCGCTCGCGAAACGAGGGGAAGCTCTGTCCCCCCACGTCCACCCCGTCTCCGCTCTCGCTCACCTCCTGGGTGATCTCCATGGACACCATTCCGGTGTCGCTGATGCGGGGGGTCACCGAGAGAATGATTCCCGTGTCCCGATACTGAATATTGGTCTGGGTCACGCCCTGGGGACCGGAGTCGAACAAGTACTGGGCGCTGGCCACCGGCACCTGGGTGGAAACGTTGATGCGGGCCTCTTTGTTGTCGGAGGCCAGCACCGTCGGCCGGGACAAGACGTTCAGCTTGTTTTCGGAGGCGAGGCTGGAAAGGGCGGCCGACCACCTCCCCTCTTTTCCGAGAGCGAATTGGAGACCGGAACTGCCCATCTGGGCGCTGAGAAGGGAGGTGGAAAGGGAACCTTCGCCTTTTTCGTAGCTCCATTCCACC
The DNA here is from genome assembly GCA_046541515.1 of Desulfococcaceae bacterium. GTDB lineage: Bacteria > Desulfobacterota > Desulfobacteria > Desulfobacterales > Desulfococcaceae > CAYFVR01. The sequence goes on from JBKHDD010000014.1 coordinate 43,248, forward strand.
CCAAGCTCCTCCTGGTCGTCCAGGGAAATTTCCGCAATGAGCACCTCGATCAGCACTTGCCGGGGAAGGATGTCGATTTGGCGGAGGATTTCCTCGACCGTTTGATAGTCCGGCGGCACGGCCTCGATGATCAGCAGGTTTCGAACGGGATCGGGGGTGATCTTCAATTCCCGGGAAAGGGTGCCGATGCCCCGAAGAGGGCTTGCCGCCGCTTCCGCGCGAGCCGTCCCGTCACCCCCCTCCGGGTTCGGACGGTCTCCGCCAAACGGATCGGCGGCCGGGATTTCCACCGAGGATTCCGTCGTTGCTTCCCCGTTGGAAGAAGGGCCGGTTCCCGCCGAAGGGTCGGAAGCGGCCGCCTCGTTGGAAAAAACGGTGGTGAGCAGGTCGGCCAGATCCTCGGCGGAGCCATTGCGAACCGGGTAGATGAAAACCCTCGGGACGGCGCTTTCGCTGGGCACGTCGAGCTGACCCAGGAATTCCTCGATTCGCCGGAACATTTTCGGATTCGAAGCGAGAACAAGAATTTTGTTGAGCCGTTCGATGGCCATGATCCGGAGGCCGCTCTGCTCGCCGTTGCCGAATGCGCCCAGGATTTCTTCGAGAAGCTTCGCCAATTCGCGGGCGGTCAGATTCCGCGGCGAATAGAAGCGATAGGCCACCTGTTCGAACAAATCGACGTCGAAGGTCTCCACCAGCCGGAGCGCCTTCAGCACGTTCACGTCCTTGTCCACCAGCAGCAGGGTATTGGCGTCCGGATTGGAAAGGATCGTGCCTTCGGACGAAATGAATGGGGTTAGAATTTCGGCCATCTCGTCCGCCGAAATAAAATCCAGGGGAATGATCTGCAACACCATCCGTTGATCCGGCGGAAGCGGACGGTTGGCCGATCCGATTCCGTCCGCGATGGACATTCGGGGGGCCTCCTGGAGGGGAAGAATTTTGTAGAGTCCCCCCTCCTTGACGGCGGTCAACCCATTGACTTCCAAAATCTGGAAAAAAACGGCGAAGAGTTCGCGGCGGTCCAGCTCGCCGGCGGTGTGAATGGTGACGGCGCCTTGGACCCCCGTGCCCAAAATATAGTTAATTTCGAGCAACTCCGCAAAAGTCCGGATGACCTCGACGAGATCGGCCTGGTCGAAATTGACGACGACCCGTTCCCGTTCTCCGTCTGCCGGAGCAACGGGCCGCCCCGTTTGGGAGATCGGGAGGGAACGCCGAGGGCCGCGATCCGGCGGCGCGGACGAATCGGTTCTCGAAGCCGGGGATACCCGCTCTCCTCGACGGGAAGCCGAAAGCGACCCGTCCGCGCTCGGCGAAGGCGAAACTTCCGATGTCGTGGAAACGGATTCCCGATCCTCCCGAACCGGAGATGGCGAAAGGTCCGCTTGCGAAAGACCGGAATCCGGGATCGGGGGCAAATCGGTTTCGACCTGGACCATTTCCGGATTCCGGCGCGTCTCCCGGGGCGCGGCGCAACCCGCCAGAACCGAAGAAAAAACCAAAATCAAGCTCGCGGAAAGCCACGCCATGTAAAACGAGCGCGTGTTTTTCATGAGAACGTATCCAGGTCCAATCTTCCTCCCTTTTCCTTCGTCGGACGCATTCGGTTCCGTCGAGGCCGATATGAAGGCGGACGGAGCTTTGCTTTCGACGGGGACCGTTTGCGACAAGAAATTCCTTCAATCGAAAGGGGTCGGCACTTCCCGTCGGCCCCGGTCGGCGGCATCTTTTTCCGTTTCCGCAGGGACCGCGGGAGCGGGCCGCTCGACCCGAGTGTTGATCACCCGAGGCCCGTCTTCGCCGCGGGAGACCCCCGGCCTTTGCCGTCCCGAAGCATCCGTTCCGTCATTTTCGTAAAGGGAAACCCGGTAGGTTTTCCCCTGGTGGTCCAGTAGCACCGTTTCCCGCTCCACCGAACGGACGGCGACGCCCCCGACCGCATCTCCCTCCGAAACCCAGATTCTCGCCGGATCCCCTTGTTGCGGCGCGGGATTGTCGATCAGGGCCTTTTTGAAACCCTTGGCCAGCACGACCCCGCGCAGGGAAATTCGCCTTCCCGAAATGACGGCCGGCTCCGCGTCCGCTTCCGGAACTTCTTCGGGTTCGGGTTCCGGCTCCGGTTCCGGCGGCGGCGGAACGTATTCGGTCCGTTCGGGAGACAGAAGGTTTCTTCGGGTCACCGCGCGATAAAAAGATTCCGACTGGAGGGAACGGGGCGAAGAAATTTGAACGTCGGACGCCGCGCCCGCATCCCGGGCGTCCGGCACCTCCGCGAGGATGACGGCCGGGGACTCTCGGGTCCACGCCCGAAAAGTTTGCGCGACCAGAAAAAACGCGCATCCCGCCAGCAACAGGTTGACCCACCAAATCCGCAGCCCCACGCTACTCCTCCTCCTTGGCCATGAAGCCCTCCACCGTGAGGGTCGCCCGGATATCCCGCCAGTTTCCGGGATTGTTGACCACGAGACGGCAATCCGTCACCCGCAAAAATTTGGAACCCGTCTCCAGCCTATAGAGAATATTTTGCAACTGTTTCATTTCGGCGACGAAAACGGCCTGCGCCGAAACCGCCTGGTAGCCGGGGGCCGCGTCGCGGGTTCTCAAAACCCGCATGCTCTCGATCCGCACCTGGCCGCGAGCCGCCAAATCGTTGAGAAAATTTTGAAGTTCCACCCCGGCCAAGGCGGGCGTGCTTCCGGCGAGAAGCCGTCCTTCCATCCGAGCCAAGGATTGGTGGACCGCCGCCAATTCATCCTGAAGACGGTCCTTTTCCCGGACCATGAGCCGATATCGGGCCAGTCGTCGTTCCTTCTGCGACCGATCTCCGCTCCCTCCGAAAAGTCCCGTCATGTCCGGAGCGAACCGGTAAACGACGCCCGCGGCCAGCAGGAGCGCGCCCACAACGAGAATAATCCTGCGCTCCCGGGTCATGCTTCGCTTTCGATCTCCATGCCGATGCTGAATTGTTCCCGCTCCTCGGCGTCTCTGACGATGGCGCTGAGAAACGCGACATTTTTAAAAAAGGGCGAAGCCTCGAGAATGCCGATGAGTTCCGAGGCGGATTCGGCGAATCCGCGGATCTGGATTCCTCTTTCGGAGTAAGAAAAATCACGAACCCATGCGGAATCGGGCATCCGCTCGGTGAGTTCGCGCAACAACTCGATGAGGGGGACATATCCGCGGTCCAAAGCCCGGAGCGCCTCCAGCCGTAAACGGGCCGCGTCGATGCGCTCCTGCATGGACCGAATACCGGCCACTTCTCCGGCGAGGCGCGCCAATTCGGCGTCCAAGGCGCGCTCGGCCGCTCTTTGTCGAAAAAAGATGGTCCCCGACCAGGCCACGCCGCCCAGAATGCAAAGGGCGAGAAGGGCGGCCATGGCGTAGATGCCGATCCGACTCGGGCGACGCCGGCTCTCGGGCGGAAGAAGATTGATCGACAGCGGCGTTTCCCGGATTCCCCGCAACGCGAGTCCCAGCGCCGGAAGATAGTCGGCTCCCGGAAGACGAACGCCGGCCGCGAGGGCTTCCTCGTCATCCGCCGGCGACGCTTCCATGAAATCCGCCGCATCCCGGGGGAGAACCCGGGCCCGGCCGTTGCGCAAAAAAGCCCGCCCGTTGGCCAAAGCCGTGAGGCTTCCCTCCATCCCGGAGGCGCCGCCCCGAAGACCGACCGCGAATCCGAGATAAGGGCTCAGGGAATCGCGCTTGGCCACCACCAGAAGGGCATCCAGGCGTCCCCGGGCCTTGTCCTCGGCCAGCACCTGGCAATCGAAGAAGACATCCTCCGCGGAAAGCGGAACGTGCTTTTCCATCTCGTAGCGAAGGGTGGCCGGGAGATTTTCCCGAACGGAAAGAGGATAGCTCAATTCCCGAACCATGACCACGTCCTCGGGAATTCCAATGAAAAGATGGTGGGAGGCGCCCAGGCGGTTTTCCTTTCGGAATTCTTCCAGAAAACCGCCGATGGTCGCCAGCCGTTCCCGATCCGGCAGTTCCGGATCGAGTCCGTAAAAGCCGTGGCTTGACGACGACGGCCCCTTGAAGCCGCCCCGAAGAAGAACCATCAGAACCCGATCGCGCCGGATATCCAGCCCCAGGCTATCCTGAAACGGCATCCGCTTTCCATTTCTCCCCGTCGTCCCGCCATTTCAAAAAACGGAACCGTTCCGGGGCGGCGAGATTGATCTCCACCACGGCCTGGACGGTTCGGCGAACCGGAGTTCCCGGAAGCCGCCCCTCGGCCCGAACCGCGAAGGCCGGAATCGTCTGGAAGCTGACGAAGCGCGTCAGGACCGCGAGGGCTTCCTCGTCCAGAATCGACCGCAACTGGGCGAAGGTTCGGAAATCCTCGGTCTCCCGAAACCGGAGGATGGCCTCCGCGCCCTCGGGCGTCATGCCGGGGAAGGCCTCCAGGAGCGAGCGGGGCATATTGTTGACGTCGAGCCGGTCGAAATTGAAATCGTCGTAGGGGCCGGTCTCCCCCCGGGCGGCGCGGGCCGTCCGGTCGGGATCGTTTTTGGGAAACACCGTGAGCATGTTCCGGATCTTCTCGAAAATTTCAGGGGTTACGCCCCGGACCATCAGAAGTTCTTCCACCGCGTCAAAATCCCCGTTCTTGGCGAAATAAGGTTCGGAGAGAGATTGGTAGTAGGCGCTTTCCGCGCCATGCAAGCGGCGAAGGTTGTCGGAATCCCGCCAGTCGAGAATGGAATCCACCACGATCGATCGGGTTTCCTCCTCGATATCCAGCGAATCCAGCATCACCCCGAGCAACGTCGGCTCGGCCCGATTGAGGTTGACCCGGCCGGAAAGGCTTTCCGCCCGGAGTCGGATTTCGCCCCCCGGAACCGCCAGAGGCGGAAGGTCGGCATTGTATCGAAGCCGGAAATCCGGATATCCATCCGCTCCCCCGTCGTCCGTCGACGACGGCCGGAGCGGATTCAGCCGCGCGTTCACCAGCTCCGCCGCGGCCATGTTCATCCCCGAACGGGCAAGGTAGTAGGCCTGAGTCTGTTCCTTGAAATTCCGGACGATATTGACCGCCGTCCGGGTGGCGAAGGCGAATTCGGCCACCATGACCGACAGGAGGGTCAACACCCACAAAACGATGAAAAGGGCGATGCCGCTTTGGCTTCCGGACCTCATGAAGGCGAGAGCCCTTTCCAATGGATGGGGACCACCAGTTTCATGGCCGGCTCATCCGGCTCCCATCGCATCGAAACCCGAATGGCCGGCGGAGCTTTTCCGTTCTCGGTTTCCCATTCCGTTTCCCACTCCCACGGTTCGTCGTTCCCCTTCGGAACTTCCCGGAGGTAGGCAAAATCGACCTCCGCAAGCCCATTGGCGAGCACGTCCCACGTACCATCGGGCGGCGGATCTGACCGCAGGGCGTTGGGGAAGTCCGGCGTCTGCTCCACGAAAAGAAGCCTCCATTCCCCACCGCGACGCCGTTCCCCCCGGTAGCGAACGAACACCGTTCGAGGCCCTTGTTCGTCCTGAATCAGCGGAAGGCTTGAAAAAAAAGCAAGTTCATCGGATTTCCCCAAAAAAACCGGAGTCTGCACATACAATGGTCCGTCGGGCAGATAAATGGAGCCCAACTGTCGCTCGATCAACGCCATAATGGCTTGCCGACGTTGCCATCGGTCCATTTGGGCTTGCCCCGTTTCCCAGGTGCGAGTTCCCAATCGCATGGCGCCGTACACCAGCGTCATGATGATTCCCAACACCGTCATGGAAATCATGAGTTCCAGCAACGTGAACCCGACGACGCGGCGGCGGGCGGAAAAATCGAGCTTCATTCCTTCGCCTCGATCAAGCGAGCCAAATGCCGGCAATGCAGTTCGACCGAAGGCCCCGACGCCCCCTTTTGAACCTCCAAGGCGATATCGAACAGGGAAAAATATTGACGCCAAGCGGGCGCTTCTTCGGGATCTCCCTGAAAGACCTCCTTAATTTCCGCTTGCCAGGAGTATCCATCCTCCCACGTCCCTTCCAAAGCGCCAGGCGTCATTTCGGGACGGAGAAGAAGCTCCTCCATTTTCTCCCGCGCATGGAAGGTTGCCCGTCCCACCTCCTCGGCACGCCGCCGGGCGGCAAGGCCGCCGGAAAACAATTGAAAAATGGTTACGAGAGAAACCGACAACACCACCATGGCCACAAGCACTTCGATCAGCGTGAAGCCATTCGGCTCGGGCGGCGAAAATTGGGCGGAACCATTTCCCAGACGATTCATTCGTCAAGGACCTCCGCCAATCCGGTCAACCGATCCACCTCCACCGTGTATTCCCGCTCCGCGTCGTCGACAAGGCGAATCTTGCCGCCGGACGATCCCCCGGATGGGAAAAAAAGTATTTGAGTCTTCTCCCGCTCGGAACCCCATCTGTTTTCGGTCTCGGCAACCCACTGGAACCGCGCCCCGCGAGGCGGGGAAAACGATTTCATGGAAGGACCCGGTTGCGGGTTGGCATCGATAAATTCCGAATTCTCCTTCGGGGGAGGGCCGATCAGCAATCGGTTTTCTTTCGTTTCCAAAATGGCCACGTAAACGATCTGTTCCGCCGCCGCCCGGCTTCGGGCGTACCGCAATGCCGCCGAAACTTTCCGGGCGGCCGTCCGCGCGTTCATGCGGTCCAGCGATCCGGCCATGCGGGGCACGACCATGCCGGCCATGAGGCTCATGAGGCCGACGACCACCAGAAGCTCCAGCAGGGTAAACCCGCGAACCCGTTTCATGTTGGAATTTTGAAACGATTGAAATCCGCTCAATTGGGCAAACTCTTCCAACTGACCACGTCGGCGTCGATCCCTTCACCGCCGGGCTGTCCGTCGCCGCCGTAGGAGAGGATGTCGTAGTCTCCGTGTTCCCCTGGAGAGCGATATTGATAGGGATTCCCCCACGGGTCCATCGGAATTTCCTTGGGCAGATAAGGGCCGTCCCACCGTTCAACGCCGCTGGGGGCCTCCCGAAGGGCCTGAAGTCCCTGTTCGGTGGTCGGAAAACGCCCCACGTCCAGCCGGTAGGTGTCAATGGCGGTTTCAAAAAGGGTAATCTGGGACTTGGCCGCCTTTTGCTGGGCCTTTTCGGTTTTTCCGAACATCCGCGGTCCAACCAACGCGGCAAGAAGACCAAGAATCACCATTACGATCAACAACTCGATCAGGGTAAACGCGGCCTCGCGCCGCAATCGACCAGACATTCCCAACAAACTCCTTGATCGTCTCATTTTTCCCGGTCATCCAACAAAAGTTGGAAAGCGTTACGGGAATTAGTTTTTTATCGGAGAAAATGGACCCGCGAAAGTCCTCGCCCCAAGAAGGCGATGGAAAAACCGATCCGTCAGAACGGCATTTCATTCATGCTGAAAATGGCCATCAGCATGGAAATCACGATAAATCCAACCACAACGCCCATGAGCAGAATCAGGGTCGGTTCCAGCATGCTGATGAGTCGCTTCACCAGATTCCGGACCAGTTTCTCGTAGTTGTCCGCCACCCGGAGGAGCATCTCTTCCAGGCGACCGGATTCTTCTCCGACGGTGATCATCTGCACGGCCATGGCGGGGAAATGACCGGTTTCCGCCAGCGGCCGGGACATGCGCTCGCCCTCCTGAACCCTTGCATGGACCCGTTGCATGGCCCGGGAAATGACGGAATTGCTAATGGTATCCCGCACCAGGGAAAGGGCCTGAAGAATCGGAACGCCGCTGCGAACCAACGTGCCCAAGGTCCGGGCAAATCTGGCGGTCTCAATTTTCCGGATCAATTCCCCCAACAACGGCAAACGCAACTTCACCCGATCGACCCGGGCCTTGCCGCTTGGCGTGGCCGCATAACGCGAAAAGCCGAAGATCGCCAAACCCACGCCGGGCAAAAGCGCCCACCAATATCCGCGCAACAGCTCACTGCTGGCCAAAAGCAGCTGCGTCGATGGCGGAATGGCGCCGCCCAGATCCTCGAAGATGACCGAAAACCGGGGAATCACGTAGGTCATGAGGATAATGACCGAAAGTCCGCCGACAAACACCAGAAACAGCGGATAAACCAGCGCCGATTTGATGTAATCGACCAATTCCTGGGAGCTTTCCAGAAATTCGCCAAGCCGTTCGAGGACCGCGTCCAGAACCCCTCCGGCCTCCCCCGCCCGAATCATGGACACGTAAAAATCGGAAAACGCCTCCGGGTGGCGGGCCATGGCGTCGGAAAGATAGCTTCCGGCCTGAACCGATTTCCGAATTTCGGACACCACGTCCCGCATCCGCCGTTTCTCGGTGACCTCCAGCAAAATGGCCAAGGCCCGGTCCACGGGCAGTCCGGACGCCAGCATGGCGGCCAAATCCTGGGTGAACTGGAGCACGTCCCGTCGAGAAACCCGGCCAAAAAGACGGCCGAGACCGACGCCGAGGTCCAACCGCAACCCCTGCTCGGCGGTCCCCGCGGCGTTGATCTGAATGGGGATGTAGCCCATCCCCTGAAGCCGTTTCACCACGCCGGTTTCATCTTCGGCCTCGAACGTCCCCTTGACGACCTTGCCCGAAAAATCGCTGGCTTTGTAGGAAAAGATCGTCATTTTGCCATGAATCTCCAGCGGGCGCCATGGGAGGCCGGCGAATTCGACGGGAGGAAAACCCCGCCGGAAACCGCGTCGTCTAGGCCTCCAACGTTACCCGCAGCACCTCCGGAATGGTGGTGATCCCTTCGCGAACTTTGCGCCAGCCGTTCTGGCGGAGGGTGACCATGCCGGCCCGGATCGCGGCCCGCCGGATGCGTTCCGCCGTGGCCTCGTCGTTGATCTCCTTGCGGATGGCGTCGTCCACCGGCATGTATTCAAAAAGGGCCGTCCGCCCCCGGAATCCGGTGTCCCGACATTCCGGGCATCCGGCGCCGGCCATAAAGACCGCCGCGGCCGTTTCCGCCGGGGAGAGGTTCATGGCGTTGACCAGCCGCTCCTCCGGAGCAATCTCCCGTTTGCAGGCGGGGCAGTTTACCCGAACCAGCCGCTGGGCCAGCACGCCCAGCAAGGTGGAACTCAGCAGAAAGCTCTCCACTTCCATGTCCAGCAGCCGGGTCACCGCTCCCGGCGCGTCGTTGGTGTGGAGGGTACTGAAAAGCAGGTGCCCCGTCAATGCCGATTGCACCGCGATTTCGGCGGTCTCCTTGTCCCGGATCTCGCCAACCAGGATGACGTCCGGGTCTTGGCGGACGATGGCGCGCAACCCGTTGGCGAAATTCAGCCCGATTTTCGGCGCCACCTGAATCTGATTGACGCCCCGAAGCTGATACTCCACCGGGTCTTCCAGGGTGATGATTTTGTTTTCCGGCGAGTTGATTTTCGCCAGGGTCGTGTACAGCGTGGAGGTTTTTCCGCTGCCGGTGGGCCCCGTCACCAAAATCATGCCGTAGGGCTGGTGAATCAGCGACTCGTAACGGGCCTGGATGTCGGCGGGAAAACCGATCTTCTCCAGGTCCATGATCAAAGATTCCCGGTCCAGAATCCGCATGACCAGGCTTTCCCCGTGCAGCGTGGGGATGGTGGAAACCCGGAAATCGATCTCCCGGTCGGAAATTTTCAGCTTGATCCGGCCGTCCTGGGGCAGCCGCCGCTCGGCGATGTCCAGCTTGGACATGATCTTGAGCCGGGAAATCACCGCCGCCTGAAGACGCGCCGGCGGCGACTCCACCTCGTTCAACACGCCGTCGATGCGATAGCGGACCTTGAACAGATTTTCGAAAGGCTCGAAATGAATGTCGCTGGCCCGGCTCTCCACCGCGTTTAAAATCAAACGGTTGACCAGCCGGATGATTGGCGCTTCCGACGCCATGTCCCGAAGATGGTCCACGTCGTCGTCGCCGGAGGCGGAAATTTCGTAAACGTCTTTCCCGGCCTCCTCGATGATGTTTTCAATCGACTGGCTGCCCGCCCCGTACAGCCGTTCAATGGCTTCGAGAATGTCCTCGGCCCGGCCCCGTTTCGCCTCCGGCTCCACGTCGTAGGCAAAACGGATCGCACGCAGGGTGTCCAAATCCTCGGGGTTGGCCATGGCCACCCGCATCCGGCCGTTGGTCAGCTCCAACGGAACGAAGAGGGATTCCTTCATGAAGGTCACCGAGGGCTTTTCCAGCCCAACCGGCTCCCGCGGGTAATCCTGGTAGGAAATGGTTTCGACGTCGGTCGGATAAGGGGACATTTCCGATCCGTTTCCGCAAGGCGTTCGGCAAAAAAAACGTCACCACC
>JBKHDD010000015.1:0-51072 GCA_046541515.1 Desulfococcaceae bacterium
AAGAGGAGTTTGACAAGGTGCTGAAGTGGATTCGTCTGCAGACGCCGGTCTTGGAGCGGGTCGGCTGCGCGGGGAATTCCCAGTAAACCCAAAACGAACTGGGCCGGGGCGTTCTCCGGTCCGCGGAAGGAACGGGGCAAGCGGGAATGGATTTTCGCGCGGAACTGAGCCGGGTGGTGGCGAAACACCCCGGCGCAAAGGCGAATGCGGGGCGAAGGGAGCTGATCGAGGACGTGGTGCGGCGCAAAGAGGCGCTGGTGGCCAAGGCCGGCTGTCTGGCCACCTGGACCCCGCCGGAATCCACCGGGCGCGCGCCGTTGGACACGTTGATCGTCCGGCGGCCCGAAAGCGAGGCCCACATCGACTGGGATTCGCCCAACAACCTGCCGGTGGACCCGAAAACCTTCGACGATCTTTGGACCGACGCCCTGGCCGAATTGGCGTCGGCTCCCGAAATTTTCGTCACCGACCGAGTGGTGGGGGCCGATCCCGCCTACGCCCTGCCGGTTCAGACGGTGACCGATCGCGCCCTCACGGCCCTGTTTACCGACAACATGTTTCGTCCGGTCCCCGAGGCCATCGGCGACAGCCGCTTTGCGCTTCGGGGATTCACGCTGTTGGCGCTGCCTTGCCACAAAATCGACGCCGCGAAATACAAAGGCCGCCTTCGGGACCTGCCCGACGGCCGCACCAGCGACATCGCCATCGCCATGGATTTCGACCGGGGGGTGGGGTTGGTCTACGGCTCCGCCTACGGCGGCAGCGTGAAGAAGCTGCTCTTTACGGTGATGAACTACTACCTGCCGCTGGAGGGCGTTCTGCCCATCCACTGCTCCGCCAACGAAAACAAGGCGGGCGAGCTTAGCCTCTTTCTGGGCCTCTCCGGCACCGGCAAGACCACCCTTTCCGCCGATCCGGGCCGGGCGCTGCTGGGCGACGACGAACACGGCTGGAGCGAAAACGGCATCGCCAATTTCGAAAACGGCTGCTACGCCAAGCTCATCGACCTGGACCCGGACAAGGAGCCGGAAATTTATCACGCCGTCTTCCACGAAGCCGACTGGCGGGAACACGGGGCCATCGTGGAAAACGCGCTGATGTATCCCGAGGGCGTTTTCGACCTGTTCGACGACCGGCTCACGCTCAACAGCCGGGCCTCCTATCCGCTGGAGTTTCTCCGGAACATCAAGCCGTCCTCCATGGGTCCCCATCCCAAGACCATCTTTTTCCTGACCGCCGACGCCAACGGGGTGCTGCCGCCCATCTCCCGGCTGAATCCGGCCCAGGCGATGTTCTGGTTTTTGATGGGCTACACCAGCAAGCTGGCCGGCACCGAAACCGGCGTGGTGGACCCGGTTTCCACCTTCTCCCGCTTCTTCGGCCAGCCCTTCATGCCCTGCCTGCCGCGCTACTACGCGGACCTGCTGGGCGAAAAGATGCGGACCCACGACACCCGGGTGTTTCTGGTCAACACCGGCTGGACCGGCGGTCCTTACGGCGAGGGCCATCGCATGGACATCGGCCAGACCCGGGCCTTGCTGGCCGCCGCGCTGGAAGGAAAGCTGGACGGCGTCGAATACCATGCCGACGACCGCTTTCATGTCGAGGTACCGGCTTCCTGCCCTGGAGTTCCGGACGGAATTCTCGATCCCAAAGGCACTTGGGCGGACCCGAGCGAATACGAGGCCCGGGCCGACAAGCTGGCCCGGGATTTCTGCGACCATTTCGCCAAAACCTACGGCAACAAAGACCTGCCGTCCGAGGTGGTTGCCCAGCGACCGACGCCGAATCCCTGATTCGGTTTTTCTCCCTGGGCCTTCAAAGCCGGGCGAATCGCCCGGCTTTCCTTTTGGGATTCTTGGCCCGGCAAGCGCCAATTGATTTGAATGTCGCATCCCCTTGGATGTTGTTTGGCGCGGGTTTCCATTTCTGGAAGAGAAGCGGTTGACGGCCGCTTCTCCGCTTTTTCGGCCGCCAGTTGCCGGCCGTCGCGGCGCGACCCGTCGCGCCGGAGAGGAAACGTCTTGACCCGAAACTCGTCCCCGCCGCTATGGCGTATCGTGTTCAGCCCGCGAATGCTGGTGACGCTGGTGATGGGCTTTTCCTGCGGCCTGCCGCTGCTGCTCACCATGACGGTGCTCCAGGCGTGGATGACCGAGGCCGGGGTCGATCTGACCGCAATCGGGGCCATGGCGCTGGTGGGGATGCCGTACACCGTCAAATTTCTCTGGGCGCCTTTTTTGGACCGGTACACGCTGCCCTTTCTCGGCCGGCGGCGGGGCTGGCTGTTGATGGCCCAATTGGGATTGGCGCTGGCCATCGCGGGGCTGGGGCAGAGCGATCCCGCGAACCATCCGTGGCTGCTGGCCCTGGCCGCGTTCGCGGTGACTTTTTTTTCCGCCACCCAGGACATCCTGGTGGACGCCTATCGGCGGGAAGACCTGACCGACGAGGAGCTGGGGCTGGGCGCTTCGCTCTACATCAACGGCTATCGGGTGGGCATGTTGCTGGCCTCCGGCGGCGGGCTGATCCTGGCCGACCACCTGCCCTTCTCTCAAGTCTATCTGATCATGGCCGCCTGCATGGTTCCCGGCATTCTGACCACTCTGCTGGCCCGGGAGCCCGAGGCCAGCGAAGGCCGTCCCCGGACCCTCCGATCGGCGGTGATCGAGCCCTTGACCGAGTATTTCCGTCGGACCAACGCCCTCTGGATTCTGGCCTTCATTTTGTTCTACAAAATCGGCGACACCATGGCCATGGCCATGACCACGCCCTTTTATCTGGACATCGGGTTTACCAAGACCGAGGTGGGCGCGGTGGTCAAGCTGTTCGGCTTCTGGGCCACCGTGTGCGGCGGATTGTTGGGCGGGGTGATGATGCTGCGGCTGGGCATCAATCGTTCGCTCTGGGTTTTCGGCTTTTTGCAAATGGTTTCCACCTTTTGCTTTGCGTTGCTGGCCCGGATCGGCCCCAGCGTGGCCGGGTTGAGCGGGGTGGTGGCCTTCGAAAACCTCAGCGGCGGCATGGGAACTGCCGCCTACGCCGCCTTCATGGCCAGCATCACCGACAAGCGCTTCACCGCCACCCAATACGCCTTGCTCAGCAGCCTCATGGGCGTTCCCCGGGTGCTGGCCGCGGCCCCCACCGGAAAGCTGGCCGAAATCATGGGATGGCCGGCGTTTTTCATTTTCTGCGGCCTCATGGCCATTCCGGGGATGTTGCTGCTGTTGCGGTTCGCCCCGCTCCGTTCCCGACGGGCGGATTCGCGTTGACACCCGGAACCCCATGACTAGCTTCAAGGGTTGCGCCAAAATTTTGCCGCCCTGGTTTCGGCTTGGTTCGGGATAAAACCTTTGGTCCCTTTTTTTCATTCGCGCCGTGTTTTTTCATCCGCGCCGCGAATACCGCTTCACCAAGTTGGCGGCGTCCTACTCTCCCACGCGGTCTCCCGTGTTTTTTCATCCGCGCCGCGAATACCGCTTCACCGGCCGGATAATTTTAAAATTCATTCGTGAAATGGAAACACCGATTCAAGCGAATATCTCTTTAGCCCCGGAATCCAGTCGTCCACTTTCGGTTCAGGACCGGATTCAAGCCCTGCGAGACCGTCGGCGAGAGCTGATGGCCATGCCGGCCGAAGACGCCCTGGCGGCCATTTTGGAGGAACGCCAGCCCGTGCCGCTGGTCCATGCCTTCCCCGCGGAGGATTTTTACCTGCTGGTCCAGGAAATCGGTCCCGACGACGCCCTGGAGCTGCTGGGCATGGCATCCAACCGGCAGTGGGAGTTTATTCTGGACGCCGAAGCCTGGGACGGCGACCGGATCGATTTGGGCGGCCTGACCCGCTGGCTGAACCGGTTCCTCCAGGCCGCGCCGGACCGTCTGGTCCGCTGGGCGGGCGAGGAGAAGACGGAGCTCCTTGAATATTATTTTTACCGGAACGTGGACATCGCCATCCGGGAAGAGGATCACGACGCGTCCGACTTCCCGGACGATTTTTTCAGCGACGACCAGGTTTTTTTTCTCCGGCTTCGTCCCGACGTTTTCGGCCTGGAAGCCGAAGGCGAGGATTCGGAAGCCGACGTCGCGGACAAGGACGAGCGGGACGCCTTTTTGGCCGATTTTCTGCGGCGGCTGTCGCGGGAGGATCACGTCCGATACCAGAGCATGTTGCTGGAGGCGGCCAGTATTTTGCCGGCGGAGATGGAGGAGGAGCTGTACCGCCGCCGGAACGTCCGCCGGGCCGAGCGGGGTTTCGCGCCGCTGGAAGAGGCGGTGGGCGTTTACCAGGGGCTGACGGCCGACGCCCTGGAGGCGCGATATCCCAAGGTGTTGCGGCCTCCCGAGGGCGCGCCGCCCGCGGCCCCGGTCGGGGGCTTGGACGGCGACGACCCGTTTTCCCGCGCGCTTTCTCTGCCGGACCTGTCCGACGTGATCGAACCTCTCCAGTCGGAATTCGCCGGCCTTTGCAACCATTTGATCGTGGCCGACCGGCTGACGGTGCGGGACCGGGAAACCCTCCGGGAAGTGGCGCGGAAGGCGGCCGGATACATTTCCATCGGCCTGGAGGTGACTTCCGGCGAAATTTCCCCCGCAAAGGCGGCCTCTGCCGTTCGGCGGCACGCCCTGGTCGACCTGTTCCGGGTCGGCTACGGCGAGGCCGCCGCTTTGAAGAGCCGGGCCCAGCGGTGGAGCGCCGAAAGCTGGGCCGCGCTGCGAGGACTTCCGCTGACGTTTTGGGGGGAAGATTGGCTGGGCGTGCTGGGCGGCCTCCTTTTGCCGAGACCCCGGTATTACGACGACGCCCGGGCGGGAGAACGATATCGGGAGTTTTCTTCACTGGCTGAAATCCGGCGCACCGCCGATCGGCTGGAGCATATTGTCCGGGCCGATCGGCTGCTGGATCTCGCCGATCCGCTGGATCGGGCCGAAACGCAGGCGGTCGCCGAAGCCGAGGGGCGGATCATTTGGGAGACCGTGTTGCTGAATGGGTGGGCCCGAAACCGGCTGGACTTGCCGGGAACGCTTTCGCCGATCCCGCTTTCCACCTTTCGTCCCTTTTTCCACGCGTTGTGGACGGACGATTTGGAAGGCGGGCGCCTTTCTCCGGATGTCCGGTCCGACTTGGTGGAATTTTTGGCCGCCGAAACCCGGCTGGAGACGGCGGAGCTGCTGGAATGGGGCGGAGCGGTGGTGGACGCGCTGGTCGCCTTTCTGGAAAGCGAGCTGGGGCGGGTGTCCGTCCGGGAGCTTGATCCCCGCTTTGTTTTGCCGTTCCGGCTTTCTTGACATTTCCGACCGGAACCTTTAATCAAATCCAAATTTGGCCCGCACGGGCAATAAGGGAGTGTTTCATGCCGATATACGAATTTCGTTGCCTCCAGTGCAACGATTGCTTTGAAGTGCTGGTGACCCGCACCGAAGACGAAGTGGACATGGCCTGCCCCAAATGCAAATCCGAGGATTTCGAGCGGGTCATGAGCTGCACCAATTTTCAGATGGGCGCCGGCGGCGGCGGCTCGCCCGTCAAAACCGAAAATCGAACCTGTTCCAGTGGCTCCTGCACGACCTGGGAGGTGGGCGGCCACGCCAAGTAAGCCTTCTTTGTGGTTTCCAGGAATCGCCGCGCGCCAACCGACTCGACCGGGGCGCCGGCGGCTCCGTCTTCCGCCGTTCCGAGGTGCGCCATGACCGACCCCGCCTATCTGGAAACCGCCCGAACGGGCGCGCTGAAACCGAAAATCGAAGCCGCCCGGGCCCTGTTGGAATCCTGCGAACTGTGCCCCCGCCGTTGCGCCGTCAATCGCCTGGAAGACGAAACCGGCGTCTGCCGGACCGGCCGCGAAGCGTGGGTGGCCAGTGCCGGACCTCACTTTGGGGAGGAATCTCCGCTGGTGGGAGAGGGCGGTTCCGGGACCATTTTTTTCACTCACTGCAACCTGAACTGCGTCTTCTGCCAGAATTACGACATCAGCCAGGAAGGGGGCGGTCGGCCGGTGACGGCGGAGCGGCTTGCAGATGTGATGTTGGGGCTTCAGGAACAGGGTTGCGTCAACATCAATTTCGTTACGCCGTCCCATGTGGTTCCCCAAATCCTCTCCGCCCTGGAAATCGCCGCCGATCGGGGCCTCGCTCTTCCGCTGGTCTATAATTCCGGCGGATACGACCGGGTGGAAACCCTTGCGCTTCTGGAGGGCGTTTTCGACATCTACATGCCCGATTTCAAATTTTGGGGGTCGGATTTCGCGGCGAAGGTCTGCCAGGCCCCGGATTATCCGGAGGTGGCCCGCAATGCGCTGATCGAAATGCATCGCCAGGTGGGCGATCTGGAAATCGGCCCCGACGGCCTGGCCTGCGGGGGATTGCTGATTCGCCATCTGGTGATGCCCCGCGGTTTGGCCGGGACCGCGCAAATCATGGCCTTCATCGCGGAACGGCTTTCCCCCGAAACCTACGTGAACGTCATGCCCCAGTATCGTCCCCGCGGCCGTGCCGACGATGTGGCGGGCCTGGAGAATTATCTTTCCCGGGACGAGTACGAATCGGCGCTGGAGGCGGCCCGGGCCGCCGGGCTCGTCCGGCTCGATCCGCCCCGGCGGCCGTTTTTGGCGACCTGATCCATGGGCGACATCTACGCCGTCGGGGACGTGCACGGCTGCCACGAAAAACTGGTGACCCTGATCGACCGGCTGGAAATTGATTTTCGGCGGGACCAGCTGATTTTTTTGGGGGATTACATCGACCGCGGGGATTCGGCCTTCGACGTGGTGGACTATCTGCTGGAACTCAAGGCCCGCCATCCGGAGATCATTTTTCTGCGGGGGAACCATGAGGCCATGTTCGACGGGTTCCTCTCGGGGAAGGACCGGTACGCCTACCTGGTCAACGGCGGCCAGCAGACCCTGGAGAGCTACCTGAAGCAGGGGCCGGGGGCCAAGGACCCGCCCATTCCGCCCCGCCATCGCCGGTTTTTCGAGGGGCTTTCCCTGTATTACGAGACGGACGAATTCATTTTCGTCCACGCCGGTTTGCGACCCGGCGTGCCGCTGGAAAAGCAGAAACCCGAAGACATGCTCTGGATTCGGGAAAAGTTCATCCGGTCCAATTATGATTTCGGAAAGCGGGTGGTGTTCGGGCATACGCCGTTCACCGAACCTTTGGTCCAAAAAAACAAAATCGGCATCGACACGGGAGCGGTATACGGAAACAAGCTTACCTGCGTCCGTTTGCCGGCCCTGGAATTCATTCAGGTCTGAATCCTTGCCGTTTCCGGTTTTTCGGAGGCGGACGGCTTGATTCCGACCGCCGAATCCGCTATGTAACGCTCCGCCGACGGGAGGAGAAAGACGATTCATGGCAACGCGAAGCCTTGGCTGGGTCCTGGCGTTTCTTTTGCTTTTTTCCATTCCCGCGCTGGCGGAGCGGCTCAGCGTTTCCGTGCCCATGGCCAATATTCGCTCCGGTCCCGGCACCACATACAAAGTTTTGTGGCGGGTGGAACGAAACCACCCCCTGAAGGTGATCAGAACCAGCGGGGAGTGGATTTATTTTTCCGACTTCGAGGGGGACCGGGGCTGGATTCACCAGGATATCGTCTCGGAGACGGACGCGGTCATCGTGACCCGGGACAAGGTGAACGTTCGGAGCGGCCCGGGAACGGAGCATGACATCGCCTTCACCGTGGCCCGGGGGGTTCCCTTTCAGGTCTTGGAGCGCAAGGGGCAGTGGCTCCACGTCCGTCACGCCGACGGGGAAACGGGCTGGATTCACGGCATGCTGGTCTGGTAGGAAGCGTTTTTTCCTCGGCGGATCACTGGTCTTTCCCGGAAATTGGGAGAGGACGAGGCGCCGCCCAACCAGCCATTGAGAATCCGCCTTGGCGGCGGTCTGTACTTCTCCGATCTGGCTGGAAGGCGAAGGGGGCGAAAACGCCCGACGCGGATTTTTGGCCGCCCGGATGCCGGGCGGTTCCTTTTTGGGGAAAAATAACGATTTAATCGGGCGTCCGGAGGCCGTCAAAGGCGTTGGGACGCGAAACGGGGATTCGGGGGGGCCGCAAAACCGGCCGATTCCGGAATCGGAGAGATGGAGAATCATGGCGAAAACAAAGGTATCGCGAAAAGAGCTGCTCAAAGAGCCGGACACCGTACTCACCTTTTCCCGCCGGCTGTTCGCTTTCGCCTACGCCAACCGCGTTCAACTGCTAAGCGGGCTCGGGGTGCTTCTGGCCTTGACCCTGATCGTTTCCGGGGTCCAATTTTACGGGGAACGGCAAGAGAAGCGGGCCTTTGACGGGTTGCGGTCCGGCCGGGAGCAATATCAAGAGGCTCTTCGGGACGGCGCCCCCGCCGAAGCCTACCAGGCGGTCCGGTCTCATTTTGAATCGCTGATTTCCGAATATGGAAACAAGGACGGGGGCAAGCTGGCGCGACTCGTCTTTGCCGACATGGCCCTGGAAGCCGATGATTTTGACGCCGCCGCGGCCCTTTACCAGGAAGCCCTGGCCGATTTCGGGGAGGAATCCTCCCTTCGAAACCAGGCGCTGAGCGGACTGGCCTACGCCCACGAGGGCAAAGGGGAGCCGGAAGCGGCCGTCGAGCATTTCGAACGGATCGTCGCGGGCAATGGCGCCTATCTGAAAAGCGACGCCCTGTTTCAGCTGGGCCGCCTTTACGAGGAGCAGGGCCAAATGGAAAAAAGCACGGAGACGTACGAGCGGCTTTTGGAAGAGTTTCCCGATTTCGTTTATGCGGATCTGGTCCAAGAGCGGCTTGGCCGTCGAAGCTAAAAAAAAACGGCCGCATCGCTGGCAATTCGATGCGGCCGTTTGGAGGAAAAAAGATGAAAAAATTAGGCTGACCATTCCAGAGAGCAAGTTTGGCGCCATTTTTTTGAAAAAGCATGGCCGGGAGGGTTTTTCTATTTATTTTAAATGGTTAATTTTGAAAACCCAGCCGTGGTTTTTCTTTCCCCATCTTCCGCTCGCCCCGATGGGTTCAAATTGTTGAACCCTTTTCTCCCGTCCAACCGGCCAAATCATTAAAAAGTCTTCTGTTTTTAGGTGTTTCGACCCCATCGTTCAAAAAAATGAACCGCTCGTGCGCGGCGAGACCACTGCTTTTGCAATCTGTCTGAAAACATTGGGTTTTCTTCGATTTATTTTTTTGTACCGGTCTCCAGACCGTATTTTTTGATCTTCTGGTTCAAACCACTTTTCCCGATCCCCAACATGCGGGCCGCATGGGCCTGGACATGGTCCGACAACTCCAGCGCCCGCTCGATGAGCCGCTTTTCCACCGCGGCGAGGGTTTCCGGCAGATTGCCGCGGACCGGGATGTCCTCCAGGTGGAGCGTGCCCAGGGCGTTGCTGGTGAAATTTTTGGGCAAATCCCGCACCCGGATGGTGTCTCCCGGGCAGAGGATCATGGCCCGTTCGATGACGTTTTCCAGTTCCCGCACGTTGCCCGGCCATCCGTATTCATAAAACAGCCGCTCCACCTCCTGGTCCATCCCTCGCACCGGAACCCCCACTTTTCGCTCCTCCTCGTACTTTTCCATAAAATGCCGGGCGAGCGGGCGAATGTCCTCCTCCCGTTCTCGCAGCGGCGGCAGAACGATGTGGAGCACGTTGAGGCGGTAAAAAAGATCCTCCCGAAAGCGACCGGCGGCCACTTCGTCCTGGAGGGTTTTGTTCGTGGCGGCGATGACCCGGATGTCCACGGCAATGGGCCGCGTGCCGCCCACCCGCTCAAAGGCCCGCTCCTGAAGGACCCGGAGCAGTTTTACCTGAAGGTTGGGGGAGAGTTCCCCGATTTCGTCCAGGAAGAGACTTCCGCCGTCCGCCAGTTCAAACCGGCCTTTCTTCATGGCCGTCGCGCCGGTGAACGCGCCTTTTTCGTGGCCGAACAGTTCGCTTTCCAGAAGGTTTTCCGACAAGGCGGAGCAGTTTACCGCCACGAACGGCTTTTCCCGTCGGGGGCTGTTGTAATGAAGCGCCCGGGCGGCAAGTTCCTTCCCCGTGCCGTTTTCTCCCTCGATCAAAACCGTCGCGCCGGTGGGCGCCACCTTTCGGATGGTTTCGAAAACCGCCTGCATGGGTTTGCTTTTCCCGATGATATTCCCGAATTTGTATCGGGACTCCACGCTGTCGCGCAGATATCGGTTTTCCTTGACCATTCGATACATCGCCACCGCCTTTTTGACGTAGACCAGGAGGCTTTCGTTGTCGAACGGTTTGAGGATGTAGTTGTGCGCCCCTTTTTGCATGGCCTCCACCGCCTTTTCCACGGTGCCGTAGGCCGTCATCATGATCACCGGCAGGTCGGGCTCGATTTCCTTGACGTGCTCCAGCAGGTCGATGCCGTCCATGGCCGGCATTTTCATGTCCGTGAGCACCAGATCCACTTCGGCCTCGCGCAGGGTATCCAGCGCTTCGGCGCCGGAGTTGGCGGTCAGCGCTTCGTAGCCGGCGTCCTCCAGCACCGCCGCGAGAATCAGGGTGTAGTTTTTTTCATCGTCAACGATCAGTATGGTTTCCATCGGCGACCTTCCCGTTGGCCGGCAGGTCGATGACGACCTGGGCCCCGTAAATGGGGCGGTTTTCAATGCGGATTTTTCCGCCGTGGGCTTCCACGATGTTTTTGACAATGCCCAGCCCAAGACCCGTTCCCGTTTCCTTGGTGGTGAAAAACGGATCCCAGATTTTTTCCAGGCTCTCCTGCGGCACGCCTTCGCCTTTGTCCTTGATGATCACCGAAACCCCGTCCTCGGCGGGCTCCACCGCCACCGTGATTTCTCCGCCGTCGGGCATGGCCTGCATGGCGTTGATCAGCAGGTTCAAAAACACCTGGTACATCATGTCGGCGTCCGCCTGGATGGGCGGAATATTGCCGTTGTATTGCTTCCGGAGGACATACCCCTGGGATTCCAGCTGGGGCGCGAGGTAGGTAATGTTCTTTTCGAGGATTTCGTCGACCTGGCACGGGGCCGTGCGGGGCGACTTGGGGCGGGCGTAATCCAAAAAATCGGTGATGATGTGATTGAGCCGGTTGGCCTCCTCCACGATCACGTCCGGTATGGCGTTGTCCGGGTCGGTTTTTTGGGCCCGCTTTTTCAGCAGCTCCGCGGAGCTGCGGATGATGCCCAGCGGATTTCGAATCTCATGGGAAATCCCGGCGACCATCTCGCCGAGCGCCGAAAGTTTTTCCGCCCGGGCCAGCTGCTCCCGAAGCCGAATGCGTTCCAGGGTGCGCTGGTGAATGATGCCTTCCCCCCGTTTGACCACGAAGATGAGAATCCCTAGAAGAACGGACATTACGGCGGTGCAGGTGAGAATCACATGGATCTGGAAACGGAAAATGGCCTCGTAGTCGTCCGACAGATCCTGGACCACTTCGATGACGCCCAGCACCTCGCCGGAGATGGGCGTCAGCGGCCGGGCCTCCCGCAGGGGCGCGAAGGTGATCACCTTGACCTCCCGGGGGAAGCCCAGCGCCATCTTCCAGAAGCTGCCTTCATGGACCAGGCGGGAGGTGTACTTTCCGACGACGGCCTGTTCGTAGGCGTTTCCGCCGAGATCGCGGTCTCCGACCAGCTCGGGGTCGAAACTGTAGGAGATGATGTTGTCCTTGACGTCGTAGATGTTGACCCGCTCAACCTTGAAACTGTGAAGCGTGTTGCGGACGATCCGATCCAGGAGATCGAATTGCCGGGGATTCCTCAACTGAATTTTTCCGAAAAGATAATAGACCGGAATCTGGAACTGGGTGTAAATTTGATGGTTCAGGTTTTCGATCAATAATCGGGCGAAATCCTGACTTTTTTTGAATTCCAGGCGTCGGGCCCAGTGAATGTTGAGGACGCAGAGCACCAGGGTGCCCGCGAACAGCACGATCAGACTCGCGAAGGTGAAATATTTGACGAGTTTGAACGGGCGCGCTTTTTCTTCCGGACCTGTGGCCGAACCTGTGGATGATTGCATGGGGATCTCGGGGATGGGCGGGAGCGGACGGGAATCCGGGTTTTCCTACCGGGGATTTGCGCCCGCCGCCCATTGTTTTTGGAGGAAAGCTGATGGAGAAATCGATCGGAGCGCCGTTTTCGTGGCGGCAGCGGCGGATTTTTTTATTTTATTGACACTTCGGGTTTTGTGCTGGTACTTTAAAAATTGACCGGGACTTTTGGGAAACCCGCCGGCCCAATGTCTTGCGGACTTGCTCCAAAAATCGGCCCATTCAACATTTCGTCACCTTTTCACAGATTCCGCCGGCCCGACCTGACTACTATGCGGCACGGGATGTTGATCCGTCAACCGGTTTTCGCCATACACGCCCACCTTATTTCACTTCCGCCAGGAACCGCGCCGTCCTTCGAAGACCGATTCGACCGCGGCCATTCCGGCGTCCCCGCCGGAGGCCGGCAGCGCATGGACGGTTCCTGCAAGAACGGACACGTTGCCATGCTCTTCAAGAAAAAAAGCCACCTGATTGGTCTGGATATCGGTTCCCGCGCCATCAAAGTGGCCGACGTGGAAATCCGGAAAAATAGCTACGCCCTTCGCAAGTTCGGAATCACGGATATCTCTCCCGGTCTCATCGAAGAGGGCAGCATCCGGAACCCCGAAGAGGTCGCGGACGCCATCCGGCAATTGCTCAAGGACAATCGAATCAAGGAATCCAACGTCGCCACTTCCATCGGCGGCTACTCCACCATCGTCAAAAACATCACCGTGCAGAAGATGGAAGAGGATCAGCTTCAGGAGACCATCCAGTTTGAAGCCGAACAGTACATTCCTTTTGACATCAACGACGTGAACCTGGATTTCCAGATCCTGGGGGAGAACGAGAGCAACCCCAACCAGATGAACGTTCTTCTGGTCGCGGCAAAAAAGGAGATGGTCACCGATTACCTGAACCTTTTGCAAATGGCGGACCTGACGCCGGTGATCATGGACGTGGACGCCTTCGCCATTCAGAACGTTTACGAGATCAACAACGTCCCCGGCGATGAAAACGTTTGCCTCATCGACATCGGCGCCAACAAGACCAATTTGAACATTCTGAAAGGCCTCAATTCGGTCTTCATTCGCGACGTCTCTCTGGGATGTCACCAGATCAACGAAAAAATCGCCTCTCTGAACAACTGTTCCCTGGAAGAGGCGGAGCCAATGTACCAGACGGAGGAGCCCGACAAGCTGCCGGACAAAAACGTGGTGGAGGCGGTTTCGACGGTGGTGACCGGTTGGTGCACCGAGATTCGACGCGCCCTGGACTTTTTTTCGTCCCAGTATCCCGACGATCCCATCCGAAAAATCGTGCTGAGCGGCGGCGGGGCCAATATCAAGAGGTTTCGGAAGGAGCTTTCCGTGGAAACCGCCGCGGACGTGGAGATCATCAACCCCTTTGACGCTTTTTCCGTGGACGGCGGCATTGATCCGGGCATCCTCGACCGCTACGCCCCCCAGGCGGCGGTCTGCACCGGCCTGGCCGTCCGGAGGATTCACGATAAATGATACGAATTAATCTCATTCCGTTTCGGGCCGCTCGAAAAAAGGAGAACGTTCGACAACAAGTCTCCATTTTCCTTCTGCTGGTGGTTCTTCTCGGAATCGGCCTGATCTGGTACAACGCTCGGCTGGATAAAAAAATCGCCGCCTTGAATTCCCAGATCGAATATACCCAGAAGGAGATCGTCCGGTTCAACAAAATCGCCAGGGAAGTGGACGCCCTAAAGGAGAAGCTGGCGGTGTTGAAGCAGAAGCTGGCGGTGATCGAAGCCTTGGAGGAGAATCGGGGCTCGGCATTTCAAGTGCTGGATTCCCTGAACGAGCTGGTGATTCCCAAGCGGATGTGGTTTACCCGGATGGAAGCCATTCATCAGGAAATCCGTCAGGCGGATCAGGAGAACCGGGGAAATAAAAAAAGAAGAGGAAAGCAGGAATCAGAGCCCGAACAGGAAGTGACGACCCCCATCCCCCAGATTGATATTGAACTCGAAGGGGTGGCGCTGGACAACAAGACCGTGGCCGATTTTATGACCCGTCTTGAGGAATCCAATGTTTACACCGCCGTGCGACTTATCAACCTTCAGCAGGAAATCTTGGAACAGGCGGTGGGGGATCCCATCCGCTTGAAGCGATTTCAGATATCCTGCCAAAAAACCCCACCGGAATCGCTTCTGGTTGGCAAGGCGGAGGATTCATGAGCGAACAAAAATCCCGCTTTTCCCTGGCGGCGCTTGACCCGTTTTTCGAAAAGATCAACAAGCTGTCGCGGAACCAGCGAATCCTGATCTGCGTGGTGGTGTTCGGTGTCATGATCGGGGCCTCGACCTATTTTCTTTACATGCCCAAGCATGAGGAAATCGATCGGCTGACCGCCGAATACGAATCCCTGGAAAGAGAGCTTGCGGACGCCAAGAAGCGGGCGAGCCAGCTCAACCGTTACAAGGCGGAAGTCAAAGAGGTGGAAGCCCAGTTCGAAGTGGCCAAACGGGCGTTGCCCGAAAGCGAGGAGATTCCTTCGCTGTTGACCAGCATCTCCAATTCCGGTCAGGACTCCGGACTGGAGTTTCTTCTCTTTCGCCCCGAAAGCGACGTTGCCCGAGGCTTTTACGCCGAAATTCCCGTTTCCATTGAGGTGACCGGTCGATATCATGAAGCCGCCGCCTTTTTCGACAAAGTTTCCCGGTTGCCTCGGATTGTGAATGTCAAGGACATTCAAATCTCGGGAGATGGCGGCCGGGGCCGCGGCAGAAGACAAACGGAACCCGAAGAGGCAAATCTCCTTCAAATCGCCTGCACGGCGGTCACCTATCAATTTCTTGAGGCAAACCCCGAAACCGAATCCGATTCCTCCAAGAGGAAACGAAAATGAATATGATTTATTCCTTTGTCGTCCGAGTTTTCGGGTGCATTTGTTTCATCGGCCTTCTGGCCGGTTGCGACCCGGCGGAAACCCCGCCGCCCGAACCCAAAGTCGTCCGAAAGAAGGTCGCCCCGCCCCCGGAACGTCTTGCTCGCGCGCCTGAAACGCGGGAAGACCAGGAAGAGAGTCCGGCGTCGCCCATCGCAAAAGAAGGGGATTCGGAAACCGAGTCGGAACCGGTCGCCATGGCGGATCCGAAAACCGTGCCCGACCCGTCGGAAGAGGGGGCCTCGGAGGCGGAGGAGTCGGTCGTCCCCGCCCCCCCGGCGAATGATGAAGCGGATTCGGAAACTGCGGAATCCGCCGTTGAGGTCGCCGACGGTCGGCCGGAAGCGGAGGCGGAGGCTCCTTCGGACGCGGAAATGGATGAGGGCGAAGAAGGCGAGGCAACCGAGGCGGATTCGGATTCGGGGGCGGAGATTGCCGGCATGGATTTGCCGGGAACCCTCGTGGCCTACAACCCGGAGGGCCGGGTGGACCCGTTCGAACCGCTGTTTCGGGAAGAACCGGAACGGCGGGAGCCGGAAAAGACGGAGAAAGAGGAGAAACCGGAAAGGCCGCAACGTCGTTTGACGCCGCTGGAGCGTTTGGAACTCAGCCAGCTCAAGCTGGTCGGCATTATTCGATCGCCCAGCGGCGATCGGGCCTTGGTCGAAGAAGCCTCGGGCAAGGGATACATCATCACCCGCGGCACCTACATCGGGATTCATTCCGGGCAGGTGGTGGAAATTCAGGAAGATGGCATCATTGTCGAGGAAAGGCACGAGGATGTGTACGGGGACGTGGACATTCGGCGGCGGGAACTCAAATTTCAGAGACCTTCTGGAGATGAAATATTATGAGGAGGAAGCGGCGGGCGTTTCGAGCGGGCGTGGCGGTGGGGCTGGTGGCGGGATGTTTCTTTTGCGGTTTGGCGTTTGGCGCAACCGCTTCCGGCGAAGCTTCTTCAACTTCGGCCCGGGAAATTACCCAAATTGAAGTCGTCGAACAGCCGGAGGCGGTCCATGTCCTCATCCAGGGGCGCCCGCTGCTGACCTATACTTCCGTAAAGCAATCCGCGCCCAGGGGGTTGATTCTCTATTTTTCAAACACCGGGCTGGCCACCTCGCAAAATTTCTTCGTCCCCCCCAACCCGGTGCTTCAGTCCGTCACGGCGGCGGAAGTCGCCCGAGACGGCGTCACCTCCCGGGTTCAATTGTTGCTGAAGCGGGACGCTCTCTACGAAATCAACCGACAGGGCAACGGGCTGAAGGTGGTCATCGACAAAACCGGCCTTCCCGCGGCTTCCGCCGCGGAGGTTTCGGCCGCCCGAACCGCCCCGCCCCAGCCGATTCCCGCCATGGCGCCGGCGGAAACTTTGACCCCCCCCACGATGGGCGAAACGGCTTCCCGGCTTCAGTCCGTATACGCGGCCAGATTCGGCGACGCCCTCAAGGTTTTCGTCGGGGCCGACGGAATGATCACCAATTACCGCTCCTTCACCATTGATAGTCCCGCCCGCATCGTTTTCGATTTGTTTGACATTCGCAGCCCCTATCCCCGGGAAAAAGTCGTCCCGGTGAACACCCGGTGGGTCAGCCAGATCCGGTACCACAATTATCCGGACCGGGTTCGGGTGATCGTCGACACCCAAGCCGCCTATTTAAACCAGTTCTCCGCCCATCCCGTGGAAAATGGCCTTTTGATCCACATGGGGGAGGGCGCCCGTCGGGTGGAAGCGCGCCACGCCGGCGCGCCCGGGCCTTCTTCGGTTCCGGAAGGTCGCCGGATTGAATCCGTTTACGCCTCTCAAATGGACGACGGCATTCGGGTGGCGGTCCGCGGAGATGGTCCCATTCGGAATTATCAAACCAGCACCGCCGAGAATCCCGCCCGCATCATCGTGGATATCCCCGGCGTTCAAACTCTTTATTCGGAAGAGCAATCCTTTCCCGTGGATACGCAATGGGTCCGCTCCGTCCAGCATGAACAGCTTTCGGATCGGGTTCGCGTGACCATCCAAACCCGCCGGTCCTATTTGACCGCGTTTACCGCCGAGCCCAACAGAGAGGGCATGGAAATCCGGGTCGGGGGTCCGGGAAGTCCGACGCTCGCCTCAAGCACCGGCCGGCGGCCTTCCGGGGAGTCCCGTCGATCGACGGGCGAACCTCAACCGTCTTCGTCCTCGGCCGCTTCCGTTGGCCAGATCGACTTTACGGGCGAGGAGGCGGGAAAGTCCACCCTTTCCATCCAGACCAGCCGGCCGGTGCAATATGAAGTGACGGAAACCGGCGATCGGGGGCTTGAGGTTCGATTGTTCAATACTCGCCTTCCCCGGGAAAAGCGTCGCCCCTTGATTACCGACCGGTTTGAAAGCGCGGTGGACCGGATCGAGCCCCGAATTTCGGCCGAAAGCCCCGATACCGCTCTTTTTTCCGTCCAACTCCGAGAGGGCGTGCCCTTTTTCGTGGAGCAGGAAGGGCGGCGGTTGCTGGTCCATTTCGAAGCGTCCTCGATTCCGCCCCGGCCGGTCGCGGGAATCGAAGTGGCGGACGGCGACGAAGCTGATTCTCCGCCGCCGCCGCCCAGCGTGCCGTCCGATTCGCGGGGGACGCCATCCGCCATGCCTCCGGCCCCCATGGATATGCCGCAAACCGAAGACGTGGGCGACGCCATGGAATCCGACCTTTCCGAAGAGGCCATGGAATTTGACCTTTCCGAGGAGGGCATGGCCGCCGAAACGGGTCCCCGTTACTCCGGCGAGAAAATTGCCTTGGATTTCTTCGAGACCGATGTCCGGAACGTCTTTCGGATTCTGCGAGAAGTCAGCGGCATGAACTTCGCCATCGACAAGGACGTGACCGGGAAAGTCACCCTTACGTTGGCCCAGCCCGTCCCATGGGACCAGGTCCTCGATTTGATTTTGAAAATGAATAAGCTCGGAAAAGAAACCGAGGGAAACATCATTCGGATCGCCACCCGAGAGACCCTGGAAGAGGAGGAAAAGCTCCGCCAGGAAAAACGGACCGCCGAGTTGACGCTTCAAGACCAGCAAAAGCAGCTGGAGCCGCTGGTCACGGAATATCTTCCGGTCAACTATTCCAACGCCGGACGGGAGATTCAGCCCCATATCGAAGCCATTCTGACCAAGGAGCGCGGCACCGTCAGCGTGGACGATCGGACCAACGTGGTCATCATGACCGACACCGCCGATAAAATCGCGCAGGCCAAGGAGCTGATCCGCAAGCTCGACCGTGTCACTCCTCAGGTGATCATCGAGGCCCGCGTCGTGGAGGCGACCACCGACTTTTCGCGGGATATCGGCACCCAATGGGGGACCGGGCTCGGCGTTCAAAGCACGGAACTTCTCGATTTTGGTCGTCCCGATTTGGAGGATTCGAACGAGTCCGGCGGCCTGACGGACGATGTGCAAGACAGCCTGAACAACCGAGTCGGCTTTGGTCCGGAGCGCGGCTACAACAACCTGGGCGGCACCTACGGCTACAACATGGCGATGAACTTTCCGGTTCAGGCGGAAAATTTTGGCAGCATCGGATTCAACTTTGTCCGAATCGCCGGGACGCCGTTCTTGCTGAACGCGACGTTGCAAGCCCTGGAATCGAAAGGCGAGGCAAAAATTATTTCCGCCCCGAAGGTGGTCACCCTGGACAACAAGCAGGCGGTGATCAAGCAGGGCGTCAGCTATCCGATCCAGACGGTGGAGGACGGCGAAGTCAACGTGGAATTCGTGGACGTGGACTTGCTGCTGGAGGTGACGCCCCACGTTACGCCGGACAACCGGATTTCCATGAGCATCAACATCACCAAGAACGATTTGGGCCAGATCATCCAGAATCAGCAGTCCTTCACCACCAAGGAGGCGCAGACCGAGCTTTTGGTCAACGACGGGGACACCGTGGTGATCGGCGGCATCATCAAAACCACGGAAAGGTCCGATTTTTCCGGCATCCCGGGACTGTCCAAAATTCCCATTCTGGGCTGGTTCTTCAAAACCGAAGGGATCAACGACTCGAAGGAGGAGTTGCTTATTTTCATCACGCCGCGCATTGTCCAGTTGGAGCAACGCACGGCGCAGTTCTGAATCCGGGCGGTCATGAAACGCGTTTCATAATCTTGTGAGGCGGAGTCGATAGCCTTTTTTTGGGTAAAAAAATTATAACTTTTCAAGCGGAAAAAAATCGAATGGACTCCGGGGGGAAAGGTTTCCGAATGGAAGGGTGCGGAATGAGATCGAAAAAATCGTCGCTGCTGCGGGGACTTCTGTTTTTGCTCGTGATTCTTTTCGCGCTCGGTGGCTGCGGCTCCACCGGCGGCATGGACCGGGGAGACGGAGAGGACGACGGCGACGGCGAACCGACGCCGGAGGCGGTCGGAAGCGTAACGCTTTCCGCGAGTTCAGACAACATTTTGGCGGACGGGGAGTCAACCTCCGTCATTTCCGCCCGGGTTTTCGATTCCGACGGCATTTTGATTTCCCGTCCGGTCACGGTCAACTTTTCCACCACCGGCGGCGCGCTTTCCGCATCCAGCGCGGTTACCGAAAACGGTGTCGCTTCGGTGGTTCTCACCAGCCCGTCGGCGGAGGGCAACGCCGCGGTGTCCGCCTCGGCCGAAGGCGTCGGCGCGGAGGAACCTTTGGAGATCGTTTTCACCGCCGTGCCCGCTCAATTCGCCATTTCCGCTTCCCAGAACACGGTGAAATCGGACAATTCCGATTCCGCGACGATCACGGTGACGATTCTGGACAGCAGCCGGGTGCCCATCGAAGGGATTTCGGTCAATTTCCTCGTCAACGGCGGGCAGATCAGCGAGTCCAACGTTCTTTCCAACGAGCAGGGACAGGCCCAGGTGGTGTTCCGTTCCGGAGACGTGGAGCGCGCCAACAAGACCGTGACGATCACGGCCGAGGTGCCCGCCATCGGCGCCCGGAGCGTGCCGATCCAGATCGTGGGGACCACGGTTGATTTAAGCACGGACAAAACCAATCTGGACGTGGAGCGCGGCGACGTGTCGGTGCTGACGATTCAGGTCCGCGACGCCGGCGATCGTCCGGTCTTCGACGCGCCGGTTTCGGCGGTGGTGATTTCGGGCTCTCCGGGCGACCCTTCCGTGCCTCGGGGAGATCTCCGTCTGCGCCTGGCCGCCGATCCCGAAGCGGTCGACGTGGACGGCGTGCTGACCGGGCGGACCAACGCCAACGGAAACCTTCGCCTCGAGGTGACCGGCCAGTCCATCGGTCGGGCCACCGTGGAGGTGACCTCCCTGGGCGACACCCGCACCCAGAGCTACGCCGTCAGTTCCACCGCCGAAACCTTCGGCATCGTTTCGCCGGAGGAAGACCCCGTGGGGCTTTTCATCGGCGAAACCCTGGAGGTCCGAGTCCGGAATCCCAGCGGCGCCCCCATTCAGTTCTCCACGACGTTCGGATGGTGGACGAACGACGACGAAGACCGGCCCCGGGTCGTGACGGTTCCGGTCGGGTCGGACAATATCGCCGTCGCTCGGCTCGTGGGGGACCAGGCCGGGATCGCCAACGTTCAGGTCTTCGACGCCGCCGACCCGGATACCAGCGCGTCCCGGGAAGTGGCCATCGCCGCTCCGTCCGCGTCGGCCAGCCAAATTTCCCTCCAGGCCAACCCCGGCGTGGTGGCGCCGAGTTCGGGCGAATCGACCAACACGGCGACCCTGACCGCCACCGTCCGGAACGTCAACGACCAGGTGGTGGGCAACGCTCCGGTGGCCTTTTCCATCGAGCAGACCACCGGCGGCGGCGAGCGGATTTCGCCGGTGATCGCCTATACCAACGCTTCGGGCGAGGCGACCAGCACCTTCTTTTCGGGCTCGTTGAGTTCTTCGGGCGAGGGCATCCGGGTTCGGGCGGTGGTGCTCAGCGCGGCGACCCTGGTGGAGGACACGGCGCGAATCGTCATTGGCGGAACGGCCGGTTCGGTCCTGATCGGACGCGGCACGGCGGTGGAAAGCTCTCCGGACAACACCCGATATACCATGCCCATGTCGGTGCTGGTGGTCGATTCCAACGGCAATCCGGTGCCGGGCGCCCGGGTGGCCCTTGGCTCCTGGCCCACTCGATACCGAACGGGTTTCTGGACGTCCGAGCCCTGCACCCCCGTGGTGACGGGAACATTCCCCAACGAGGATCGGAACCGCAACCTGATCTTGGACCCGGACGAAGATGTCAACGGCAACGGCGAGTTGACGCCGCCAAGTTCCGCCGCCGGCGCGGTGGGTCCGGTCGCGGAAGACGGCGAAGACGGAGGATCGACCTTCATCGTGGAAACCGGTCAGAACGGGGTTGCGGAGTTCCAGCTGACCTATATCAAAACATCGGCGGTCTGGATCGAAACCGAAATTTCGGCCAGCACGGCCGTTTTCGGATCGGAAACGCGGACCACCTATACGGATTGGCTGCCCGCCTTGGAAGGCGAGGAATGCAATCTTCCCGATTCGCCCTACAACTTGACGGTGACGCAGGGAAGTATCGAGCTTTCCACCGAAAAGGCGCGGATGCTCCCCAACGGCGTGGATCAATCCTTGATCACCGCCTTCGTTCTGGACGCCGGGGGCAATCCGGTGGCCGACGATACGGTGGTGTCGTTCGAACTTTCCGGCCCCGGCCAGCTCGCGGTTCCGGCGGTTTTGACCAGCGAAGGCGTCGCGACGGTTCTTTACACGGCGGGGAACAACCCGGGAACGGCCAGCATCACCGCCTCCGCCAAAGACACAATTCCGGATTCCCTGGAGATTGCGCTGGCCTCGGGCAATTTGGTTCTGACCCCGAATCGTCAGTCCCTTGTCACCAACGGGGAAGAGGAGGTCCGGCTGGACGTGCAGTTGTTCGATTTGGACGACAATCCGCTTCAGGAGTCCACCCAGGTGCTTTTCCGGGTGGTTTCCGGACCGGCGGGGTTGTCGCCCACCTCGGGGCTGGAAGGGAGCAGCGGGCGAACCGACGCGCGGGTTTCCTCGTCGGGCGGAACCGCTACGGCCTATTACAAGCCGGAGCAAGATGCACCGGGGAATTCGGTGGTCATCGAGGCGGTGGCCGAAGGGATCGCGTCCAATACGGATCGAACCACCATTGATCTGATAGCGGAACCCGGCCTGGTGGATGTCGCCCAGGTAATTCTCGATCCGAATCCGGATTCGGTTCCGCCGGGTTTTGAGGAGTTTTCCACCATATCCGCGACCGTCCTGGACGCTTCCGGCGATCCCGCGCCGGTTGGCACGAACGTGTCGTTTCAAATTGAAAGTGGACGTGGCCGACTGGATGAGGCTGGAAATTCGGTGACCAAGCCCATCGTGCGAACCGATGGAATTGTAACGGTTCGACTGTCGAGAGAATCCCGAGGACAATCTGGAATCACCGTTGTTTCCGCGACGGCAAGGGGAACGTCGGGAGAGCGGGAGTCCAGAATCAACGTCGAATTTCAGGCTGAAGATGACCCGCCTCTGATCCAAGGGCTGACCGTTACCTCAAGCCAGGAGACCATTGCGCCCGATGGCGATGGAGAAGCCGTGATCGCCGCGACGATTGAACCGGTTGATGGTCAATCCCCCGACGGCGTTCCCGTTGAATTTGAAATTGTTTCGGGGGATGGCCAGTTGAGCGTTTCCTCCCCCGAAAAAGTCGATACAGTGGCTGGAGTTGCCCGAGTTACGCTGACCGGAACGGGAGGGACGGCGGGTGGTTCCGTCACGGTTCGGGCCAGAGCGCAGGGCTTTTCCGACTCGGTGCAGGTCAACTACGCGGCGGGCAATTTGAACTTCGTCATCGTGTCGCCGGGCACGGGTTCCCAGACTTCCATTCGCTCCGGCGAATCGGTCACTGTGCGTGCGCAATTGACGGGCCCTTCGGCCTCCGGGGAATTGGTCACCTTCTCCATGGACAATCCGTCTCTGGGAACCTTGACGCCGCTAACGGCCACCACAAATGACTCGGGCGAGGCGGTAACGACGTTCCGGAGCACGGGCCAGGGCGGAACGGTGAAGGTCCGCGCCAGCGCGCCGCTGTATTCGGAGCAATCGGTGACCATCAACATCGGCTCCGCGCCGCCGGCGTTTATCGAGCTTACGACGCCTTCGGAAGAATCTCCAAACCCCAATCCCGCTTTAATCAGCGTTCGCGGCACTCAGGGGCTATCCGCCTCCATCATTTCTTTTGATGTGAAAGACGCCACTGGCGCGGCGGTTTCCGATGGTTTCCGCTTCGATTTTGAAATCGTGAGCGGCCCCAACGGCGGCGAGGAGTTGCTGATTCCTTTTGCGGCAACATCCGAAGGGAGGGTGTCCACTACGCTTCGGACCGGAACGAAGCCTGGGCCGGTTTTGGTGCGGGCGACTTACCATGAAGACGCCAATGTCGGCACAACTTCGTCCCAGATCGCCATTCAATCCGGTTTGCCGGTGGGAGAAGAATTCGGCCTGCGGACCAGCGCGAATGTTGACGGTGGGAATTTTGATATCGGGAGGCAGATGTGTGTTTCGGTCGCCGATGTTTATGGGAATAGTGTTGTAGACGGCACTGTCGTCAATGTGAAAACTTACAATACCGGCGGTTTTATCAATGAACCGACGATATCGACCGAAGGCGGTACCGGATGCACCACGCTTTTTTATGATCGGGTTGGGAACACCCAACCCTTCAACGGTGTGATTTCAGTAACGTCGGAAACCACGGGCGATATCACCACCCGAGTGAACGCATTTGCCGTTCATGCAGAAAATCCGTTCAGCGCCATTGTCTATGCCGCGACCAATGGCGGCGGTGTCTACAAGTCCACCGATTCCGGCACCACCTGGCGAACCGTCAGCCGATCCACCAGCCAGGTTGGGCAAAACTGGATTGATCCGTATGTCAACGATATCGTGATTGATCCGCAGAATCCCAATATCGTCTATGCCGCGACAGGTTACGGAGGCAAAGGCAATATTTTCCAGAGTCTGGATGGCGGAATTACCTGGGACAGCAACAACGATTTCTTCTACGACGGCATTCTGTTCACTCCGACCATTTCCATTTTGACCTTGGCCATCGACGACGCGAGCAGCACGCCGGATACGCCCGTGATCTGGGCGGGAACGGACGGCTTTGGAATCCTTAAGTTGCAGGCGAACTCGCGGGCGGGTCAATTGAATGTGATATCCATCAGCGGCGGTCTTCCCCAATTTGAGCAAGTGAACGATATTGTTAAGGTTCCGGGAGGGCCGGTTCTTTATGCGGCGACCGGAACCGGCGTGTACCGAAGTACGGACGCAGGCGACACTTGGACGCCGGGAAACGATCCGCCCTTCACCGGCTATTTCATCAACACCTTGGAATTGCATCCATCTTCCACGGGGGGAGGCAACGACGTAATTTATGCCGGAACCCGCGACAACGGGGTTTGGGTCAGCACAGACAGCGGCAACAACTGGACCCAGGTTCCCGGTCTTGGGAAGGCGCTGCGGGTAACCCCCCCAATACCGGACCGCGATAACGTGGGAAGCGGCGAAATTGTCGATTTGGAGCTTTTTGATTCGGCGATTTCCGAAAACTGGACATTGGAATTTTTTGGTGACGATTCTTTGGGATTCAAATTAACCGGGAGCGTTTCCGGCCAGCAGCCGGTGAAGGTGAATGAGTTTACGGCTTCGGCCCCTGGCGTCATTCAGTTTGCCATGACGAATATTTCCGACGGCATTGAAGCCGGGGAAGGATTCGAGTTCCAGGTCGCCGCTGATGGTGAGCCTACCAACATTCAAAAGTTGTCATCCAGCGGTCCCGACCTTGTTCCGGATAGCCTTACGCTTCTCTCCGAATTCACTGGTAATGACGACAAAACTTGGAAAATCGAATACCAAGGTGGTAATTCCATTCTTCTCATTGGGCCTGATTCAACGACGGAGCCCATAGAGATAAACCAATTCTCGGCGGACGTTTCTGTTCCGAATCAGCTTGAATTTACGATTTCCACCGGGGCCATTCCTTTCCAGGACGGGGATCGCTTCACCTTCACCACAGTGAGCGACGACGGAAAGCACATCAAGGATCTGCTGGTAGATTCTAGGAACGATCTGCTGTATGCCCTGACCTATTTCGACGGGGCCTTGGAGTCCCATGCCACCAGCAACCTGTTCGCTCGCGACCTGGAAGGCAACGGCGCCGTCGGGCCCGGTTCCTGGCGGGATGCGGGAAATACGGGAGAGGGGCTGCCGGAGTTCGCGCCGCCTTCGGATCAAACTTTCTTCGCCCATTGGGCGCTGGCCTCCGTTCCCGAGAGCGACGACCGGCCGAGCGAGCCCAAGGCCCTCCTTGTGGGCGGCGAGGGCGTGAACGTCTCCAAGGCATCCAGCGGGTTGGCGACGGGAGAACCTGATTGGACCCGCAGCGACAGCGGTCTCGGTCGGCTCATCATGGCCCGGGTTCCGGTGCTGATCGATTTTCCGGAAACATCCGAAGATCGGGCGGTCACTTTTGGCCCGTTCAGCGGAACAACGTTCTTCCGGTTCGAGTTGACCCTCGATGGGCTTGTGGAATTTGAGATTTCCTATATGGGAGAGGGGTCGTTGGAAACTGCGGTCTCCGGTCAAGCGATTGAGGAAGAAATCGAGCTTGGAGAAATCGTGCTTGGAGGCACCCGCGTTTTCCGCCAGAATTTGCCGGCCGGTGTTTTTAGTCTCCAAGGGTCCGAAACCCGACCGCAGGGCGCCTCCGTCGGCAGTTGGCAAGTCACGATCAAGGCCATTTCACCCGTTTTCCCGGCGGATTGATCCGCTCCGATCTTGAAAACCAAAAGCCCGGCCCGCCGAAAACTGCGGGCCGGGCTTTTGGCCATCCGGGAAATCGTCGAAAGAATCCCGCTACGAAATCCCCGAATCCTTCCGCCACGCCCGCATTTTTTCCAGAATCGACCCGGCGTCCGTCGTCGGCAATCTCCCCTCCCGCGCCAAAACCCTACCTCCCACCACCACCTCCCCCACATCCCCCCCACCCGCCGAATACACCAGCTGCGATTCCGGATGATGCATCGGCGCCATGTTCGGCCGGTTCGCGTCCAAAACGATCAGATCGGCCCGTTTTCCCACCTCCAATGATCCAATTTCATCCCCAAGCCCGATGGCCCTCGCCCCGTCCAGCGTGGCCATGCGAATCACCGTCCTGGCGTCCAGAACCGTCGGGTCCCCGGTAAACACCTTGTGCAGCCGGGCCGCCATGGCCATTTCCCCGAACATATCCAGGTCGTTGTTGCTGGCGGCGCCGTCGGTTCCCAATCCCACCGGAATCCCCGCCGCGAGCATGGCCGGAACCGGCGCCACGCCGGAGGCCAGCTTCATGTTGCTTTCCGGGCAATGAACCACCCCGCACCCCCGTTCCGCCACGACCTCGATATCCCGTTCATCCAGCCAAACGCAGTGGACCAGCAACGTGTCCGAATCCAGAACGCCCAGCCGATCCAGGTAGACCGCCGGGCCACAGCCATGTTCTTCCCGAATGTTTTCGGTCTCGCCCTTCGTCTCCGCCAGATGAATCTGGAACAGGACCCCCGCCTCCCTGGCGGCGTTTTTGGCCTGGATCAGGGTGTCCGGGGAGCAGGTGTAGGGAGAATGGCAGAAAATGGAGGCACGGATATTTCCCGACCTTCCCTTCCACCGCCGAACGAAATCTCGGGCCGCCGCGATTCTTTCCTTTGGATCGGGAACCCCCGGCGCCGGGAAATCCACCACGCCCTGCCCCAACACCGCCCGGATGCCGGTTTCCGCCACCGCCGCCGCCACCTGGTCTTCCAGAAAATAGCCGTCGCAACAGCAGGTCGCCCCACCCAGCAAAAGCTCGGCGCAGGCGTGACGCGCGGCCTCCCCCACCGTATCCGGCCGGATTTGGGCCGCTTCGGCCGGGAAAATGTGGTCGTGCAACCAAGTCTCCAACGGCAGATCGTCCGCCAGACCGCGAAAAAGGGTCATGGGAAGGTGGGTGTGGGCATTGACCAGCCCCGGCAGGACCAGACCGCCTTGGGCATCCAGGCGGGAAAGCGGTTCCGGCATGGCCGCTTCCGTTTCGGAGCCGACCTGGACGATGCGACCGTCTCGAACGGCAACGAATCCGTTTGGGACGACGGGCGCGTTTTCATTCACCGTAATCAGCGTGCCGTTACAAACCAGCAAATCAACCCGCATGAAGCCTCCCGAACTTCCGCTATTCATTTAACGTTATGCGCCAACCGGTTCTTGACTTCCAAGGCGCCGGTAACGATATTCATCGCATACGCCCCGGGATATTGGCCGGGGCGGCACCATCCACGCGAAAGGAACGCGAGATATGGCCTATTCCTGCAAGAATTGCGGCGCCGTGGCCGAGGCGCCGGGACATTTGTGCAATCCGTGCGACGACAAGGCAAAGTGTAGCTTTTGCGGAAAACCCGACACGGAACCGCAACACATCTGCAAAGACAAGCTCCAGGCCATGAAATATGTTTGCGGCGGTTGCGGCCGCGTGGCCATGGAACAGCAGCACCTTTGTCGCCCGACCCCCATCGCCTGACCCGCCCACGGCGACGAAATCTCATCGTCGCCGTGTTCTTTCGCCAATTATCCATATCCGACCGAAGATAGATTTTCCCCTCCTCTCCCCTTGGCGGGGATCTGTGGCGTGCGGGCCGTCCCCAGATGACCCCAATGCGGTTTATGTGTCGATTCCGAAGCAAGAACCCAATCCGCCGTTCCGAAGCTGTGTAACGCAATTGGGCCGATTGGACAAGAAGCGGGGGGAATCGGCGCCGCGCAAGGAGAGGTTCACGGGCGCTGGGGGGAAAGAAGAGTGCCACCGGCAGGTCGGGAAGTCCAACTTGTTGAACTCGGCGTCGAAATTGGGGCCGAATCCATCGAACGACCCCAAACGCGGTTCGGGGAGGGTCGAAACGAAAAACAGGGAAAGGGCGCCCCGAATCTGGAGGGCAACTACGGGAGAGGGAGTTGGACGCTACCGAAGGCAAAAAAAGAGGGCCTTTCCCACGCGTCGTCCCCATGGCGGCGGGTTCGTGACGACGGCGGGAAAGGCGAGGGGCGAAGATGGATCAGGATTGTCGGCTTTCCCGGCCCGGGCCGAAGTCGGGGGTCGGGAAACCGGAAGCGGATGAATCCTCCGGATCTGCCCGGGAGCTGACTTTGTGATGGCAGGCCGGACAAAAAAAATAGTTGGGATAGGCATTTTTGCCGCACGAACGGCAAAGCCGAATCGCTCTGTGGCCTTTTTGCGCGGCCCGTTTGTACGGCTTGGCCTTGCGGGAGCCCATGGCGGGTGTCTCCAAAAATCCACCCCTTTCCGTGAAATCGAAACCGGGATGAATCCGTCGCCCCAAAGGCAATGCCGTTCACTTTGGGATTTATCGTGTTGGACTGGCCAAGGGCGAACGCGACTCGCCCCCTGCCATTTTGGGTGCAAAATGAACTGCATTGGCCCCTGACGGCGAAAAATTCCCGTTGAAATGGTCAGGCGGCCGCGTCCCGGATGTTTCGCACGTCCCGGATCTCCATCTTCCAATCTTCCTTGTCGTACCAGCCTTCGAAAAGTATCAGCTCCGGGTGGTCGTCCAGGGTCGCGTAGTTTTTCACGAAGACTTTCCGCGCGCTGCTCTTGGCCTCGTCAAATACGCGGATGTCAAATCGTTTTCGGTTTTCCTCGTGGGGAGAGGACACGCTCTTGAGGCTCCATACCCAATCCGGGTCCAGCCCCAAATCCACCACCAGAAAGCGACCCACGCCGGAAGGGAGTTCTTTGGGGCGGGGGAGCTTTTTGGCTTTCGGCGCTCCGGGTTCCGCGTTGGCTTTTTGCCAGAATTTCCATCCCATGTTTTTCTTCCTCGCATTGAACGGTTGATCCATATGCCTGCAGGTAGCAAAACAGATGCCATGCTTCCCCTGGGCGTTGCCTTTGGACGAGAGGACCGGCCCGATCTCATGGAAATGCCACTTTGTTGGGCGGAGTTTCGCAGGGCGTTTCGCCTGCGCCCTTGGCCAATCAGGCTCAATCGTTCAGTTGCAACCCCAAAGGAAGCGGCATCGTATCCAATGACGGCGGACGGGTCGGGGGAAAACGATGGCGGCGCGGAATTAACGGAGATGAAAATGCTTGGAGAGCAAGGGATAAAACGGGAACCCAAGGTTCCGATGCGGAGGATTCGGAACTGAAAGTTCTTGTTTTTTTTGGCGGGGACGGAGATGAATCCAAAAAAAAGGGCTTTCGCGGATAAAACGCGAAAGCCCTTTCAAAATGGCACGCCCGGAGGGATTCGAACCCCCGACCTACGGATTCGAAGTCCGGCGCTCTATCCAGCTGAGCTACGGGCGCGTAGGGGCGAGGTGGGGTGAGAGAAGGGACTTGAACCCTCGACCACCAGGGCCACAACCTGGCGCTCTACCAACTGAGCTACTCCCACCACAAAAGAAGTAAATCGTCTACCAGATTCCATCGCTCCTTGCAAGAAAAAAAAATGGAGCCAACGGCCCTTTCCACCGGGAGGCGTCGGTCAACTTGGTGTTGACCCTCCGCACCGGTTCCGATAAAGATGAATCCTTAATTCCGCCGGATTCCAAAAGCCGAACGGGGGAATGTTTGGCGACGACGGGGTTCGCAATTCTTCTCGCGGGGCGTGGCGAAATCATATCCTTTCCCGGGCGGAAAGGCCCGTTTCCAATTGGGCCGACCGGGGGAGGGAAGTTCGGGGATATTGGCAACATGACGTCTTTTCCGGAAACCGGGGGGAGTCCTTGACGCGATTTAACATTTTCATCATGCGGGCCGTGCTGGGCGCGGTGTTCGCGGTGGTGCTGGCCCGGATTTTCCGTCCGGAATTCAGCCCGATTGTCGTTGGCCTGTTCGCGGTTTTTCTGGTGGGCATGGCCTATCTGATGGAGGTTTGGCGGGAGCGCAAGTCCAAAAAATGACCACGCAGGACGGGGAATCTATCGCCGACAAGCCGATCATCCTGGGGACCGCGGGCCACATCGACCACGGGAAAACCACCCTCATTCGGGCCTTGACCGGGGTCAACACCGATCGCCTCAAGGAAGAGCGGCGTCGCGGCATCACCATTGAACTGGGGTTCGCGGCCCTCGCGCTTCCCGGCATTGGGCGTCTGGGCGTGGTGGACGTTCCCGGCCACGAGCGTTTCGTGAAGCACATGGTGGCCGGCGCCACCGGCATCGACATCGTGGCCCTGGTGGTGGCCGCGGACGAAGGGGTCATGCCCCAAACCCGCGAGCACATGGAGATCTGCGCCTTGCTGGGGGTCCATCACGGCCTGGTGGTGTTGACCAAAATCGACCTGGTGGACGAGGAATTGCGGGAACTGGTGCTGGACGACGTGGAAACCTATCTTCGCGGTTCCTTTCTGGAGGGTTGCCCCATCGTTCCGGTATCCGGCGTGACCGGGGAGGGGATTCCGGAGCTGGTCCGCACCCTGGGGAAGATGAGCGCCGCCGTTCCGGAACGCTCCACCGCCGGCATGTTCCGGTTGCCGGTGGATCGGGTCTTCACCATGCGCGGATTCGGAACCGTGGTGACCGGCACGGTGGCATCGGGCCAGATTCGGGCGGGGGACAAGGTGCGGCTGTATCCCGGCGATACCGTGGGCCGGGTTCGGGGCATCCAGTGCCATGGCGAAAGCGTTTCCGAGGTTCGGGCCGGCATGCGGGCCGCCATCAATTTCCAGGGGCTGGAACGAGAGGCCGTGAACCGCGGGGACGTTCTTTCCACGCCCGGCGCCTTGGCCCCCGGCTTCATGGTGGACGTGGATCTCCGCTATTTGGCCGGCAACCCTCGGCCCATCCGAAATCGGACCCAGGTGCGGTTTCATGCCGGCACTTCCGAGATTCTCGGGAACCTGATTCTGCTGGATCGGGACGAACTGGCGCCGGGCGAAACCGCTTTGGCCCAATTGCGGCTGGAAGCTCCCGCGGCGCTGGTGGGGGGGGACCGGTTCGTCATTCGAAGCTATTCCCCCGTTCGAACCATCGGCGGCGGCGCGGTTTTGAACCCTATTCCGCCCAAGCACAAGCGGTTTCGAGAATCGGTGATCGCCCGCCTCGCCGAGCGGGCGGAGGCCGGCCCGTTGGCCGCCGTGGAAGGGCACGTCCGAGACGCCGGATACGGAGGCCGTTCCCTGGCTCATCTTCGGGTCATGACCAACCTTCCCGAAAAAGAGCTGGAATCCGCCCTGCAAGATCTGGCCTCCAGCCGGCGGGTGATCCAGACCGACCGGGAGCGCCGTATCTACGTTCACGGCGACCCGTTTCAGGCGCTGGTGGAATCGGTGGCGAATCAGCTCGCGGCCTACCACCGGGAACGCCCTCTCAAACCGGGAATGTCCATGGAGGAGCTTCGCTCCAAATTCCCGCCGGAGGTGGGGCAGAAGCTGTTCACCCAGGTCCTCAACCGGCTGGTCAAGGAGGAACGGCTGGCGAGGGAGGGCGACCTGATTCGAAGCGCGGACCACGCCGTGGCCTTGGGCGTGGACGAATCGGAACTGCGGGGACGGCTTCTGGAAACCTACCGGTCGGCCGGACTCACCCCGCCCAATTTCAGCGCCCTTTGCCGGGAGATGGGGGTCGCCCCAAAGGCCGCCGAGTCGGTCATGATGACGCTGCGAAACGAAGGCCGGGTGGTGAAGGTGACCGACGACCTGTTTTTTCACGCCGAAGCGCTGGCGGATCTGCGAGAGCGCGTGGCCGCCTTTCTTCGGGAAAAAGGGGAGATGACCACGCCGGACTTCAAGACCATCGCCGGCGTTTCCCGTAAATACCTGATTCCCTTGATCGAGCATCTGGACGCCGAAAACCTGACCATTCGCGTCGGCGAGGTTCGGAAACTGCGAAGCGGCTGACGTCGGAATTTTCAATTTCAACGCAATCAAGGAGACCCAATGAGCGAAGAGAAAAAAAGCCGTTTCAAACTCAACCCCAAAAAGGCGGCCATCGGCGTCGCGGCGCTTTTGGTTTTGGTCGGCGTCGCGTGGATTGCGTTGTCCTTTTTCGGCAACGGCGGAGAGGAAGATTTCACCGGGCCCTTCAACCCGGACCAAGTTCCGGTTGCGGGCGAAGCTCCGGCCGCGGGAACCCCGCGGCCGGAAAAACAGGACGAGGAGGGGGGCGTTTCTTCCCTTCCTCCGGAGATTGCGCGGCCCAATAAAAATCAGGGAGAGGAAGACGGCGCGTCGCTTCCGGCCCCGGAAAAGAAAAGAACCCGGGGGCTGACTTTCGTGGACGCGGTCATCGAGCCCCTGCAGAGCGAACTGGACCGGTTCTGGGGATGGCGGCCCAACGACCTCATCCAGTTCACGGACAACGTGAACAATTTTCAGCTCGGCGTGCTGGAAGCCACGCGCCGGACCTCCATCGTTATGGCCGAACGAATTTCCCGAACCGGAAGCAGCGACCCCTACGTCCGCGAGCTGGAGCAGGCCATGAGCCTGTTCGCCATCGATCCGACCAATTACATGTTTCCCGCCCCGGAATCGAAATACAAGGAAGGCCTGGAAAATTTGCGGGAATACCAGGACATGTTGCGCGACGGAACGGCCCGCTTTTACAACCGCATGGACAACCTGGTTCCGCTTCTGCTGACTTACGAATCCCTGCTGGGAAGTTGCACGGAGAATCTGTTGAAGCGAGGGGTTGGTTTTTTCGAAGTGGACGATATTTTTTTCTATTCCCAGGGCGTCGCCTCCATGATACTTTCGGTGATGGAGGGCGCCGGAGTCGATTTTCGCGAAACCATCGAGGGGGCGAATAGCGTCGCCGTGTACAAGGAAATCGTCCGTTCCCTGCGAGAGGTGGTGGAGATGGATCCCTGGATTGTTCTTCGCGGGGGCCCCCACAGCATTTTCGCGAATCACCGGGCCAACATGGCCGGTCCCATGAGTCGCGCCCGTTTCCATATGAGCATTCTGCATGGCGCGTTGACCGGCAATCTTTAATTTCGTCCGACTTCGCCGCCCCTCGTGAGGCGTTTTCGCAAAAGAAAAGCGGCGCTTCGGTTGATTTTGTCCGCCTCGCCTTCCCGAGGGGTGGGCGCGCATTGGCCCGGGCCGACGTCCCGACGGGCCGCCGGGAAAATGAAAAAAAACCGTTTGTCGGTTTTTCCTGGAAACCTGTTCATCGATCCCACGCGGGAGAAGACATGATTCAATTGCCCAAAGGGGCCCCGGAAAGGAAGCGTCTGGCCGTCGGAGCGGCGATTGCGCTGATCCTGATTCTCGTTTTCTTTGGGCTGTTCGGCGGGGGAGACGAAACGTCCGAAACCGCTTCGGCGCCGCCCGGAGGCGCCGCCGAACCGTCCGCGAAAGCCCCCCTGCCGCCCGACGCCGACCCCGGCGCGGACGGCGGTTTCACTCCGCTCCCATCTCCCATTTCCGGGATGGAGCCGGAGACCGCGCCGTCGGCGACGCCGGGGGTCTCCCCGGAAAGGAAGCCGGAAAAACGGCCGGCGCCCGCCGCGCCGCCCAAGGCGTCCGATCGGCCCCGGGGCCTGACCTTCCTGGACGGCGTCGTCGAGCCGCTTCAAAGCGAGTTGGACCGGTTTTGGGGCTGGCGACCCAACGATTTGATCCAGTTCACCGACAACGTCAACAACTTTCAGCTTGGCGTTCTGGAGGCCACCCGCCGGACCTCCATCGCCCTGGCCGAGCGAATTTCTCGCAGCGGCAGCAGCGATCCCTACGTTCGCGAGCTGGAGCGGGCCATGAGCCTGTTCGCCATCGATCCGAGGACCTGGATTTTTCCCCGGCCCGAGTCCAAATATCAAGAGGGGCTGGACAATATCCGAAAATACGGGGAAATGGTTGGGCGGGGCGAGGCCCCGTTCTACAACCGGATGGACAATCTGGTCCCCCTGTTGCTGGCCTACGAATCCATTTTGGGAAGCTGCACCGAGAACC
This sequence comes from Desulfococcaceae bacterium, assembly GCA_046541515.1. Taxonomy (GTDB): domain Bacteria; phylum Desulfobacterota; class Desulfobacteria; order Desulfobacterales; family Desulfococcaceae; genus CAYFVR01. The sequence goes on from JBKHDD010000015.1 coordinate 33,854, forward strand.
TGTTGCGAAGAGACGTCGGTTTTTTTCAGGCCGACGACGTGTTCTTTTATTCCCAGGGCGTCGTCACCATGGTGCTTTCCGCCATGAAGGGGGTGGGCGTGGATTTCCGCGAAACCATCGAGGCGGCCCAGGCGTTCGGGGTCTATTCGGAAATCATCGTCTCTCTTGAACGGATGGCGGAAATGGACCCGCCGGTGATTCTGAACAGCGGTCCGGACAGCATTTTCGCCAACCACCGTTCCAATATGGCCGGGCTCATGAGCCGCGCCCGGTTTCTCATCCACATTTTCTACGGCGCCCTGACCGGAGACCTGTAAGCCCGGTCGCCGGAACGGCCCCCGATCCCCCGGCGAAATCGTCCCGCTTCCCTATTCTTCGCCCGCCTTCCGGATTCCCGGGGGGCGGGCGTTTTCATTGGATTGGTCTTGTGGCGGATTTCCGCGCGGAGCGGGTGCGGCCGAGAGCGGGGGAATCCGTCCGGATGGCGGACGTCCCGAAGGGGCCGGGATTCAATCTCCGTTTTCCGGGAAATTGTTCTCCCGGATTTCCCCGACCAGACAATTCACGATGCCGTCCATTCGTGGCCGCCCCCGGTCGGTCAGTCGCCGAAAAGGCCCCGAAGTTTCCATCCAGCCTTCCCCTCGAAAGATATCCAGAGCCCCCGCGAAAATCTGGTCGAAATCGTTTCCAAACATAGCCGTCCACCGCCGGATATCGACTCCGTCCAACCGGCGCAGTCCCAGATAAACCGCTTCCACGGCCAGTTCCGCGGGCCCCAGCCGTTCACGTCCGGCCACCGGGACGCGGCCTTTCCGCAATGCCGCGACATGGGCCCGGACCGAAGGCAGGTTCCAGGATCGTTCCGGCGGATGAAAGCCGTGGGCCGCCGGCCCCAGGCCCAGGTACGGCGCATGGGTCCAGTATTTTTGGTTGTGGCGGGACCGGAATTCCGGGAACCGGGCGAAATTGGAGATTTCATAGGCCGGATAGCCCAGGTCGGCGAGCGCCTGGAAGGTCACGTCGAAAAGTCGGGCGGCGATTTCCTCCGACGGCGGGCGAACGCGGCCCAGGCCCCGGTCCCGGTGCAGCGGCGTTCCCGGCGCCCAGGCGAGCAGGTAGGCGGAAATGTGTTCCGGCCCCAGCTCCGCGGCACGGGCCAGCTCCCGTCGCCAGGCGGCCTCGCTCTGGCTCGGCAGGCCATAGATGAGGTCGATGCCGATATTGGAAAATCCCGCGTCCCGCGCGGCGTGAAACGCGGCGACCGCTTCCGCCGGCGTGTGGATGCGCCCCAGGCGTTTCAGTTGATCCGGGTCGAGGGACTGAACCCCCAGGGAAAGCCGGTTGATTCCGGCGCGGCGGTACTGGGCCAGGGCCTCGGGGGAGACGGTTCCCGGGTTGGCTTCCAGGGTGATTTCCGCGCTCGAGGACAGACGGAAATGCGCCCGAACCCCCTCGACGAGTCGCGCCACGTCGGCCGGCGGGAGCAGGGAGGGCGTGCCCCCGCCGAAATAGAGGGTGTCGCAGGGAAAGGAGAAGCCGGGGGCGACCAAGGCCATTTCGGCCAGCAGCGCGTCCACGAAGATCGGCAGCCGGTCCAGGTCGGAGACGGAGTAGAAGTCGCAGTACCGGCACTTTTTTCGGCAGAAGGGGACGTGAATGTAAACGCCGCCGGGTCCGGGCGGAAAGCGGGGAAGACGATTCGGCATGGGAGGCTGGAGCGACGCCGCCCGGAGGCGGCGACGGCGGGATCAGCGCGGGCCGAAGTGGGCCGCGATGGCGGACACCAGCCCCGGAATCGTGTAGGATTCGGCCTCCACGTCCACGGGAAAGCCCAGCTCCCGGGCGGTGTCCGAGGTGATGGGGCCGATGCTGGCCACGGCGACGCCCTTCAGGAATTCCTTGGGCTCGGCGTCCGGGGGGAACAGCGCGCGAAAGTTGCGGACCGTGGAAGAGCTGGTGAAGGTGACCATGTCGAGGCTCCCCTCCGCCAGTCCGGCGTGGAGGTCGTCCACGCCGTCCCGGGCCTGAACGGTGTGATAGACGGGGATTTCGTCCACCACCGCGCCCCGGCGGACCAGCTCCGCGGGAAGAATCGGGCGGGCCTCGGCGGCGCGGGGAATCAGCACCCGCCGGTTTTTCAGGTCCACGCCCTCGAAGGCCTCCACCACCGATTCGGCCCGATAGCTGTCCGGAAGGATGTCGGTGTTCAGGCCGAAGTTTTTCAGCCGGTCCGCGGTGGCGGGGCCGATGGCCGCCGTCCGCGTCCGACCCAACGCCCGAACGTCCCGACCGGTTTCAAACAGTCGCTCGAAGAAAAAACGGACGCCGTTGACGCTGGTGAAAATAATCCAGTCGTAGGCGGCCAGCGCGGCCAACGCCTCGTCCAGCGCGGTCCAGTCCGACGGGGGAACCACTTGGATGGTGGGGCATTCCAGCGTGTCCGCGCCCAGGGCCGCCAGCCGCTCCACCAGCTCGCTGGCCTGGTGGCGGGCCCGGGTCACCACGACGCGGCGACCCAGCAGCGGCCGTTTCTCGAACCAGCCCAGCCGTTCCCGCAGGCCGACCACGCCGCCCACCACGGTGATGGCCGGCGCCTTGAGCCCGGCGGCGCGGACCTTTTCCACGATGTCCGAGAGCGCGCCGGAGACGGTGACTTGTTTGGGCGTGGTTCCCCAGCGGATCAGCGCCACCGGCGTTTCGGGATCGCGGCCGTTCTGGACCAATTGATCCACGATCTTGGGCAGATTGCCCACGCCCATGAAGAACACCAGCGTGCCGACGCCGCGTGCCAGGGCGGGCCAGTCGATTGTGGATTCGGCCTTGTTCGGGTCTTCGTGGCCGGTGACGAAGGCCACGGCCGTGGTATGGTCCCGGTGGGTGAGCGGAATGCCCGCGTAGGCCGCGGCCGCCACGCCGGAGGTGACGCCCGGGACCACTTCGAAGGGGACGCCGGCGTCCACCAGCGCTTCCGCCTCCTCGCCGCCCCGGCCGAAGATGTAGGGGTCGCCGCCCTTGAGCCGGGCCACGGTATGGCCCGCCCCGGCTTTTTCCACCAGAAGGGCGTTAATGCCCTCCTGGGACAGGGTATGATCGCCGCCCTTCTTGCCCACGTAGATCATTTCGGCGCCGGAACGCGCATGGCGCAACAGGGCCGGCGCGGCGAGATAGTCGTAGACCACCACGTCCGCGGCGGCGATGCAATCCCGCCCGCGCACGGTGATGAGCCCCGGATCGCCCGGGCCCGCCCCGATCAGGAAGACCTTACCCGACGTCGTTTTCATGGTCCTCCTTCAACCGTTCCAAAATGGGCGCGGCGCCCTGGTTCAGCAGCCGGTCGGCCAGTTCTCGGCCCACCGTCTTCGCGTCGGATGCCGGGCCGGAATGGACGTCCCGGAAGACCGTTTCGCCGTCGGGGGAGGCCACCAGACCGTCCAGGGAGAAATTGCCGTTGTCCAGACGGCCGTGTCCGCCGATGGGCACCTGACAGCCGCCCTCCAGCCGGTGCAAAAAGGCCCGTTCGCCCGTCACCACGGTGCGGGTTTCGGGGTGGTCCAGGGCGGCGACCAGCGGGTCCACCGCCGCGTCGCCGATGCGGGATTCCACGCAAAGGGCGCCCTGGCCCACGGCGGGCAGCATGACGGCCGGGTCCAGCACTTCGGCGATGCGGTCGCCGTAGCCCATGCGCTCCAGGCCGGCCACGGCGAGGACGATGGCGTCCAGCCCTTCGGATTCCAGTTTGCCCAGGCGGGTTTCCAGGTTTCCCCGGAGATTTTCGATCCGCAAATCGGGCCGGGCTGCGCGAAGCTGGCAGGCCCGGCGCAAACTGCTGGTGCCCACCCGGCCGCCTTGGGGCAGAGCGGCCAGCCCCCGGCCGTCGCGGCTGACCAGGGCGTCGCCGGGATGGGCTCGATCCGGAACGGCGGAAATGTAGAGTCCTTCGGGGATTTCCGCCGGCATGTCCTTCATGCTGTGCACCGCCAGATCGGCCCGGCCGTCCAGCATGGCCTCTTCGATCTCCTTGACGAAAAGGCCCTTGCCGCCGACCTTGGCCAGGGGAACGTCCAATATCTTGTCCCCTTTGGTTTTGAGCACCAGCAGCTTTGCGGTCAGTCCGGGAAAGCGCTGGATTAAGGCGTCTTTTACCCAATTGGCCTGCCACAGTGCCAGCTTGCTGCCCCGGGTGGCGATGCGCAGATGCTTCGCCGCCATCAGTGGCCGCAGCTGCCGCAACTGGTGGCGGCGCAGCCGGAGCAGGAAGAGGCGCCGGCGGAACGGCTGACGGTTTCTCCGCCGCCGCCCTTGCTCACGAAGCCGCAGGCGGACATCATCCGCTGGATGCGCTTGCCCTGGCAGGCGGGGCACTCCGGCTGATCGCTACTCCCCAACACCAGGCACTCAAAGTCTTTATCGCACTCTTCGCAATGAAATTCGTAAATGGGCATGATTGGGTTCCTTTGTTGCCGTTTCGATTTCGATCCAAACCGCCATTTGTAGACCATTCCGCAAAGGGAATCAAGAAGCCAGCCGCTCCAGAATTCCGGCGGCCAGCAGCGGCACCATGATTTCGTGATGTCCCACCAGATTGAATCCCCGCCCCCCGGTCAACGTGGGCCGGTGGACCACGTTGGTCATGGGCCGGTAGTGGCGGATGAAATCCATGTTGACGGTGGTGAGCGTTTCCACCTTGTGGCCCAGGTTTCGGACCAGGGCGAGGGCCTTGAGAAAGACCTCGGGCAAAATTACCGCCGAGCCCAGGTTGAGATAGACGCCCTTCTCCAGGGTGGCGACCACGGACGCGAAGGTCCGGAAGTCCCGGTGGGTGGCCGCCCCGGCGGCGGCGGGGTCGAATTGCGGATGCATGTGGATGATGTCGGTGCCCACCGCCACGTGGACGGTGACCGGAATCCCCAGCCGCGCGCCGGCGGCCAGCAGGCTCTGGTCGGCGTGGGGCAATTCCGCGTCCAGAACGGCTTGCCCCACCGCCTCGCCGAGCCCCAGACCTTCCCTGCCTGCCCGGTCGATGGCCGCGCCCAGAAAGCCGCAGGTTTCCCGGGCCATCCCGAAATCTCCCGCGCCCAGGGTCGCCGCCACGTCTTCGGAGGTGCCGCCTGTGGCGGCCAGCTCGTAATCGTGGATGATTCCGGCGCCGTTGAGCGCCGCGGCGGAAAGAATCCCCCGCTCCATGAGATCGATCAGGATTGGATTGAGCCCCACCTTGATGACGTGGGCGCCCATGCCCAGGGCCACGGTCCGGTTTTCGGACGCCGCCGCGGCCACCGCTTCGACGACCGCCCGAAGATCCTGAACCGCCAGGATATTCGGCAAATCGTGCAGGAATTGAAGCAGGCTGCCCCCCGGCGTCCAGGGTTCGGCGAAATCGTCGGTGGAGACCTTGCTCTCCCGATCGGCCAATGCGTAGGTCCGGACCCCGGTTAATTCCAGCGGCGAAAAGCGTTGGCTCATGACGTCTCCGGCGACGGGGCTTGAGGCAGAATCGGTTCCGCGAACAGCATCCGGTCCACCAGTTCGCACAGGATGTGCGCCATGGTGATGTGGGTTTCCTGAATGCGGGCGGCAACCTCGGAGTCCACGTCCAAAAGGAGGTCGCAAAGGTTCCGGAGCTTTCCGCCGCCGCGCCCCGTCATCCCGATGGTCCGCAGGCCCGCCTCCCGGGCCGCCTGGAGGCCGGCCACCACGTTTTCGGAGTTTCCGCTGGTGCTGATGCCCAGGGCGACGTCCCCGGCGCGGCCCAGGGCCCGCACCTGTTTGGAGAAGACCTGGGCGAAGGCGTAATCGTTGCCGATGGCGGTGAGGGCGGAGGTGTCCGTGGTCAGGGCAAGGGCGGCCAGGGGCGGCCGCTCCATGCGGAAGCGGTTGACGAATTCGGCGGCGATGTGCTGGGCGTCGGCCGCGCTGCCGCCGTTGCCGAAAATCAGCAGCTTTCGGCCGGCGGCCAGCGACTCGGCCACCGCGTCGGCGACGGACGACAGAACCCCGGTCCGCTCCCGGATGGTGCGTTCCTTCACGGCCAGGCTTTCGGCGAGAATGTCGGTAATCAAAGATTCCAAAAGCGGTCTTTCATCGAGAAAGGGGGTTCATTTCATTTCGGGGGGCGGAATCAGGAGACACGGGACCGGCGCTCCCTGCGAAGTCGGGCCATCCGGTCCGCGCAGTCCGCGCCCAAACGGGCGGCCCGTTCGTAGGCCGCCAGGGCCTCTTCCGCCATGCCCCGGCGCAGGAAGGCGTCGCCCAGGCGGAGATGGCATTCTCCGTTTTTGGGGGCCAACTCCACGCTGTGCCGGCAGTAGAGCAGGGCGATTTCGGGATCTTCCTCCCGCAGGTCCATCCGCTCGCCCAGCGCCGAAAGGGCCAGGGCGTCCCCGGGGTTCCGGCGAACGGCGTCTCCCAGGGCAATCATGGCTTCGTCTTCCCGATCCAGGGCCAGCAGGGCCTCGGCCAGAAAGCGGCGGGCAATCCCGGAGCGGGGTCGCAACGCGGCGGCGGTTCGGAACCGTTCCAGGGCGGCTTCGGGAGCGCCGGTTTCCAGCAGGAGACGGCCGGCCTGAAAAACGGCTTCGAAGACGATGCCGCCGACCGCGATGGCGGCGTCAAATTTTTCCAGGGCCAGGTCCGGTTCCGAGCGGAGCCGGTGAACCATCCCGGCGTTGTAGACCGGCATCATCTCTTCGGGGGCCAAACGGGCCGATTCCTCGAAATTCTTTAGCGCCGCGTCCAGGGCCCCCCGCACCCCGTAGCAGACGCCCAGACTGTTGAGCAGGTTGGGATCGTCCGGCGCCAGCGTCAACGCCTGTTTGAATTCCGCGATGGCGCCGCGCACGTCCCCCCGCTGATATCGGCGGTCTCCGCTGATGTGGAGGCTGACCGCGTTGAACTCGGCGGTCCCGTCCGGCCCGATCAATTCGGCGTGGTCCAGCGCCTTTCGGGCGTTGCCAAAGGTTTGGGGCCGCCCGAAACCGGGAAGCGGATGCGACGCCAGCCCGATGGCGAGGTTCCGGCGGTTCCCTTCCCCAAAGGCGTTCCTCATCGCTTCGGCGGCCAGCCGTCCGGCGTATCCGTCCGCCGCCGGCAGGAACAGGCCGAACAAATCCTGTTCGACGAGTCCCCAAAAACCGCCGCAGGCCCGCGCCGCCGCGTCCAGGGCGTCCGCCGCCGAAAGCAGGAGGTCCACCGCCGCGTCCCGATCCCGACGGCGGGCTTCCCCAAATCCGGAGAGCCGAATGAGCAACACGGCGAAGGCGGATTCCGATTGCAGTCGTCCCCGGGCGGCTTCCATCAGATTGCGGCCCATGCGCAGACCGGGAAAACGGTTGGCGAGTCGCCGCAGCCCAACGGGGGGCGGAGGTTTCGCGTCCCGAACCGTCGCTCTGAAGCCGTCGGGCCGGTAGACCAGGAAAGACCGGGTGGCGCGACGGGCAGCGCGAAGGGAATTCCGGTGGCGGATCATGTTCGGATTTTCCCCAAAATGCCGTCGAGGATCTCCGCCATCCGATCCGCTTCCGAATCCCGGACGGTTCGGAAATCCAACAGCAGTTGTTCGTCCTCGATTCGGCCAATCACCGGCGTGGAAGCGTTTCGGAGGGCGGTTTCCAGCCGGTTGACGCTCCAGCCCGCCACCGTCAGGGCCGCGCACCGGGTGGGGAGTTTCTGAAGCGGCAACGAGCCGCCGCCCACCCGCGTCACCCCCTCGACGAGGACGCAGCGAAGCCCCGGAATGGAAAGGTTCTCCGCCGCCTGGCGAAACCGCTCGGCCCGGGCGGTCACCGCGCTCAAGGGTTCGGTCATCATGCGAAGGGTGGGAACGATTTCCACCGCCCGTTTCGGATCTCGATACAGCCGCAACGTGGCCTCCAGCGCGGCAAGCGTCATTTTGTCCACCCGAAGGGCCCGGGTCAGGGGATTCTTGCGAATTCGGTCGATCATTTCCTTTTTGCCGACGATGAGACCCGCCTGGGGGCCGCCCAGGAGCTTGTCGCCGCTGAAGGTGACCACCTCCGCGCCGGCCGCCGCGGCTTCCTGGACGGTGGGCTCCCGGAGCAGGCCATATCGGCCGAAATCCAGAAAAGAACCGCTGCCCAGGTCGTTCATCACCGGAACGCCGTGGGCCCGGCCGATGCTGGACAGTTCCGGTCCCGAAACTTCCTTCGTAAAGCCGACGATGCTGTAGTTGCTTTGGTGGACCTTGAGCAGCAGGGCCGTATCGGGCCCGATGGCCCGCTCGTAATCCCGAGGGTGGGTGCGGTTGGTGGTCCCCACTTCCCGGAGGATCGCGCCGCTTTTGGCCATCACGTCGGGAATCCGAAAAGACCCGCCGATTTCCACCAGCTCGCCCCGGGAAACGATCACTTCGCGATCCCGGGCCAGGGTATCCAGGCAAAGCAACACCGCCCCGGCGTTGTTGTTGACCGCCATGGCCGCTTCGGCCCCGCTGACTTCGCAAAGAATCTCTTCGATGGCGGCGTAGCGAATGCCCCGTCGGCCCTTTGCGAGATCGAACTCCAGATTGGAATAGTTCCCGGCGATCTCCAGCACCGCTTCCAAGGCCTCCGGCGCAAGCAGGGAACGGCCCAGATTGGTGTGGACGACGACGCCCGCCGCGTTGATCACCCGGCGCAGGCTGGGCGTCATGGCCCGGGAAACGTCGGCGCCGACCCGGCGAAGAATTCGCTCTCGGCTCAACGATTCGCCCGAGGGGCCGTCTTGGTTGGACAGAATGTCGGCGCGGAAATCCTCCAGGGATTTTCGAATGCACCGAACCAGGACCGGCTTGGGCGTTTCCGCCAAGCCGGGTTCGGCGTGCGCCCATTCCAAAACCCGATCCACCCCGGGAAGTTGGCGCAAGAGATGGCGTTGTTTTTGGCTAAGTCCCATTATTCCTTTTGAATCGAGGCGTTTAACGCGTAATTTCCCCCTATATCATTGGATCGTCCCGCAGTTCAACCGAAATTCCTCAAAAGAGGGATTAACGGCCTTCGAGAAAGGGGCTTGGCCCCATGGGCCGGATGATGAACCGTTTCACCGTCCGGAGCGAGGTTGTTGACGAGACCGCGCGAGATTATCTGGATCAAACAGGTCTCCAGATGTCGTTCCACAAAAAATGAAGATTATGGTTTTGCATAAGATTCCGGAATGGCTTGGAATTTACAAATTGAGAGCCATATGATTCCCCATAAAATAGAAAATAGGCCTTCCCGTTCCAGGGGATGCCGTGTATCCCGCAAAATCTGTCGATTGACGGTTTGCTGGAAAACCTGCAGATTTTGCGGGAAGGTTTTAATAGAAACCCGATTTGATATAAACACTTGAATTTAATTAAAATAATTGTTTGTTTCGATCTTGGCACGAGCGGTGCAAAGGTCATGGGCAGGTTTTTCGGCACCACCAGAAACGAAAGGTTGCCCACATGAGCAAACATCTGAAAATCACTTCACTGGTTATCGCGTTGTCCCTGCTGATCTCTTCCGCCGCTTCGGCGGCCTGGGGCGCCGGACCGGCCTTGGTATCGGATTCCGCTCATCTGCTGGCGCTGGGCATCGGTCTGATCGGCACCGGGTGTCTGCTGCGGGGACGGACCAACGGTCGGAAAGGGCCGAAGGCATAAGGTCCGATTCGATCCGAAGGAAATGTCCCGAAAGTTTGTCCCGAAGGTTCACAAGGTCGCCTCCAGAAACGGCGCATGGTTTCCGAAAAAGTCCCGAAATGGCTTTTTCGAGCGGGGCTCCGTACCGGAAAACGAATGAAAGTTGCCGATATGGCCCCATTGGATAAAATGGTGATTTTGGTCCTGGCGGGAATTGGTTGGGGGCTTTGGCCCAAATCCGCCGAGGCCGTCCCCTTTGCCTTGGAACAGCCGGCCGAGGTCCGCGCGTTTTCGGGAGTCTACGCGACACGGACCTCGGCCTCGCCGCCTTTGTGGCGGCCGGTCGAAGACAATCTTCCGCTGGGCCGGGCAACCGCCGAAACGGCGACTCCTTCCGGCGGAATCATCCAACATCCCGAACCCCCATTGTTTCCGGACTCGACCACTTCTGAAAAACGCATCCATAACGGGTCAAGGGCCAAGGCCTTTGCCTCGACAACTTTGCCGAAAGAATCCGGGGCCGACGCTTCCGGCCCGTCTCCGATTCTTGGCGACGGGCCGATCATAAAGGATTTCGGCCCCCAAGGCCTGGGAACCACGCCGGGAATGGGCTGCGCCAATCCCCCCTCGGGCCCGGGAAACCCGGCGACATTCACCCTCATGGCCTTCGGTTTTGCCGCCATGATGATCGAGCGGTTCCGAATCCGTCGATCCTGAGTGGCGCGCCCCGAAGGAGGGGGCCGCCCAAGCCGGCCGATCGTTTTTTACGCCTTCCCTCCCTTTCTTCCATCTCCTCCACGACGTTTCCCCGTCACGATCGTCGATCGATCTCCGCCTTTCCGCCGATTCGTTGAAACATCTTTTGGCGCCCGATCTGTCCGCAACCGGTTGCGCCCCGGTTCAATCGGGTATAGTATCGGTTGTTTTATCCTGGTTGGAAAGGTCCATTATGCAGCCAAACGCCGGAGCGGGGCGCCGGAAAAGGCGATGGGTTACCGCCTTGGTGGCCAACGCCAGCGGTGAAATATTCGAGTTGGACGGCTACGTGGCCGTCGGGATGGCCGGGGGGGATCGGGCGCCGCTGACCACCGCCAACACCATCCCCATGCCCCACGGCGGAGAGTTGATGTACCTGCCCAACCGCCACCCCTTGCTCTACAACTCCCGAACCGACACGCTGGAAGTGGTGACGGAAAATCCCTTCGCGCCGGGGGAGCCGCTGTTCCCGGTCGCCGCCTTCAATTCCCCCGGATACGTGCAGCGCTATCTTTCCGCGTTTATCGACGTGAATCCCGAGGATGTCCTGCCGCTTTTTTCCTACGGCGCCGTGGGATGGGCGGACGGCGGATTTCGGACCTCGGTGATCCAGGTGGACGCCGAACCCCGGCAGGATCTGCGCCAGATGCCCATGGAACGGGTTCGGACCGGCGTCAACCACATGCGGCGCATTTTGCCCCACAATCGGCTGGCACGGCACCTGGAACGTTGCGCGCTGGAATACGGCTGCCCGGCCGGAAAGAATTTCTTTCTGGGGCGGTATGAGGCCCCGTTGCCGACCTCCCGCGCCTGCAACGCCCGATGTCTCGGCTGCCTCTCCCTTCAGGATGACGCCCTGATCCCCTGCAGCCAAGACCGCATTTCCTTTACGCCCTCCCCGTCGGAAATCGCCGCGGTGGCCTTGGCCCATATCGGTCGGGCGCGCCGCGCCGTGGTCAGCTTCGGCCAGGGCTGCGAAGGCGATCCGCTGCTGGCCGCCGACGCCATTGAACCGGCCATTCGGCAGATCCGTTCCGCCACGGACGAGGGCACCATCAACGTCAACACCAACGGCAGCCTGTCCGACGTGCTCGACCGGTTGTTCGACGCGGGGCTCGACAGCGTGCGCGTCAGCCTGAACAGCGTGCGCCCCGACTGCTACCATGCCTACTTCCGCCCCGCAGGCTACAATTTCGAAGACGTGGTTCGAAGCGTGGACCTGGCCCGCTCCCGGGGGAAATTCGTTTCCATCAACTACCTCAATTGTCCCGGCTTCACCGACACGCCGGAGGAAGCCGAGGCCCTGATCGATTTTCTGGAACGCCATCCGATCCACATGATTCAGTGGCGTAACCTGAATTTTGATCCGGTCCACTACTGGCGGGCCATGGGCGCCGCGGCCGTTCAGAGCCGGCCCATGGGCATGGATCGACTGATCGAGCGGATCCGGACCGCGTTTCCGGCCCTGCGTCACGGCTATTTCAACCCGCCCCGGGAATCCTGGATGGAAGGGAAGAGCGATGGAATGGCGACAGGTTAAGGTGGCCTTCCGGGCCGCGGACCGGGAATTGGCGGTGGAGCTGATTTCTGCCGTTTTTTACGGAATGGGCGTTTCCGGGCTGGAGATTCACGACCCGGAACCGGACCCCGCCGCGGACTGGGCCGAAGAGCCGACGGAAATTCCCAACGAGGACGCGGTCGTCGCCTATTTCCCGGAAAACGCGGCCTTTTACGAACGGATATCCGAACTGGAAGCGGCGTTGGATCGGCTGCGCCGGGAGGCGGGGCTGGAAATCTGGATGGGGCTGCGAACGGTGGACGAAGAAGACTGGGCCGAGGCCTGGAAGACCTTTTTCTGGCCGGAAAAGGTGGGAAACCATGTGGTGGTCAAGCCCACGTGGCGGGAATACACGCCGGAATCACCGGATGAAGTGATCGTTGAAATCGACCCCGGCATGGCGTTCGGGACGGGAACCCATCCCACCACGGCGCTGTGCATTCGGATGATCGAGGTGTACCTTCGCCCGGGGATGACGGTGCTGGACGTGGGCACGGGCTCGGGGATTCTGCTGGCGGTGGCCGCCCGTTTCGGCGGCGAAGGGCTGCGGGGCGTGGACATGGACCCGGTGGCGGTGGAAATCGCCATCCAGAACCTTCGCTTGAACGGGGTGTCTCCGGGCGGATTTCGGGTGACCTCGGGCCATTTGGCGTCCCATGTTTCGGAGCGTTACGATTTCGTCATCGCCAACATCCTGACCGACGTGATCCTGGTCCTGCTGGACGATCTGGATCGGGTGCTGGCCCCGGGCGGGATGGCCGTTCTTTCCGGGATTACCGCCGAGAACCAGGTGCGCGTGGTGAAGAAGGCCGAATCCGTCGGCTTTCGGTTGGTGGATATGCAGGAAGAGGACGGCTGGGCGGCCCTTTGCGTTCGGCGCACCCGGGAGACCGGACCGGTTCGATAGAAGAACCGATAAGCCGGAACCCAGGCGGATCGGGCGCCTCCCCTTCCTCGGTCCGTTTCGGTTTCAGCGGTTGAAGCCTCGCGGCACAAAAATGGAAATCCAGTCTCCGGAGGGGCGATGGCGACCGCCGTTCGACGGTCCACCGCGTCCCCGAGAAAGGAGCGGAAATGACCACCAGGGAAATCCGCATCGGGATCGTGGGAGCGGGCGGAAACGCCCGCGCCAAACATATTCCGGGATTCCGGGCCGTGGACGGCGTCCGGATCGTATCGGTCGGCAACCGATCCCGCGCCTCCTCCGAGGCCGTGTCTCGGGAATTCGACATCCCGGTGGTTCATGACCATTGGCGGGAGCTGGTGGCCTCGCCGGAGATTGACGCCGTTCTCATCGGGACTTGGCCATATCTTCACGCGCCCGTGACCCTGGCCGCCCTTTCCGCCGGGAAACACGTCCTTTGCGAGGCCCGGATGGCCATGAATCTGGCCGAAGCCCGGGCCATGCGGGCCGCCGCCCTGGATCGGCCGGAGCTGGCGGCCCAGGTGGTCCCGTCTCCCTTTACTCTCGGCGTGGACGCCGCGGTGATTCGGCTGCTGTCCGAGGGCTACCTGGGCGAGTTGATCGGGGCCGAGGTGACGGTCCGTTCCGGAGATTTCCCCGACCCGGCGGCCCCGCTGCACTGGCGGGAAGACGAAGACCGGAGCGGCGTGAACATCATGGGGCTGGGGATTTTTTACGAAGCGCTCATGCGCTGGATCGGCCCCGCGGAGACGGTGGCCGCCATGGGCGGACGGGCAATTCGTTCCCGAACCGATCCGGAAACCGGCCGGCCGCGATATCCCGAGGTTCCCGATCACCTGGAAGTGCTGGCCCGGATGCGGTGCGGCGCCCGGGCCCGGTTCCATTTTTCCACCGTTTACGGTCATCTGCCGGAAAAATCGATTACCCTGTTCGGAAGCGAGGGGACGCTGCGGTTCGCCGACGGCCACCTGATCGGCGGCCGCCGGGACGACGCCGAATTGAAGCCCGTGCCGGTGCGCCCGGAAGAGGCGGACGAATGGCGGGTGGAGGCCGATTTCATCGCCGCCGTTCGGGGCGAGGCCCCGGTTCGGCTGACCACCTTCGAAGACGGGGTTCGCTACATGGCCTTCACCGAGGCGGTTTACCACAGCCTGTCCCGGGGGGAGATGGTTCCGGTGGAAACCGCCGTTTCCGATCCCGCGGCGGGAGGACGACCATGAGTGGGCGGAGATGGCTTTTTGCCTCGTTCGGCTTGTTGACGATCATGCTGATGAGCGGATGCGCGGGGGAACCGCAAACCGCCGCGACGCCCGCGTCCACCGAGCCGCCGACGGAGGAAAAGTCGTCCCGGTCGCCGGGGAGGGCGCTTCGCCGACCGTCGCCGTCCCAGGCCGATTCCGAGGTGGGCCAAACGGCGCGAATTTCGGAGGTTTCCGCCGAAGTGGGCCCGGGTCGGGTCACCTTTTCCGTGCGGGGGACGCTGCCGGACGGCTGCACCTCGGTTCGGGGACTCAACGTGGCGCAAAAGGATCGTCGCTTCGACCTCGTCGTCTGGACCGAGCGGCCCAAAGAGGCGGTCTGCACCATGGCGCTCACGCCCTTTTCCCGCGAAATTTCGATGGAAACCGATCCCTTGCCGCCGGGAAACTATACCGTTCACGCCGGAGAGCATACCGCTTCCTTTTCCCTGCCATCCCGGAATTCCGGCGGATAAACGCCTCGTTTTTCCGTCAACTCCCCCTCCATCGCACCCTTTTTGGCGGGGGGGAGAATCCGGTCTCCGATTTCGGCCCCCACTTTTCCCCTTCGCTCGCGGCGATCCCCGCGAGCGGTTTTCCGCGAATTTGGTGAAAAAATCACTTGACGCTTGGGCATAGGTTCCCATATTAGGCGGAAACTTTTCCGCGTCCTCCGGGGCGCACTCCCCTTCCAAAAACAAAAAGTTTCCCAAACCCGCATCGGCGGTCATTTTTCCGATGCGGTGGAGAGGTGCGTCATGCCCATTCACAGGGCGATCATCTTTTTCGTGCTGTTGTTCGCTTTCGCGGGGATTTCGGCGGCGATGGCCGCAGATGTGGTGTTATCCCGCCAGGGCAAGGCTTCGTATTACGCCAACAGCCTCCACGGCCGAAAAACCGCCAGCGGCGAAATGTACGACCGGAACCAGTTCACCGCCGCCCACCGGAAATTCGACTTCGGCACACGCGTGCGGGTGACCAACCTGCTGAATCGGCAAACGGTGCAGGTCACCATCAACGACCGCGGCCCCTTCGTCCACAGCCGGGAAATCGACCTTTCCTACGCGGCCGCCCGGGAGCTGGGCTTGGTGAAGCGGGGCGTGGCGCCGGTGCGGATCGACGTTTTGAAGCACTGAGGCGGGCGGGCGCCGGGCGACGTTTCGCCCACGGCCAGGGTTTTTTGAGGCGGCCGCGCCCATGTCGCGGCCTCTTCGATTTCGGGAGTCGCCGCCGGTTCCCGCGCGCCGAAACCTCGGCCGGCGCCCGGAAGGAAGCGGATTTACTCCAATGCCGTTCATTTTGGGTTTTCCAATGGACCACCGTGCGAGGTGGACCCAGGGCGTATGCGATACGCCCCTACAATTTTTCCCCAAATGAACGGTATTGGGTTTTACTTCACCGTCAACACCGGGCAGGGAGCTTCCATGACGATGTACCGGGCGTTGGAGCCGAAGACAATTTTTCCCACGTTGGAGCGCCGGCGGACGCCCACCACCATCAGGTCGATCCGGTTTTCCTCGGCGAACTGCACCAGATCCTCCCCCGGCCGCAGACCCCGCACCAGCAGATGGGTTTCGCACGATACGCCCTTTTCCTTGGCGTAGGACTCCGCCCAGGCCAGGTCTCCCTCGGCGTTCTTGATTTTTTCCACTTTTTTCTCGCTGGAACCCGCTAGCGAGCGAATGATGTATAGATGGGCGTCGAAGGCGTTCGCCTGCCGCGTAGCGACCGAAAGCGCCTCCTTGCCAGCGTTGCTGCCGTCGTAACCGACCAGTATCCGTTCCATGGATGATCCTTTCGGTGGGGTTTGGTTGTCGTTTCGGACGTATATCGGGTTTCGGAAAAATTTGGAAGCGCGGATGGCGGCTACACCGCGCCCGATTTCCGCAGGGCCGCGATTTCCGAGGCGCCCATGCCCAGCAACTCGCGCAATACCTCTTCGGTGTGCTCGCCCAGCAGCGGCGGATGGCGGCGAACCGTCGTTGGCGTTTCCGATAGCTTGATGGGGCTGCCCGCCAGCGCAACCGTTCCGGCGGTGGGATGGGGAACTTCCACCCGCATGTTCCGGGCCAGAACTTGGGGGTCGGCGAACACCTGGTCCAGCGTGTTGACGGGTCCGCAGGGGATTTTGGCGGTTTCCAGCGCCCGGAGCCATTCCTCGGCGGCGCGCTCGCGGATGGCCGCCGCGATTTGGGGAACCAAGACCTCCCGATTTTGGACCCGCGCCGGGTTTGTGGCGTAGCGGGGATCGTCGGCGAAGCCGTCCAACCCGGCGATTTCGCAGAAGCGCCGCCATTGCCCGTCGTTGCCCACCGCCAGCGCGATGTATTCCCCGTCCCCCGCCTCGAACGCCTGATAGGGCACGATGTTGGGGCTGGCGTTTCCCACCCGCTCCGGCGCCTTGCCCGACACCAGATAATTGCTCCCCAGATTGACCAGCCAGGACACCATGGCGTCCAAAAGCGCCATGTCCACCTGTTGCCCCTCGCCGGTGCGATCCCGATGGCGCAGGGCGGAAAGGATGGCGGTGGCCGCGTACAGCCCGGCGGTCACGTCCACGATGGGCACGCCCACCTTCATGGGCGGGCCGTCCGGCTCGCCGGTGACGCTCATGATGCCGCCCATGGCCTGGATCATGAAATCATATCCCGCCCGCTCCCGGTAGGGGCCGGTCTGGCCGAAGCCGGTGATGGAGCAGTAGATGAGTCCCGGGTTTTCCGCCTTCAAATCCCCGTAGCCCAGCCCGAGCCGGTCCAGCGTTCCGGTCTTGTAGTTTTCGACGACCACGTCGCTTTGGCGGGCCAGATCGCGGACGATCCGCCGGCCGGCGTCGGATTTGAGATCGACGGTGATGGACCGTTTGTTCCGGTTGAGGCACAGATAGTAGGCCGCCTCGCCGCCGGTTTCCGGCGGGGACCAGCGGCGGGTGTCGTCGCCGACGCCGGGTCGTTCCACCTTGATCACGTCGGCGCCCAGGTCGCCCAGAACCATGGAACAGTACGGCCCGGCCAGAACCCGGGAGAGGTCCAGCACGCGAATTCCGTTCAGCGCGGGGGTCGAGGAGGTCATTCCGTTTTCCCATTCCGTGTCGAGGTGAACTTGGAGGCGGCATAAATTGCGCTTTCGAAGAACGGAAAATTGGGC
>JBKHDD010000016.1:0-49428 GCA_046541515.1 Desulfococcaceae bacterium
AAGGCCGCCACCCGGCCGCCGCCCACCTTGGGCAGCAGCCGCTGGCAGACGATCCACCGGACGGTGCCGGCCAGGCGAATCCGAATCTGGCGCTCCTCTTCAATGGTGAACATGCCGAGCACGCGGTCGATGCTGGAGCCGGCGTCCACGGTGTGAAGGGTGCTCAGCACCAGGTGGCCGGTTTCGGCGGCGGAAAGACCGATCTCCACCGTTTCCCGGTCCCGCATCTCGCCGATGAGGATCACCTTGGGCGCCTGCCGAAGCGCGGCCCGAAGACCGCTGGCGAAGGTGTCGAAATCGTTGCCCATTTCCCGTTGGTTGAAGGTGGCCTTCTTGTGGGGATGGGAAAATTCCACCGGGTCCTCCAAGGTGACCACGTGGACCGCCTGGGATTCGTTGACCTCGTTCAGAAACGCCGCAAGGGAGGTGGACTTTCCGCTGCCGGTTGCGCCGGTGACGAAAATAATCCCGTTTTTCTCCCCGACCATTTTCCGGAAGGCGCCGGGCAGGTTGAGGTCTTCCATGGTGGGAATCTTGGATTCCAGCTTTCGGAGAACCACGGAATATTTGCCGCGCTGGCTAAAAATGTTCACGCGGAACCGGGCCTTTCCCGGCAGCTCATAGGAGGAGTCGCAGGACCCCTCCCGAAGCAGGGTTTCCGTCAGCCGGCGGTCCCGATTGATCAGGTTGAGGGCGAATATTTCCGTTTGGAAGGGGGTCAGTTCCTCGAAGGGCGGATCGATGTCCACGCTGGTGAGCTGACCCGAGCTTTCCACCTGAAACGGTTTTCCCACGGTGGCGTTGAGGTCGGAGACGTTGCCGAACGCGTCCAGCATTCGGGTGAGAATATAATCGACTTCCTGTTTTCTCATGATTTCCTCCCTGGACCAAGGTCCGCAGGTCGCGAAACAATCGCCCTTTCACCCGGGGGAAGGGTTTCGCCTGGAGGGGAAAAAAACCGGCGCGCCGCTGAGGAAGTCCCTCGGATCAGGCGTCGGTGAAATCCGCGGGCGGCGTTTTCAGGAAAGGACGGAAGCGGGATTTCTCGTTGGATTTCATGTAGGCCTCTTCCGCCGCGATCCATCCCTTTTCCAGAAGCTCCATGATGTGGTCGTCCATGAGCTGCATGCCGTATTTTTTCCCGGTCTGGATGGCGGAGTTGATCTGGTAGGTCTTGCTTTCCCGAACCAGGTTCCGAACGGCCGGGGTGGCGATGAGCACCTCCAGGGCCGCGCAACGTCCTTTTTTGTCGATCCGCTTGAACAAACTCTGGCAGATGACGGCCCGGATGCCGTCGGAAAGGGTGGAGCGGATCTGCGCCTGCTCGCTGGAAGGGAACACCTCGATGATCCGGTCCACGGTTTTGGCGGCGCTGTTTGTATGCAGGGTTCCGAAGACCAGGTGGCCGGTGGAGGCCGCCTCCACCGCCAGGGCGATGGTTTCCAGGTCCCGCATTTCGCCCACCAGAATGATGTCGGGGTCTTCCCGGAGCGCCCCGCGCAGGGCGGCGGAAAAGGATTTGGTATGGGTCCCCACCTCCCGATGGTTCACGATGCACTGCTGGCTGGTGTGCACGAACTCCACGGGATCTTCCACGGTGATGATGTGGTCTTTGCGGGTTTTGTTGGCCTCGTCGATGATGGCGGCAAGCGTGGTCGACTTCCCGCTGCCGGTGGGGCCGGTGACCACGGCAAGGCCCCGGGGCAGTCCCGCCAGCTTGGTGATGACCGGCGGCAGGTTGAGCAGCTGCGCGGTCAGAATTTCGCTGGGAATTTCCCGAAACACCGCCGCGCAACCGAATTTCTGCATGAAAAAGTTGGCCCGGTAGCGGGCCAGGCCGGGAATCTCGTAGCCGAAATCCACGTCCCCGGTTTCCTCGAACACCTTGATCTTGTCCTCCGGGGCAATTTCATACAGCATGGCCTTGAGATCGTCGTCCTTGAGCGTTTTATACTTCACCCGCTCGATATCCCCGCGCAACCGCAACGCCGGGGGCTGCCCGGAAACCAGGTGCAGGTCGGACGCGCCCTGGTCGTTCATCAGCTTGAAAAACGCGTCAATCTTTGCCATCGGTACCTCGCCGTCCTATGCCGGAAAGGGGCGCGCCCCGTTGGTTCATTACAACATGGATTGGCCCATGGCCGCAAGCGTGGCCACCAGGAAATTCTTCAGGAAAACGATTGCCAGAAAGACAATGATGGGGGAAAAATCGATCCCGCCGAAGCTGACGGGCAATCGGCGCCGGATCCAATCCAGCACCGGATCGGTGACGCTGGCGATGGTTCGAACAATGGGGTTGTATGGATCGGGATTGACCCAGGAAAGCACGGCCCGCGCGATGACCACCCACATATACAGCGTCAGCACGATGTTCAGCACGGTCGCGAGCGCGATCAGGAAATTTCCGACAATAAACATTCTTGGAAAACCTCGGATTCGTTGGAGCGTTGGAAAAAGGGAAAAAGCCGCAAGGTCCGGAATTGCAAGGGAACAAATAAAATGGATTTGGCGAAATAAGTCAAGGGTTTTCGTTTCCGCCGGATTGGACCGTCAACGGCTTCGGCGGTCCCAAAAGCGTTGACAGCCCCCCGATACGCGGATTACAGTTTCACGCGGCGGGGCGTCAGCCCGGGCCCGGAGACCGGTGGATTAAATCGCTCGTTTTCCAGAGGAAATCCGAACCGAAATTCTTCCTCCATGAAAGACCCGATAAAGGCCGTTTTTCGGGTCCGTTCCATTAGACGTCGGTAGACATGCGATCCCGGACAGAGGCCAAAGGCCGATTCGCCCGTTTGGAAAAAACCACCAGGAGAAACCGTGAAAACCAAACCAAAATCCGAGACATTCAACAGCGTGGGATTCATAGGTGGCGGCAACATGGGGGAAGCCATGATCGGAGCGCTTGCCCGCACCGGCCGCTTCCCCCCCGACCAGATCTTCGTCAGCGACGCCAGCTCGGAACGGCTTGATTTTTTGAAGAAAACCTACGGAGTCTCCACGACTTTGGACAACGGCGACGTTTTTCAAAACGCCGACGTGGTGGTCCTGGCGGTCAAGCCGCAACAAATGGCGCCGGTCCTTTCCGGAATCGCCGACGCCCCGGTGGCGCGCCGCAAGCTGATCATCTCCATCGCCGCGGGCTTCCCCATCTCTCGCATGGAGGAAATTCTCTACGCCGACCGCCCTGCGGAAGAACGTGAAAAACTGCCCATCGTGCGGGTCATGCCCAATACGCCTTCGCTGGTGGAGGCCGGCATGTCGGGGATGAGTCCCAACTCCCACGCCGCGCCCGCGGACGTATCCGCCGCCGAAAACATCCTTTCCGCCATGGGGCGCGTCCGCGTGTTCCAGGAAGCGGAACTGGACGCGGTGACCGGCGTCAGCGGATCGGGGCCGGCCTACGTGTTCTATCTGGCCGAGGCCATGGCCGAGGGCGGCGTGGCCGCGGGGCTGGAGGCCGACGCCGCGGCCGAGCTGGCGCTGGCCACCATCGAAGGGGCCGCGCGACTCATGCGGGAGCGGGAAGAATCTCCGGCGGAACTTCGCCGAAAGGTCACCTCCCCCGGCGGGACCACACAGGCCGCGCTGGAACACATGGAGGCGAACCAGGTCCGACGCCACATCGCCGACGCCATCGTGGCCGCCGCCCGCCGGGCCGCCGAACTCAGCCGACCGGAGTAAACGCCCTTCTTTTCCCCGTTTGCCTCGAAACCGGCGAAGCGGACGAGACGCCATTGGCGCGGGCCTTCCGCTTCTTCGACCTCATCGGAACCGGATCGGAACCGCCCCCCGTCCTTCCGCGAGCTTGCGCTCCCGCGCGGCCGTTTTATCTTAAGGGGTTTACCATTCAAAACGCAACGGGCGCCCTTGCCATGATTTCAAAGCGATTCCCAACATCCATCCAGCCAGCCGTCCTGCCCATCCTTCTGGCCGTGCCGCTCTTCTGCGGCCTGGCGCACGGACAAACCGGCTTTTTCGCGCCCCAAACCCCCGCCGGGGCGGCGGAACCGTTTACGGTTCGGGCCGAAGTGGCCCCGTCGGAAATCCCGGCGGGCGCGTCCGGTGAAATTCGGGTCAATCTGGACATTGCGGACGGCTTTAAAATCTATGCCGACGAGGTTCGGGTCACGCCGGCCCCGACGCCGGGAATCCGTTTTGGCGACCCCAAATCCCCCCCCGGCGTGGAAAAGCCCGAGCCGGACGGGAACCGCGCCCGCTTTTTCGTGGAAGACACGGTGGTCGCGTTGCCGTTTCGGGTGGACGCCGAACGGGAATCCGGCCCGCTGGCCATTCCCCTCGCCGCGAACTATCGCGGCTGCTCGGAAACCAATTGCTTTTTCCCGGTGGAAACGACCCTGACCGCCCAATTGACGGTTCAGCCTCCAGCGGCGGTCGGCGCCGACGGGGAAACCGCCCTCGCCGTTCCGGAATCCCCACCGGCTCCGGCGGAACCTTCCGGCTCGGCCCCTCCGGCCGAAGACGAAAACCCATTTCAGCGAACCGTCCGGCGGTTCGGCGTGACGGGGGCCATGGCGGCGGCCTTTTTCTGGGGATTTCTGGCCAGTCTGACGCCCTGCGTCTATCCGATGATCCCGATCACCGCGGGCGTCATCGGGGCGGCCAACACGGGCAGCCTCGCCCGAGGATTCACGCTGTCTCTTTTTTACGTCCTCGGCATGTCGCTCACCTACGCCGCCTTCGGCGTGGCGGCGGCCTGGTCCGGCGGCCTGTTCGGCGCCTACGCCGGCCATCCTGCCGTGCGGATTGCCGTCGCGCTGATCTTCGTGGCCCTGGCGCTGAGCCTGTTCGACCTCTTCTATTTCCAAGTGCCGGTGGGGCTTTCCAGTCGAATGGCCGGCCTGCGGAAAGGCGGCGGCGTCTTGGGCGTGCTGGCGACCGGGGCGGTGGCCGGCGCGGTGGTGGGACCCTGCGTGGGCCCCATGCTGGCCGGGCTGCTGGTCTACATCGCGGGCCTGGGCGATCGGCTTCAAGGCTTTCTGCTGATGTGGAGTTTCGCCCTGGGCATGGGCGTGCTGTTTCTGGCGATCGGGACGTTTTCCGGAGCGGCCTCGGCCCTGCCGCGCTCCGGCGCCTGGATGGGCAAGCTGAAGGCGGTTTTCGGGGTGTTGATGTTGGGGGCCGCCTTGTACTATATTTCTCCGTTGCTGCCGCCCCAAATCACATTGCTGATTCTGGGCGGCCTGCTGATCGGCGCGGGCGTGTTCGCGGGGGCGCTGGACCGGACCGATCCGGAAACCTCGAAGGGGGAACGGCTCTGGAAGGCCGCGGGAATCGTCGTCCTGGTCCTGGGGGTGGTCTACGCGGCCCGCTTCGCCCTGAACGACCCCGTCGGATCCTCCGGATCCTCGACCCCCGTCGCGGCGGCCCCGGAAACTGCGGAAATCGCCTGGATGGAAGATCACGCCGCCGGGCTGGCCCTGGCCGGCCGAACCGGCCGCCCGGTTTTGCTGGATTTCACGGCGGATTGGTGCGCGGTCTGCAAGGAGCTGGAAGCGCGGACCTTTCCCCATCCCGAGGTGGTTCGGAAATCCCGGGAATTCGTGCCCATCCGGGTGGACGCCACCGACGCCGCCGCGCCGCGCGTCCGGGCGCTTCAACGACAATACGACGTGGTGGGCCTGCCCACCGTGCTGTTTCTAAGCCCGGACGGCGAACCGATACCCGGAAAACGGCTGACCGAATTCGTTCCGCCCGAAGCGCTTCTGGCGCAAATGGAACGGGTTCGCCAACACATTGTTTCGCTAACGGGTCCCGCCTCGCCGGCGTCGGACCCCTCCAAGGAAAGTCCATCATGAAATCAATCGTCTTGCATACGCTACTCGCGCTGTTCCTGACCGTCTCCATCTTCGGCATGGCCGCCGCCGAGTCCACGCCGGCGCCGGGGGAAACCGTTCCCGCCGTCGCGCCCTCGGAAAAGGCGGCGGAAACGGAACCGTCGCCATCCAGAGCGGAAGAAAAGAAGTCCCCCATCGAATGGATCGTCTACGAAGAGGGGGTGGCCCGGGGAAAGGAAGACGAAAAGAAAATTTTCCTGAATTTCTACGCGGACTGGTGCCAGCACTGCAAAGTAATGGACCAGAAGACCTTCAAGGACGCCTCGGTGGTCGCCTACCTGAACGAGCATTTCATCCCGGTCCGGGTCGATTCCGACAAGCGCGAGAAGCTGGCGCGGGAATTCAACGTCCAGGCCCTTCCCGTGAGCTGGTTCATCGCCGAGGACGGCGAAAACATCGGCAGCCAACCCGGATACGTCCCGCCGGACATGATGCTTCCGCTGCTCAAGTACATTCACACCGACAGCTACAAAGAGATGGATTTCCAGAAGTTTATGGAAGGGCTGCAGGAGGAGGAATAGGGAAGCCAGAAGACGGAAGACGGAAGGGAAAAACCCGCCATGGTTTCCAAGCCGAGCGTTGGCCCCTTCCGACTCCTGGCCGCCGGCCGCCGACGCAAATCCTACCGCGACCGTTGCCGCATCACGTGCATGAACCGCCGGATGAGCCGGATGGTGACGGAGACGATCACCCCGCCGCTCAGCACCATTAGCAACACCGGCAGCCCCATGTAGCCGCCGAATTCCGGGGTCCGCCGGGCCTCCTCCACGCCGACGGCGGCGAACAGAAACACCAGGTCCATCAAAAAGATCAGGATCAGGCAGGCCGCCTCGGAATCGTACCAGGGAACGATCAGGCGCCGGAAGGACGGATTTTGGTCGCTGTTCATGGCGCGAATCATACGTCATCCCGTCGGCGGGAACAAGCCCAAGACCGCCGCCGAGCGTTTTCCCTCGCGAACGCTCCCGCGCTCGAAAAAATCCACCGGCGCAGCTTTCCGGAATTCTTGGAATTCCTGGTTGTCAAGTTCCAATCAACACCACATGTTGTTTTTTTGGCCTTGACACCGCACAATATATGGGGATAATGGCCCCATAGTCGGCCATTGGAACCGACGCCTTCCAACCCCCTTCTCGGGGGGTTTTTCTATCTTTATTTCTCCCAAACCGACAAAGATTCCGAGGTGATCCCGTGTTCGAACGCATTAAAAAACGCGACGGCAGAGTGGTTGAATTCGACTCGTCCAAAATAACGGCGGCCCTGGCCAAGGCCGGGAAGGCGACGGGCGAATTCGGGGAACGCGAAGCCCGAAAAATGACCCTTCGGGTGCTGACCCTGGCCCATGAAATGCGGTTCGGACCGGAACCCGAGGTGGAGGAAATCCAGGACGTGGTGGAGCGGGTTCTGCTGGACTCCACATTTAGCCTCACCGCAAAGGCCTACATCTTGTATCGGGAACAGCACGCCCGCCTGCGGGAAGTGTCCAACACCGCCAACCTCGACCTGGTGGACCACTACATCGGCAAGCTCGACTGGAAGGTTCGGGAAAACAGCAACATGTGCTATTCCCTCCAGGGGCTCAACAACTACATTTCCTCGGACGTCACCAGCGAGTACTGGCTTTCCCGGATCTATCCGCCGGAGATCCGCGCCGCCCACAAGGCCGGCGACTTCCACATTCACGATCTGAGTCTGCTGTCGGTCTACTGCGTGGGCTGGGACCTCAAGGATTTGCTGCGGGAGGGGTTCCGGGGCGTTCCCGGGAAGGTGGAAAGCGCCCCGCCGCGTCATCTGCGCTCGGCGTTGGGACAGGTGGTCAACTTCTTCTACACGCTTCAAGGCGAAGCGGCCGGCGCCCAGGCCATCTCCAACTTCGACACCCTGCTGGCCCCTTTCATTCGCCACGACCGGCTGGACTATCGCGAAGTGAAGCAGGCGCTCCAGGAGTTCGTCTTCAACATCAACATCCCCACCCGGGTCGGCTTCCAGACGCCGTTCACCAACATCACCATGGATCTCTACGTTCCCGCCGTTCTCAAGGACCAAAGCGTGATCATCGGCGGGGAGGAGCAGCCGGAAACCTACGCCGACTTCCAGGCGGAGATGGACGTTCTCAACCGGGCCTTCGCGGAAATCATGATGGCCGGCGACGCCAAGGGGCGGGTTTTCACCTTCCCGATCCCCACCTACAACATCACCGAGGACTTCGACTGGGACAACCCGAACCTGGAGATGATCTGGCGGATGACCGGCAAATACGGCATCCCCTACTTCTCCAACTTCGTGAATTCGGACATGTCGCCGGAGGACGCCCGCTCCATGTGCTGCCGGTTGCGGCTGGACAACCGCGAGCTGATGAAGCGCGGCGGGGGCCTCTTCGGCGCCAACCCGCTGACCGGCTCCATCGGGGTGGTCACCATCAACCTCCCCCGGATCGGCTATACCGCCAAAAATGAGGACGCCTTTTTCGAGCGACTGCGGGAGATGATCTACCTGGCCAAGGAAAGCCTGGTCGTCAAACGCAAGGTGCTGGAAAATTTCACGGAGAAGAACCTGTATCCGTACTCCAAATTTTACCTCCGGGAGATCAAGGAGGGGTCGGACCAGTACTGGAAGAACCACTTTTCCACCATCGGGATCATCGGCATGAACGAGGCCTGCCTCAATTTCCTGGGCACGGACATCGGCAGCGCCGATGGGCAGGCGTTCTCCCTGCGGGTGATGGACTTCATTCGGGAACAGATTTCCGCGATTCAGGAGGAAACCGGCCACATGTTCAACCTGGAGGCCACCCCCGCCGAGGGCACCTCCTACCGGCTGGCCATGCTGGACAAAAAGCGGTATCCGGACATCATCTGCGCCAACGAGGAAGAATGCGTCAGCATCAAGGACGCCTACTACACCAATTCCACCCAGCTTCCGGTAACCTACACCGACGACATCTTCGAGACGCTCCAGCTCCAGGACGATCTCCAGAGCAAGTACACCGGCGGCACGGTCCTCCACATCTATCTGGGCGAGCAGGTGAGCGACGTGGACATCGTCAAACGGACCATCCGGAAGATCGCGTCCGGCTATCGTCTGCCCTATTTCACGCTGACGCCCACCTTCAGCGTCTGCCCCACCCACGGCTACCTCAGCGGCCAACAGCCCCAATGCCCCACGTGCAACGGGGAGACCGAGGTCTACTCCCGGGTGGTCGGCTATCTCCGCCCGGTACGCCAGTGGAACACCGGCAAGCAGCTTGAATTCGAGAAACGGCGGACCTTCCAGGCCCTCTGATTTTTATGCCGACTTTGCTTTTTCCCCGACGGCCGGGGCGTCCCCAGGGCGCTCCGGCCGTCGGTTTTCGGCGCCAGACCCGCCCCGCCCATCTTCCGTGATATCGGAGTCTCCGCCATGCGGATCGCCGCCATCCAGAAAAATTCCTTCATCGATTACCCCGGAAAGCTGAGCTGCGTGCTTTTTCTGCCGGGCTGCAATTTCGCCTGCCCCTATTGCCACAATCCGTCCCTGGTGGGGCCGGATTCCTCGGACGGCGCGTTGACGCCGGAAGAAGTGTTCGACTTTCTGGAAAAACGACGCGGAATGCTGGAAGGGGTGGCGCTGACGGGCGGGGAGCCGACGCTCCAGGCCGATCTGCCGGATCTCTGCCGTCGCATTCGGGAAATGGACTATCCGGTGAAGCTGGACACCAACGGCAGCCGGCCGGAGCGGCTAAAGGTCTTGATCGCGGAGGGCTTGATCGACTTCGTCGCCATGGATATAAAAACGGCCCCGGACCGCTACGCCCCGTTGATCTGGCCGAACGCCCGACCGGAGGCGATCCGACAAAGCGTGCGCGCCATTTTGACGTCGGGGATTTCCCACGAATTCCGCACCACCGCCGCGGTTCCGCCGGTGGACGCGGCGGCGATTCGGGAAATCGCGGCCCTGATCGAAGGCGCGGACCGCTACGTGCTTCAGCGGTTCAGCGACGCCCGGGTGTTGCGGCCCGATTTTTTCTCCACGGAAGCGGGCCGGGGGGCCACCGAGGCGGAGTTGGAAACCTTCCAATCCATCGTCGCCCCTCGGGTCGGGGAATGCGTCATCCGATGAAGGAAGAAGGGCAAGGAGGCCGGCGGCCCCTTTGACCACGATGGAGAAAACCGACGGTCGGGAAGAAAGAAAACCGGGAGCCGACCGTAATCCGCGCTTGCCGGAACCGCGCCGTATCTTCGCAAGAAGACCGATCAGGAGCCTTTCCGGATTTCCCCGCTTCGTTGAAAGGGAAGCCCCCGGTGGCCGCGTCGGGGCGGGCTGAAGGCCACGTCCCCCTCAACGGCGTAGGCCACCGGCTCTCCGGCGGAAAGCCGATCCGCCAGATCGGGCGCTTCCAAAATGCCCACCCGCACGGAAACCGTTATGCCGGCGCGGTCCGAGGCCGGAATTTCGGGCAGCTCCCCCACCGCGCCGCTGGAAAGCTCCCGTCCCTCCATCGCCACCCGATAATGGATTCGGCGAGGATGAATGGGAAACGGATTGGGATTCCGCAGTTCCAGGTTCAATGTCAGCAGGACCATTTCCGGCTCCAGGCCGCTTAAACGAACCGCTTCCAGGGAAACCTCGGGCAGCCCCGGCACACCAAACCGGCCGGCGGTCTGGTAGGGAACGTCATAAGGCCCCACGCCGATGGTCCCGGAAAGCTCGTAGGGAATCGCCTCCGCCTCCCGGAAATCCGGGATGGAGGGGAACAAATCCAGAAACGAAAAGGGAATCGGCAGCGAGACGGCCTCGCGACCGCCGGCGGGCAGTCGGGCGTTCTGGTCCGAAACCCCTTTGACGAATTTCCGCCCGTTCACCCGAAGATCATAGGCGATGTCGCGGATTCCGAGCCCCATGGGGTTGGAATTGCTCAGGGCAAACTGAAAGACGGGGGTGGCGGAAAAGACGCCGGTGTCCGTCAGGGTCATCCCCACGAACTCCAACGTGGGTTCATCAATCAATTGCTGAACGTCGTGAACGCAACCGGCCACCGAGAACATCATCGCCGCCAGCGCCAATGCCCGCCAAGTTTGGATCATCCCGTCTCGTCTCTCCCGTCCACTTCTGGACATAGTTAATCTATTTGGGAATTGGTTTTTGGCGTCGTCGCCAGACGGAAGACGCCGGAAGTTCCGCTTCGGAAACCAAGGAAATATGGGTCCTCCCGTCGGGCCGGATCGAATTGAATTCGGACCTTGGCGTCAGCGGGACACGACGTGCACAAAAATGCGACAAATGCGCCGCCGGGGATCGGCCGGAGGATGGGGCGGGGACACGCCCGAGGGAATTTCTTCTCCTCGCCCCACCGCCTCGACGGATATCGGACCCAATGCCATCTCTTTCAGGACCTCGGCCAGCGCCCTTGAAGCCGCCTCCGCCCGAAAACGGGAAAGCCGCTGGTTCAGAAAACGCCTGCGGTCGGGGTCGACCTCCGGCGTTTCGAATTCCACGCCTTCGGTCAGCCGCGCCACCAGCGGCGTTCCCCGGCCAAAATTGAGGGCGTCGGTGTATCCCACCACCTTGACCAGCAGCCCCTTTGGGGCGCCCGCCGATTCCAAAGTCCCGGCGATCGTCGCTTGAATTTCCTCCGCGAGGGCGGTCAGGGTTTCCCGTCCCAGCGGGGAGAGTTCGTCGCCGCCGGGGCGGAAGGCGTCATCCACCGCCAAGGTGCGCCGCCAGCTTCGCCGCAGGCTGTCGGACACCGCCAGCACCATTTCCAGGTCGGCGAGCACCCGGCGGACCGCGTCCAATGGCGACGCGTTGTCGGCCGTCTCTCCTCCATCGAGGATCCCATTTATGGCCGAACGTTCCCGGACCAGCGGATCCTCCGGATCCAGCCGATCCCGCGCCGCCAGCGCCTCTCGGGCCCGACGGGCCAGCCGCGCCACCGTGTCCCGGTAATACCGGCGAAGCGCTTCCCGCGCGGCCGCGCCGGAGGCGTCCGCCGCCTGGATCGCCGCCGCCGGGTTTTCCGCCGCCAGCGCCTCCCGTGCCGCGGCCAGCGAAGATTCGGCCGAGCCGGTCAGTTCCGGATAGGCGTCGGACAGTTCCAGACTCTGGACGGTTTCCAGGTAATGGTTCGCCCGGTTCATGCGATCGGCGGCCGCTTCCCGTTCCAGTCGCCCGCCGCCGCATCCAAACAGGATTCCCAGGAGGACGCACAAGGGAAGCGCCCATCCCGCCGGAACGCCGGCCAGGGGCCAGAACCGCCGCGGCCCTGGCTTCGAAGGGCGGAAGGAACGCCAACGACCAGATGTCATGGGTTTCATGCCGCTTCTCCTCGATTAAGCGCGGTCCGCCCCGCCTCGGAATTCCGGCCCTCCGCCGATCGAACCGATTTGCCTGGTTGCCGGCCGGAGTTCTGGAGGAGACGATTCTCCGTCGGGAGATTCGGTCGCAAAGTGTCCTTGCCGGAACCGAACCCTCATCTCAAAAGGCTTTTTCGGCCCGGGCCCGCAGCTCCCGCTCCAGCCGGGCCTGGGTCTTTCGCAGCCGGTCCCGTTTTTCTTCCATCTCGGCTCCGGGCAGGCCGTCGTATATTTCCGTCAAATCATCCAGGGTTTCCAACATGCGCCGCAACACCGGGGCCACCTGCCCGGCCACGTTGCGGTTTTCCGTTTCGTTTGCCACCAGCTCCCGGTATCGCTCCAGGTCTTCGTCCAACCGGTCCCGCAGCCGGTCCAGCCGCGCCTTCCGGCCCTGAACCCGCAGTTCCTCCGCCCGGACTTCCGCCGTTTCCAGGGCCGCGCGAAGGTCGGGATCGTCGGTGGCGGCGGCGGCCGCACGGGCCACGCGGGAAAAATCCGCCAGCGCGTCGGCCGCCTCGACCCAGCGGCCGGCGGTTTCGGCCGTCCGGGCCGATTCGGTCAGCGCAGCCATCATGGCGCGCAGGCCGGAAAGCGCCCGGGCGTTGCCGGGATGCCGCGCCAAGACCTCTTGGTAGGCCGATACGGCGGAATCGTCCTCCGGCCGGATCCAGCTTCCTTCGGCCCGCCGTTTATCGCCCACTTCCAGCCGCTCGGCCGCAATTTCCAGATCCTTCAACCGGCCCCGAGCTTGGGCGGCCGCCGACCGGATTTCGGCGTCGAAAAAGACCGAATCGGCGAAATCGGCCACCGCGGACAGCCGCCGGTAGGCGCGGCGGGCCGGTTCCAGCGGCCCCGATTCGAAGGCCGATTCCGCCCGTTCCCGATACAGGTCGACCATCTCGCCCAACCGTTCCCGGGCCCGCCGGTTGGTGGGGTCCTCCGCCAGAGCGGCCCGGTATTTGGAGAAGGCGTTGCCCCGTTCCGGCGCCAGCAGCAGCCGGGCGATGAAAAAAGTGTCGCCCTCCCGGGCCAGGGCCTCGGCCGCGGCGACCCGGCGGGAAAGGGTTTCCGCCCGATGTTCCATAGCGACAATTTCGGACGGGTCCACCGAAAGGTTCAATTCCTCCCGCAGGAACCGCAGCAGCCGGGCGCGATTTCGGGCATAATCGGCGGACAGAGACAAATCCTCGTTTTCCCGCTGGACGGAGAGCCTGCCGTAGCGGTCGGCCATGGCCTGGATTTGGTTCCGGGCACGGGCGTTCTCCGGAGACCGGATCAGTGCGGCCCGATACCGCTCGAAGGCATTTTCCCCCGGCGGGGACAGGTAGCGCTCCCGGTCGAAAAGATCGTCGGCCTCCCGCAGCAGTTCCGCGACGGAGCGCCCAAGCAGTCGGGCCCGCTCGCGACCGGCGACGAGCGCCTCGAATTCTTCGGAAAGGGACGGGTCCGGGCCGTCGGCCAAGAAACGGGCCACCTCCAGCCCGGCCCGGTATTCCGCCCCGGCCCGGCGGAAATCCCTCCGAGATTCCGCCGTTTCCCCCCGCCGCCGATGGGCCACCAGCAAATCCCGAAGGCCCTCCAGCGCTTCGGGCAGGTCCGGCTCCCGTGCCAGCGCCTCGCGGAAGTGGCGGAAAGCGCCGGCGTCCGGCGGCTCGGAAAGGCGGCCGGAAGACATCGCCTCGGCCGCGGCCGCCAAATGTCGGCGCACCTCCGGAGAACGCGGCCGAATTCGGAACAGAATCTCGGCGGTTTCCCCGGCCCGGACCGTCAGGGTTTGCTCCTTTTCGTCGATCCCTTCGGCCCGGACGGCCACGCGCACCTCACCCGCCTGCCAGACCGGACGCGTCAGCGGCCGATCCGGATGGGCCAGCCCGGCCAGTTCGCCGTTCAGGTAAACCTTGACGCCGGGCATATCCACAGCGACGCGCAGCCCCCCGGTGTCGCCGGTGTCGGCCTCCGCTCCGGGAATCCGGATGTCCGGGGAAACGCCCCAAGCCGGATCGGCGCCGGAGGGCAACGCCATCCAGAGCAGCCATCCCAGGATCCAGACGAACCGAAGGAAGCGGCCGGAAAACCCGACCGGGGAAACCCGGCGTCGAGAGAACGGGTGTCGAGGGAAAAAGATGCACATAAAGATTGAGCAAAAGATCGATTTATCGCATAATCCGAACCAGAACTCCCGGCCCGGTTTTGACCGGGACCCGTTTCGGTCGGTTCCGACAAATCCGGCGCCGGAAACGTCCCGACCAAGCGTCAGATTGACGCAAAACCGGTTCGGCGTCAACCGGTAAACCCGGCGTCCAGGTCGCCCTTCCGCCCACGCCGCGCCAAAGGAGCCTTTCGGATGCAATCCGTTCAGCAATTCATCCAAAAAACCAGCCGATTCGTTCAAACCGACGTCTGGCGAATCCGGCCCGAAAGCCTTCCGCCCGCCAAACGATTCCTGGTCCGCCATTTCCGCGTTCTGCTGAACGCCATCTACGGATTTCGGGAACACCAGTGCCCGCTTCGGGCCTCGGCCATGACCTTTTATTCCATCCTGTCCATCGTTCCGGTGGTGGCCATGGCCTTCGGCGTGGCCAAAGGCTTCGGCTTCGAGCGGATGCTGGAGCGGCAACTTCTGGAAAATTTTCCGGCCCAGAACGAGGTCGTCGAGCAGGTCATCACCTTCGCGGAAAAAATGCTGGCCAACACCAAGGGCGGCCTCATCGCCGGCATCGGCGTCGGGGTCCTTTTCTACACCGTCATCAAGGTGCTCGGCCACATCGAAGCGTCGCTAAACGCCATCTGGCGCGTGGAGAATCAGCGCTCCATCGTCCGCAAAATCACCGACTATCTTTCCATCATGATTCTGGGGCCGGTGCTGGTGATTTCCTCCAGCAGTCTGATGGTCTTCATCCGCACCCAGATCATCACCATCACCGAACGGATCACGCTTCTGGGGGCCGTCGGCCCGCTCATTTTTTTCGGACTCAGGCTGCTGCCCTATTTCCTGATCTGGCTGCTGTTCACCCTGATCTATCTCTTGATGCCCAACACCCGGGTCAAGCCGCTTTCGGCCCTCGCGGCGGGCGTCGTGGCCGGCTCCATCTACCAGTTCGCCCAGTGGGTCTACATCGGCTTTCAGGTGGGAGTGTCCAATTTCAACGCCATCTACGGAAGCTTCGCGGCCCTGCCGCTGTTTCTGATCTGGCTTCAATTGAGCTGGCTGATCGTCATGTTCGGCGCGGTGATCTCCGCCAGCCATCAGCTCACGGAAGAAAACACCTTCGAGCCGGACTGCGACGACATCCAGCCGGCCCGGCGACGGCTGCTGGCCCTGTGGACGGCCCATCAGGCGATTCGATCCTTTTACAATGGCGACCCGGCGCCCACCGCCGAAGAAATCGCGAGGCGCGGGGAAATTCCGGAGGCGTTGATCCGGGAACTGCTGAACGACCTGGTGGAGACCGGGCTGCTGGCGCGCTCGCGCAAGGAGGACGAAGGGGACGTCCGTTATCTGCCGGGGATGGACACCTCGCGAATCACCGTGAAAAGCGTGCTGGACGCCCTGGACCGGCGAGGGTGCGATCCGGTGCCGCCGGACCTTTTC
The DNA here is from genome assembly GCA_046541515.1 of Desulfococcaceae bacterium. Classification (GTDB taxonomy): domain Bacteria; phylum Desulfobacterota; class Desulfobacteria; order Desulfobacterales; family Desulfococcaceae; genus CAYFVR01. The sequence goes on from JBKHDD010000016.1 coordinate 15,780, forward strand.
CACGGGCCGGGGGCCAAGGACCTCTCCGACGCGCTGACGGCGTTCGACCGGGCGGCCGAGAATTCGCCGGCCAATCGGCTGTTGCGGGATATGGGAGAATCCGAGGAAAAGGAAACCCCGCCCGAACCCTCGGAAAATTCCGAAGAGGCCGACGGGGAAAATGGGGCGGAGTCGACGGAGACCGGGGAGCCGGCCCAAAAGCCCAAGTGATTTAAATGCCCAGGTAGGCCCGGCGCACCTCTTCGTTGGAAAGGAGATTGGCGGCGGAATCGGCCAGGGTGATCCGGCCGTTTTCCATCACGTAGCCGCGATGGGCCACCTTGAGGGCCAGGTTGGCGTTCTGCTCCACCAGAAAGATGGTGGTCCGGCTTTCGGCGTTGATTTTGGCGATGATCTCGAAAATCCGCCGGACGATCAGGGGGGCCAGCCCCAGGGAGGGCTCGTCGAGGAGCAGGAGACGGGGCCGGGCCATGAGGGCCCGGGAAATGGCGAGCATCTGCTGCTCCCCGCCGGAAAGCGTGCCGCCGTCCTGGTCGCGGCGCTCGGCCAAGATGGGGAACAGCTCGTAAACGTATTCCAGATCTCGTTGGATTTCCGTCTTGTCCCGACGCAGAAAGGCCCCCATGTCCAGGTTCTCGGCCACGGTGAGAAACGGGAATATCCGCCGTCCTTCGGGAACCTGGCAGATGCCCAGGGCCACGATTTCGTCGGGACCGATGCCATGGATGGGCCGGCCCATGAAGAGGACTTCGCCCCTCCGGGGCGGAACCACGCCCGAAATCGACATCAGGGTGGTGGTCTTCCCGGCGCCGTTGGCGCCGATGAGGGTGATGATTTCGCCCTCGGCCACCCGGATGTCGATGCCCTTGAGGACCCGGATTTTTCCGTACCAGGTTTCCATGCCCCGGAGTTCGAGAATCCATTCCGCCCTGGCCTCAGCCATCTTCCGCCTCCCCCAGATAGGCCTTGATCACCACCGGGTCGCGCTGAATTTCCCTGGGACCGCCCTGGGCGATTTTCCGTCCGTAATCCATGACGAAAATCCGGTCCGAAAGGCTCATGACCAGCTTCATGTCGTGCTCGATGAGCAAAATGGAAATTTTTTCCTCGTCCCGGATCCGAAGAATCAGCGCGTCGAGTTCCCGGGTTTCCTTGGGGTTCATGCCGGCGGCCGGCTCGTCGAGAAGAATCAGAAACGGATCGGTGGCCATGGCCCGGGCAATTTCCAGTCTTCGCTGGGCCCCGTAGGGCAGATTTTTCGCCGTTTCGTTGACGAAACGCGAAAGCCCCACCCGCTCCAGGATGCCATAGCTGAGGTCCACCGTCTCCTGCTCTTCTCCGCGGGCCGCGGGGGGGCGGAACACCGCCCCGAAAATTCCGGTCCGGCCGCGGCAGTGGCGGCCGATCATCACGTTCTCCAGGACCGTCATGTTGGCGAACAGCCGGATGTTCTGGAAGGTCCGGGCCATGCCCCGCTCGGTCACCTGGTTGGGCTTGAGTCCGTTGATCCGTTCCTTTTGGTCCGTCGTCTCCCCCGGACGCCGGATGAGGATGTCCCCCCCGGTGGGGTTGTAGATTCCGGTGATGCAGTTGAAGAAGGTGGTTTTCCCGGCGCCGTTGGGGCCGATGAGCGCCGCGATTTCCCCCTCCCGGACATCCAGGTCCAGATGATCCAGGGCGCGCAGGCCGCCGAAATCCATGGTCAGGTCCTTGACCTCGAGAATGGGTTCCATGGGGCTCACTCCGCTTCGGCCGGCGGGGAAAGGTCGGACGTCCGGAATCGGTATTTCCGGCGCGTCTGGCCGACGAGCCCCTGGGGCCGGAAGACCATCATCGTGGTCAGGGCGGCCCCGAACGCCAGCATCCGGTAATCGGAGAAGGCCCGAAGATATTCGGGCAGCAGGATCAGGATGAGCGCGCCGAGGATGACCCCGGGAATGGAGCCCATGCCGCCGAGCACCACCACCGAAAGAATGGCGGCCGATTCGAGAAAGGTGAAGCTGGCCGGATTGATGAAAGTGTTCCGGGCCGCGAACATCACCCCGGCCATGCCGGCCCATGTGGCGCCCAGGACGAAGGCGGTCAGCTTGGTCCGGGTCTTGTCGATGCCCATGGCCTGGCAGGCGATCTCGTCTTCCCGGAGGGCGATCCAGGCCCGGCCGATCCGGGAATCCTGAAGTCGGTTGACCACGAAGATGGTGAAAATCACCATGCCGATCATCAGGAAGTAAATGTAGGAAATATCCTGATCCAGGCTCAGATCGATTCCGAAAAAACCGGGTCGGGGAATATTGGCGATTCCGGAGGGGCCGAAGGAGAATTCGTTCCAGTTTTCCAGAACCAGCCGGATGATGGAGGCGAACCCCAGGGTCACGATGGCCAGATAGTCGCCCCGCAGCCGGAGAATGGGAAAGCCCAGGACGATGCCGAACAGCGCCGCCAGGACCGCGCCCACCGGGAGCGCGGCCCAGAACCCCAGTCCGAAATGGTGATTGAGCAGGGCGTAGCCGTAGGCGCCCACGGCGAAGAAGGCGACGTACCCCAGATCCAGCAGGCCGGCCAGACCCACGGTGATGTTGAGACCGAGCCCCAGGACGACGTAGATGAGAGCCTGGGTCATGATGTTGACCTGATAGGACGAGAGCAGGAAGGGAAAGGCCAGAACCAGGGCGCCGACGGCCGCCAGGACCGGATAGCGAGCCCGGGGATCGGCGGCCAGACGTTCCAACGGAGACGGTCGTTCTTGGCCCTCGTCCCCGTCCCCGTTCGAAGCGGAGCCGGCGTCCCGGCGGCGCATGAGAAAGCGCCAGACAAAGGAAAGGACGAAGGCCCCGCCGCCCACCCAGGCCATGTTGATCCAGCGCCATTCGACGAGCCGCTCCAGGGGATTGACCCGGATCACCATGATGGGAAAGGTGAGGAAAATGAACCAGGCGGCGACCGCGGTCGATTGCTTGAGTTCCGAAAGGAAGGTCGTTTTCATGTTCGATGGTTCCCGTCTATACCTTCTGGGCCGCGGATCGGCCCAGAATGCCCTCGGGCCGGAAAATCAGGATCAGCACCAGCAGGGCGAAGGCGAAGACGTCCTCGTAGTCGCTGGAAACGTAGCCGGTGGCGAAGCTTTCGGTCCAGCCGAGAACCATGGCGCCCAGCACCGCGCCGGGAATGTTGCCGATGCCGCCGAGGACCGCCGCCGTGAAGGCCTTGATGCCCGCGATGAAGCCGATATTGAAATGGACCATCCCGATGTGGGAGGCGATCATGACGCCGCCCAGGGCCGCCAGCGAGGAGCCGATGACGAAGGTCGTCGAGATGACCCGGTTGACGTTGACCCCCGCCAGCATGGCCATCTGCTTGTCCTGGGCCGTGGCCCGCATGGCCTTGCCGATCCGGGTGAACTTGATGAGGAAGGTCAGCCCCGCCATGGCCGCGGCCGTGACGATCAGGATCAGCACCTCCGCGGAGCTGATGATATGGGCGACGGGGTCCAGAAATCCGAAGCTCGGAACCATCCGGGGAAAGGGAAGAAATTCGGAAGTCTGGGCCAGCAGCACGTAGTTTTGCAGGAAAATGGACATGCCGATGGCGCTGATGAGCGGCGAGAGTCGCTGCGCGTTGCGCAGGGGCTTGTAGGCGATCTTCTCCAGGGTGAAGCCGTAGGCCGCCGCGTAGCCCACCGCCAACACCAGGGACGCGGCCAGAATCGCGCTTTCGGGAATGCCCAGCACGGAGAGGACATTGGCGAAAATGAGGGCGGTGAAGGCGCCGATCATGTAGATTTCGCCGTGGGCGAAATTGATCAGCTCGATGATGCCGTAGACCATCGTGTAGCCGAGCGCGATCAGCGCGTAGATGCTGCCGCGGGTCAGGCCGCCCAGGAAGAGTTCGAAAAAATATTCCCAGTCCATGGATCGGGGCTTTCGGGTCGGAAAAGTCGTCGGCGGTCGGTTTCCAGTTTTCGGTGGCCGGCGAAACGTGGCCAGCGGCCAGAATCACTGTTCACTGGCCACGGTTCGCCGACAACTGTTCGTTGGCCGCGGTTCACCGACAACGGTGGGCGAAATCGAGCCCGGGCCGTCGATTTCCGACGAAAATCGACGGCCCGGCTCGAAGGAAGGGCGGTCGGCCGGAATTACTCTTCCAGTTCCACGTACACGCCGTTTTGGACCTGGTACATGGAGAAGCCGATGCCGATGGCGTCGCCCTTTTCGTCGAACCGGACGATGCCCAGAGGCGTCGCCACGAATTCGGTGGTCAGCGCGTTCCGGATCGCGTCGAACTCGGTGCTACCGGACTTCTCGATGGCGTTGAGCAGGGCAAGGGTGGCCGAATAGGCGTTCAGATAGAAGGCGCCGGGGTCTTCGTTGTACTTCTCCTTGTGGGCCTCGATGGCCGCCCGCGCGACGGGATTCCGAGTGGTGTCCTGGGGACCGGTGGCGTAGACGCCCTCGGCCATCTCGCCGGCGACCTTGATGAAGGTGTCGTCCTTGACGCCGTCGTCGGAGATGAAGGGAATCTCCATTTTCCGGCCGCGCATCTGCATGACGATTTTGGAGGCTTCGGGGTGGTAGCCGCCGAAAATGACGCCGTCGGCGTCCGAGCGGCGAATCTTCTGCACCACCGAGGAATAGTCCACCGCGCCGGGGGTCACGCCCTCGTAGAGCACGACCTCGGCCCCCTCCGCCTCTTCGATGAAAGTCTTGGCGAACTCGGCCAGCCCCTTGCCGTAGTCGCCCTTGTCGTGGATGACCGCCAGTTTCTTCAGACCCAGTTTTTCAAGGGCGAAATCCACCTGGAGCCGGGCCTGGGCGTCGTCGGAGGCGATGGTGCGGAAAAAATTGGGATATTCCCCGCTTTGGGTCAGGGCCGGATTGGTGGCCGAAGGCGACATGACGGCGATGTTCTTGTCTTTGTAGATGCCCAGGGCGGCCCGGGTGGCGCCGCTGCAGATGTGGCCCATGACCACGACGGCGCCGTCGGAGACCAGCTTGGTGGCGGTGTTGGTGGCGATTTCGGGCTTGCAGACGTCGTCCTCCACCAATAGCTCGATCTGGCGGCCGTTGATGCCGTTCATGGCGTTGCGTCGCTCCACCACGATTCGGGCGGCCCGCACCGAGGGAATGCCGTAGGAGGCCAGATCGCCGCTGTGGGCCCCGGCCACGCCGAACCGGATCGGCCCGTCGTCCTGGGCCCCGGCCGGAACACTGAACGCGAACATCAGAAACGCCGCCGCCGCTATCGTCAGGATCGTTTTGCCCTTCATGGTGTGCTCCTTTGGTTGGGGGGTTGCCGGTTGTCGCTGAACGGGAAAAATTTCCTCCGAATTTCGCAAACTTTGCTTATAACGGCACGCTCATAATGCGTCAAGCAAAAAACCGGCGTTGGCGAGGCCCTTGATTTCGACGGGGCCGTGACGTACAACCGATGCCGACGGCGTCCGGCGCGGAGGCCCGCCAACCGCGAGCGCCGCCATCTCCAAGACGGGAGGAGACCACCATGGGACTGGGCTGGACGCTGTTGCTGGCGCTGTTGATCGCGATGATCACCGCGCCGTCGCTGGCCGGCGAAATCGGTTTCGCCGAAACCTTCGCCATCGCGGAAGATCGCGCGGCGGTGCTGGAGCAACTCTCCCCCGGCGCCGAAGAATACTACTTCTTCCACTGCCTCCACGCCCAGCATACGGGCGACGCCGCGGCCTTCGAAGCCACCATGGCCCGGTGGATCGAGCGGCACGGCGATTCCGAGCGGGCCCGGCGGCTGCGCAACCGCCAAGCCCTGCTGGCCTATCCCGATTCACCGGCCAAAAGCCTCGACCACATCCGGCGGCTGGAAGGGCTCCGCTTCAACCACGCCCCGCCCGGCGAAACCCGAGACGGCGCTCCCCTTCCGCCCACGCTGGACCCTTCGGAGATCGATCCCCAGCGGCTGCTGGCAAAGGCGCTATCCGGCCCTCGTCCCGCGGAGGCGATGGAAACCGCCGGCCTTCCGCTGCTTCCCCCGGACCGGCTGGACGGCGACGGCCGACGGCGACTCCTGGAGCGGATGGCCCACCCGGACCATCCCGAACTGGTGGCCCTGGTTCGGGCGGAGCTGGAAAGCGGCCTGCCCTGGTCGCGCCTGCCCGGCCGGGATATGTTGCTCCTTTCCCATCTGGACCGGCTCCGGCGCGCCGTTCCCGGCCTCGCCGAGGATCGAAGCTTCGTGGGAGACTACCTGCGCCGTCTGGCCCCCGCCGCCGACGTTTCTCCGGAGGAGGACGCCGGCGTTCGCCGGGACTGGCTGGCGCGATGCTGGGAATTCCTGGCCCCGCTGCCGGAGGTCCACGCGGCCGTCCAGGCCCACGTCCTCTCCCAACTGCTGGAGCTGGACCGTCAAGAGGGTCGCCACGACCGGGACCGGTTTCTGGCCTATCTGCGCATTCCCCGCCCGGCCGATTATCTCCGGTCCGAGATTCGTCGAAGAACACCGGAAGGCTCCCGGCCGGACGTGACCGGCCTCCCCGCCGGCGACCGCCCGGTCTCCGACGAGGCGCTGGTCCGCGATTATCTCTTTCATTTCCTGGAAACGGCCGAAACCACCGCTCCCTTTGACCAATACCTTCAGTCCGATTGGCTGCGTAACCTGTTCGCGGAAGTCAAACTGACCCGAGGCGTGGGCGATCCCGAGCGATGGATTTCCATGCTCCCTCCGGAACGGTACGCGGCCCTCAAGGACCAGGTGGTGCTGGAATTCGCGCCCGACCGGCCCCGGCGGCTGGCCGCCGACGCCCCGGTGGTCCTTCCCGCGGAGATCAAGAACGTGGACGCCCTGGTGGTTCGAATTTACGCCCTGGACGCCTTCAATTTCTACCGGGAGCGACAACGGGAAATCTCGCCCGCCATCGAGCTGGACGGCATTTCCCCCACCTGGGAGCGGGTTCACCGATACCCCGACCCGCCCCTGCGCCGGGCGCGACGGCGGCTGGAGTTTCCCGAACTCTCCGACCCCGGGACCTACGTAATCGACCTCATCGGCGGCGGGCTGCGCAGCCGGGCGGTGATCCGCAAGGGCGATCTCTTCGCGGTGGAACGCTCCGGTCCGGCCGGACTGGAATTCCAGGTCTTCGACGAAACCCGCAGGCGGCGGACCGACGCAATCCTCTGGCTGGACGGTCGGGAATACGCGCCGGACGAGAACGGCCTCATCCTCGTTCCCTTCAGCACCGCGCCGGGTCCCCGTCGGGCGATCCTCCGGACGGACGACCGCAGCGCCCTCCATTCCTTCCACCATCCCGCGGAAGAATACCGGCTTTCCGCCGGATTCCACATCGAACGAGAAACGTTGCTGCGGGGTCTGCGGTCCCAGGCCGTGCTTCGGCCCCGGCTGACCCTCAACGGCGAGCCGGCGAGCCTGTCCCTGCTGGAATCGCCGGTGCTGACCCTGACCCTCCGCGACGCGGACGGCGTGGACGCCCGGGAAACGGTGGAGGACATCGAACTGGCGGAGGACCGGGAAACCGCCCACCCCTTCACCGTGCCCGAGGGTCTGCGCCAAGCCACCTTGGAACTCTCCGCCCGCGTGCGGGTTCCCGGCGCCGGCGAAACGGTTCCCCTCAAAGACCAACGGGTCTTTTCCCTTAACGGCATCGACGGAACCGACAAAATCGGCGACCTGTTCCTGCGCCGTTCCGCCGATGGCTACGTCGTCGAAGCGCTGGGGAAAAACGGCGAAGCCCGTCCGGGAATCGTGGTCTACGTTCGCCTCAAGCATCGCTGGTTTCGGGAGACGGTGGTTCAGACGTTGCGCACCGACGAGGGCGGCCAGGCCCTTCTGGGACCGTTGCCGGGCATCGTCTGGGTGGAGTCGGAAACCGAGGCGGGCCCCGCGCGTCGATGGCCGATCTCCGAGGCGGAACCGCTGGGTTCCCGCGCGGTTCCGGACATTCTCCACGGCCGGGTCGGCGCGCCGGTTCGGCTGCCCTGGAACGGCGACACCGATGGGACGCCTCCCCCGGCCCGGCTGCTGGAGGTCCGAAACCAGGTCTTCTTCGCCGACCACACCGAAACCATCCGGTTTGAGCCCGGGTTTTTGGTGATCGATCCGCCGGCGGGAGGAGACTATCTGCTCTTCCCACGCGGGACGGACGCGCAGATCCGGCTTCGAATCGCCGGAGGCGAGGCCCGGGACGGCTGGCTGTTCGGGGCGGGGCGCATGCTGGAAGCGCCGGCGTTGGAACCGTTGGGGATCGGTTCCGTGCATGCGGGCCCCGACCAGGTGGTGGCCAACATCGGCGGCGCGGGACCGTTCACCCGCATTCACATGCTGGCCACCCGATTCGCGCCCGCCTACGACGCCGCCGCCAATCTGGGCCACGAATCGCCCCCGGCCGGCGGCCACCATCGTCTTTCGACGCCGGCGTCGATCTACGACGCGGGCCGGACGGTGGGCGACGCCTACCGGTACATTCTGGAGCGTCGGCACGCCGATCCCCATCCCGGCAACATGCTGGACCGGCCGGAACTGCTGCTCCATCCCTGGGCGGTCCGAGACACCGGCTATTCCGACATGCCGACGGAGGAGCCGTTGCCGTCCCCGGCGGCGGAGGCCGAAGCGTCCATGGATCGAGCCTACCAACGGTCCGTCGCCGGCGCGCGGCGTGCGCAAATCGCCCAGGAACCGTCGCCCATCGGCGCGAATTACGACTTCCTGGCCGAAACCGCCGCCGTGCTGCTGAACCTGCGGCCCGACGAAAACGGCCGGGTGACCGTGGACCGTCGGCTGTTGGGCGCCCATTCCCATCTCCAGATCGTCGCCGCCGACCCGCTTCAGCTCACGGTTCGCGAAATTGGGCTGCCGTCCACCGACATGGTCCAGCGGGACCTTCGCCTGGGCGCGTCGTTGCCGGCCGATCGCCGGATCACCCGCCGAAACCGGGCCACCCCCGTGAAGGCGGGAGACACCTTTGCCCTTCCCGATCTATCCACCGCCCGCTACGCGATCTACGATTCGGTGGAAAGCGCCTTCCGGCTGTTGCGCACCCTGGCCGACGACCCGGAGCTGGACGCCTTCGCCTTCCTGGGCAACTGGGCCGAACTGCCCGCCGAGGAACAAGAGCTGCGCTACGGCGAACAGGCCTGCCACGAGCTGAACCTGTTCCTCTTTTTCAAAGACCCGGAATTCTTCCATCGGGTGATCGCGCCCCTGCTGCGCCAAAAGCCGGCCCCCGATTTCATGGACCTGTGGCTGCTGGACGCCGATCTCTCGGCCTTTCTGGACCCGGCCGCCTTCGAGCGACTGACGCTGACGGAAAAAATCCTGCTGCTTCGGAAGCAACCCGACGGGCGAGCGCGGATCGCCCGCTACGTGGAAGACCGGCTTTCGCTGGAGCCGCCCGACCCGGCCACCCGGGACCGGCTCTTCGCGGCGGCCCTGCGCACGCCGGGCGCGGAACCGACCGCGCCCATGCCGCCGCCGGCCTCCGGTCCCGCCATGGAAATGGCGCTGGGCCTGGACGACGACATGGCGGAAACCATGGCCGTCCCTCCCGAACCAAAACCCGAAGCCGAGGCCCGGGCCTTCTTCCAGCCCCGGAAGGCGCAACGGGCGGCCCAGCGACGCCTGTACCAGGCCCCGCCCACCACCAAGGAATGGGCCGAATCCCGTTTCTGGAAGGTTCCGCCGGGCGAATCCACCGCCGATCGGGTGAGCCTGAACCCCTTTTGGCGAGATTTCGCGGCCCATGACCCAGATGCCCCGTTCCTCTCCCCCGAATTCATCTTCGCCCACCACACCCGAACCGAAGTCCTGTTCGCGCTGGCGGTGCTGGACCTGCCGCTCCGGGCCGGAGACGCGGAAACCAAGGTGGACGGCGCCCAACTGACCCTGACGCCCGCCGGCCATCGAATCGTCTTTCACCGGGAACTTCAGCCCGCCCCCAAGGGCGACGCCGACCTGCCCGTCATGGTCCGGCAGAATTTTTTCCGGAAGGACGACCGATACCGATACGAGGACGGGCTGCGACTGGACAAATTCGTTCAGGGTCCGCTGGAAGCCCGGGCGGCCTACGGCGGCCAGGTGGTGGTGGGCAATCCGACCTCCGCCCCGCTGCGGCTGGACCTGTTGCTCCAGATTCCCGAGGGCGCCGTCCCGCTGGAAAACGGATTTTACACCCACAGCTTCCCGCTGGCTCTGGACCCGTTTGAAACGGCCCGGATGGATTACGCCTTTTATTTTCCGGAGCCGGGGAAATTCCAGGGATTTCCGGCCCATGTTTCCCGGGAGGAAACCCTGCTCGCCGCGGCGGAACCGGGCAAATTCCAGGTGGTTTCCCGCGCCGAAGCCCCGGAGCGGGACGACTGGCCGGCCATCGCCCGCCGGGGAGACGACGAAGCGATCCTGGAGGCCCTGCGAGAGCGGAACCTGGCTCGGATTTCCCTTTCGGACATCGCCTTCCGGATGAAGGACGCCGATTTCTTTCGGGCCGCATTGGAGGTGTTGCGGGAACGGCTGGCCTACGATCCGGTGCTCTGGTCCTACGGCGTTCACCACGAAGACGTTCCCGCCATCCGGGAATTTTTGTCCCGTTCCGGGAATCTGGCGACGAAGTACGGACCGACGCTGGATTCTCCCCTGCTGACCATCGACCCGTTTCGCCGGGAGGTCTACGCGCACCTGGAATACCGCCCCCTGGTCAACGCTCGTGCCCACGTTCGCGGGCGGCCGACCATCGACAATCCGGAAATCTTCGATCAGTATCAACGTTTCCTGAACGTGATGATCCACACGCCCCGGCCCGGGGGCGAAAAACTGCTGGAGGCGGTCTACTATCTGCTGCTTCAGGATCGAGTGAAGGAAGCGGCCGAAGTGTTCGGGCGAATCGATCCCTCGGAGCCGCGAACCCGTATGCAGTACGATTACGCCCAAATCTATCTGGATTTTTCCCAACGGAATCTGGAGCGGGCGAGAACCATCGCCACAAAATACGCGGACCTTCCGGTCCCCCGCTGGCGGGACCGGTTCCGCAACGTTCTGGCGCAACTGGATGAAATCGCCGGCGAGCCCCGGGAAACGGTGGACCCGGAAGACCGGAGCCAGACGCAAGAGGCGCTGGTCGAATCCGCGCCGTCCCTGAACCTTCGGCTGTCGGACGACGCGATCCTGCTGACCCACCGGAATCTGGAAAGTTGCGAACTCCGCTTCTACCCGGTGGACGTGGAGCTGCTGTTCTCCCGGAATCCCTTTCCGACGGATCGACGGGCCCAGGTTCCGCCGGTGCGGCCCCGGAAAGTGGTCGCCGTGACGCTGGACGATTCCGGACAGACAAGGGCGGCCATTCCGGAATCCCTGCGTTCCGCCAATCTGATCGTGGAGGCGGCCGCCGCCGGGCTCAGCCGGGCGGAAACCCGGTACGCCAACGATTTGGACGTGACGGTGATTGAATCCTACGGCCACTTGCGGGTGGTCGCCCGAAAGGATGGAACGCCGATCCCCGCGGCCTACGTCAAGGCATACGCCAGGGTGGCAGGCGAAGGCGTCCAGTTCTACAAAGACGGCTACACCGATCTGAGAGGCAAATTCGACTACCTCTCCCTCGGCAGCGACCTGGTGGACCGCGTCCGGCGATTGGCCATTCTGGTGCTGACCGAGGAACACGGCGCGGCCATCCGGGAGGCGGCGCCGCCGGGGCGTTAATTCGGGGGAGAACGATCCAGTGCGACATCAAATCCCTGTTCTCCAAGGACGATATGGCGTCCTAAACCATCTTTGGCGACAAGGACTAGAGCCTCGATCGTACCGCTCGTGGCGAAAAGATGGAAATTTAACATGGAAATTCACAAGGAAGCCACTGCCGACATTTGCAAGGAATGTTCGGTGAAAAAATTGAGTTTGGCGGGCTCTCCTGCGCGCGGCGAAGACGCCCCCAATGGCGACGTTGACCTCGTCGTGGAATTTGAGAGGCGGGGCGCCCTTTGCTTCGGCACATGGGGACAATCCAAAAGTTGATCTAATCGAAAGGCGAGGGATCAAAAACAAGGGCTTCGGGACAAGTGCGCTTGAAGACGAAAAGGTCGTTACGGAAATTGCACCCCAAAGAGGGGCGGCGGAAACGGAGATTGCCTATGCCGCCGCCCCTCTCCTCGGTTCCTCCGGCTCCTTCCCCGGCGAAAACTTCCGAACCTCCCGCTCCAGCCCCTTCAGCAACTCCTCGTTTCCGTTGGGACGGCCGTATCGAAGCTGGACGTAATGGTTGACGACCGTGTCCACCGCGCCCGCCAGGTCCGGTCGGACGGCGGCGGCCCGCCGGGCGAAATCTATAGGCCCTTCGGAGGCTTCGCGCGCCACGCCGGCCCGCGCCATCTTCCGGCAGAACCGATCATAGGCCCGACGGGCCGGGTCCCCCGATCTTCCTCGTCGCAGGTTCGCCAGCCCGGCGAAAAGGCCCAGCAGGACCGCCACCGATCCCGCCAGCAGAATTCCCGCCTTGGCCGTCCAGAGCATGTCGTCGGTATCGATCCCCAGGCGGGAAAGCAGGCCGGCCTGGTCTTCGGCCGTGTAGCTCATCACCCACAGCAGCCAGAAGGCGTTGACGGCGTCCCATCCAAAGTCCATGCTCCGCAGCATGTCCGTAATCGGACCCAAATCCGGCATGGAAAACAGCCGGGCCAGATCTTCCGGCGAAAGCGCTTCCTGCACCCCTTCCAGCAAACGTTCCGGCGCCACGGCCGAGGTCGGGTCCACACGGGTCCAGCCGGTTTCGGGCAGATGCACTTCCACCCAGGCATGAGCGTCGGACTGGCGGACGATCAGGTACTCCGCGTAGGGATTGATCTTTCCTCCCAGATATCCCCCCACCACCCGGGCGGGAACGCCGGCGGCCCGCATGAGAAAGGCGAAGGCCGACGCGTAATGCTCGCAGTAGCCCCGCCGGGTTTCGAACAGGAAGTCGTCCACCGTATTGGCGCCCAGGGCGGGCGGCTCCAGGGTGTAGAAAAAGGAATTTTCCCGAAGATAGGCCATGGCCCGATCCACCAGCTCCCCGGGATCGGCGGTTTCCGCCCTCCATTGCTCCGCCAGGGCCCGGGCTCGGGGATTCCCCGCGCGGGGAATTTGGAGGGCGGCCCGGTCCGATCCAAGCAGGGGACCGGTTTGCGGGTTTACCAGCGACCGGACCCGATAAAGCGTCCGCCTCCGGACCGGTTCCCGGGAAACGAGGGTATAATCGTCCATGTAAAACCCGTCCTCGGGGGATTCCGCCGGCATTTCCAGGGCGAACAGCCAGTGCTCGTCGTGGGGCTCCAGGGTGATTGCATAGGCCACCTGGCCCGTTCCGGCGATCTCGGGATCGCGGATGGGCCGTCGAAGGGATTTGTGCCAGTTGCGCCCGTCAAACTGAATAAAAGTGAGCCCCCGCCAATATCGCTGGTCGGGGGACGGTATGGCACCCTCGAACCGCACCCGAAAGGCGATCTCGTCGTTTTCCACCACCCGGGCGATGCTTCCCGGACTCATCCGGTCGGAAAAACCCGAGATCCCGCTCTTGTTTTGGGTGAGCCCCCAGAGATTTCCCTCGATGCGGGGGAACAGATAAAACAGAATCACGGTCAGGGGAAGGGCCTGGAGAAGGATGACGCCGGCGAGTCGAATCTTGAGCCGGGGCGGGCTGACGGGGTGATGGACGTGGACCAGCACGGCGGTGGTGATCAGCACCGAGAGGAACATGTACAAGGCGATGGCCAGCTCGTCGTTGTAAAACAGGTTGGCCACCACCAGAAAATAGGCCAGAAACAAGGAGATCATCACGTCCCGGTACCGCCGGCATTCCATGGTCTTGAGGGATGCCATGACCGCCAAAACCGCCACGTAGGACTGGCTGTAAAACGCGCCGCCGAAACTGGCCAGCGCGCCGCCGAAGCCGAAGATGGACAGGCCGGCCAGCAAAAAACGGCCCGGCGGCGACCAGCCTCGCCGGGTTCCCGCCACCGCGTAGACCCACATCGCCACGCACCAGCCGGTGATCCAGGGCGGCAACTCGATGACGTGGGGGGCCAGCGCCGGCGCCAGGGCGATGACCGTGGCCGGCGCGAACCGATGAAACGCATTCTTCATTGGACGTCTCCTCCGGTCCCGAACAGGGCCAGGGCCCGCAGGCAGGCATGTTTATGGGTCTCTCCACGGTCGGGGGGAATTTCCCGGCCGGGCAGCCGCAGTCCGAAGAACAGGTCCCGGTTGTTCGCCCGCAGCACCTGTCCGCAGAGACGGGAAAGACGGCGCTCCAGGTCGGCTTCCCGCACCGCCTCCCAGTCCAGCGTCACGGTGACGCCGGCTTCGCCCACGAACACTTTGGTCTGGAGCCCCTGTCCCTTGGAATAGGACTTCCAGGAAATGTGTTGAAGCGCGTCTCCGGGCTGGTAGCTTTTGAGCCCGTCGAAATCGTCCGCCCCTGCCCCGGCGGCCGCCTCGCCGCGGCCCGCCGCCGCCTCGCCGCCGGTTCCGGTCACGAAGGGTCCTTGCAGAGGACGGGGATAGACCACCGTCTCCAAATCCAGGTCCATCCGGGACCAGGCCCGGAACAGACCCAGCGGAAACACCGTGGCAATCCGCAACGGCCCGGGATGAAAACGCCCGCGAACGGCGGTGGGCGCGGTCACGGCGACGGCTTCGTCGCGATCCCCCCCCAAATCCGCCAAGGCTTCCTCGCCGTCGGGAAACCGGAAGCTCACCGCTCGGCGGGTTGGCGAAGGGGCGCGAACCACCGCCCGAAAAACGGCCGGCTCGCCCGCGAAGGCCGGGGACGGGGTGACCGAGCGCACCCGAACCCCGGAAAGATTCCGATGGGTGTGCAGGATGGAAACCACCGCCATGCTCCCCAGCAAGAAGGTGAGAAGAAAGGCGATGTTGTTGTTGTAATTGATCGATCCCACCAGCATTCCGGTCAAGACCCCGATGAACACCAGCCCCAAGGGCGTGGGCAGGACGTAGATCCGTTTCCGCTCCAGGGTGCAGGGCAGCGCCGCGGGCACGGGACGGGACGGGAACCAGGATCGGAAAACGGCCCCGGCCGAAAGCCGGGGTAGCCGAAGGACGCCCATCACGGCACCGGCACTTCCCGGAACACGGCTTCCAGCCGCTCCGGCGGCATTTCGGCCATGTCCTCCCGGGCCCGCAGCCGATGGCCCACCACCGCCGGCAACACCCGCTGGAGGTCCTCGGGAAGCGCATGGTCACGCCCGGCCAGATAGGCCCAGGACCGGGACGCGGCCATCAGGGCCAATCCCGCCCGGGGGGAAAGCCCCACGTGGAAATGGGGGCCGGTTCGGGTAAAGGCCAGCACGTCCTGGAGATAGTCCAGAAAGGCGCCGGAAACATGGATGCCGGCCACCTCCTCCTGAATGCGAAGGACGTCCACGCCGGTCATGGCCGGCTCCAGCCGGGCCAGTTCGCGGTCCGCGCCTTGGCCTTCCAACAGCTTGCGCTCGGCGGCCCGGTCGGGATAGCCCAGGGCCGTCCGCAACAGAAACCGGTCCAACTGGGATTCCGGCAGCGGATAGGTGCCGGCCTGCTCCAGCGGATTCTGGGTGGCGATCACGTAAAAGGGCTTTTCCAGCGGACGGGTTTCCCCCTCAATCGTCACCTGGCGCTCTTCCATGGCCTCCAGCAGAGCGCTTTGGGTTTTGGGGGTGGCCCGATTGATTTCGTCGGCCAGCAGCACCTGGGTGAACACCGGGCCGGGATGAAAGACGAAGGCCCCGCCGTCCTGCTCAAACACCGAAGTGCCCAGGATGTCCCCCGGCAACATGTCGCTTGTGAACTGCAACCGGCGGAATTCCAATCCCAAACAACGGGCCAGACATTTGGCCAGCGTGGTTTTGCCGATGCCCGGAATGTCCTCGATGAGCAGATGCCCCCGGGCGAACAGGCAGGTCAGGGCCAGACGAATCTGGGACTCTTTTCCCAGGATGACGTTCCCGATCCGATCGATCACCGCGTCAAAATTCACTTTGTTTCCTTTGAGATGTCGTGGGCGAAGGAAGACGGCCCGCGAGCGGGCCAAGAAAGGTTCCCTTCCAGCCATACAAACCGGCCGTCAGGAATACAACCATTATTCTCATCCTTTCGGGAATCGGCAACCGGCCCCGAACCCGAAAGACGGGGGAAAGCGATGGCAAATTTTCGCGGCGACGGCTTCCCGAATCGCCGAAGGAAGGCGTTTCTCCGCCGATCCGCGTTCCAAAAATGCCGATGGCCGTCCGGGGCGCCTTTTCCCAAGCCGGCCCCATGGCCTTGGACGGCCGCGGCCGCGAAACCCCGGCTCGCGGCGGCCGAATCAATAAATCCTTGCGAAGGGCCGTTTCAATCGATACGGTATGCGCCTGCCTCCGGAATTCGCTCCGGCGCCGCCGATCCCAGAGCGAGTCCGCGAGCGAGGACGCCGGGAAGCGGTTCCCCGGACGACCGCCGGGGGCGCCCCGGTGCGCGCCACCCGGCGCAAAAGAACCTTTGCCGACCGTCGCGAATCGGGCCGGAACGCGCCGCAACCCATCGGCCAGACCGCCAACGGACGGCGGAACGGATGACGACCGCATGAAAAAGCCCTCTGCCTCCGAGCGGATTCGAAGTTTCTACAGCCAGTTTTCCGGCAACGACCAGGTCCTGATCCTGATCAACGCCGATCCCGACGCCATCGCCAGCGCCATGGCCGCCAAGCGGCTGCTCTGGCGCAAGGTGGCCGGCGTCACCATCTCCAACATCAACGTGATCAAGCGCCCCGACAACGTCGCCATGGTCCGGCTATTGGACGTTCCACTGGTCCACGTGGACGAAATCGGCCCGCCCGATCGGTACACCCGGGTGATGATCGTCGACTCCCAGCCGAACCATTCGCCCGCGTTGGAAAAATTCACTCCCCATCTCGTCATCGACCATCACCCCCGCACCTCGTTGGACGCCCCCTTCGTGGACGTTCGGCCGGAATACGGGGCCACCGCCACCATCCTGACCGAATACATCCGGGCGGCCAAGATCAAGCCCTCGGCCCGGCTGGCCACGGGCCTGTTTCACGCCATCAAAACCGACACCCGAAATTTCGAACGGCAGACCCTCATGGAGGATGTCCGGGCCTTCCAATTCCTGTTCAAATACGCCAACACCACGCTGGCCCGGAAGATCGAGCAGTCCGACCTGCGGCTCGACTTCCTCAAGTATTTCAAAATCGCCCTGGAAACCATGAAAATGCACCGGGGGCGGGTCTTCGTATACCTGGGGCCGGTGGGCAACCCCGACGTCTGCGTGCTGGTGGCCGACTTTTTCATGCGGGTCAATCCCGTCACCTGGAGCATCGTCTCCGGCGTGTACGAGGAAAAGCTGGTGGTGATCTTCCGCAACGACGGCATCCGAAAGAACGCCGGAAAAATGGCCCGCAAGGGGTTCTGCCAGCTCGGCTCCGCCGGCGGCCACAAAAGCATGGCCCGGGCGGAAATCCCCCTGACGGCCCTGGAAGGCCGAGTGGAGCTGGACGAGTGCAAGGCGGTGCTCAACTGGCTCATCGACCGGGTGGAACGGAAACCCCGGAGCACGGGGAAAAGCAAGGAAAACGCCAAGAGCCCATCGGATTCCAACGGTCCCTAGCCCCCGTCGATCCGAGAACGCCTCTTTTGCGCCTCCCCTTTCCAGACGGATGGCCGCCGTCGTCGCCCTTCCTTTCTCTCGCCTCCGCCTTTCCGGCGGTCCTCACATCCGATTTACATCCCCGGGCTTTCATGTTATTTCTCAAGTTTATGGCATTCGAGGAAAAGGACGTCCCATGAGCGAATCATCCGCTTCCCCCGGAATCGCGGTCACCATTCTGGGCTCGGGGACCTGCGTCCCCTCCCTTCGCCGAAGCGCCTGCGCGGCCCTCCTCCGCGCAGGCGGCCAGACCCTGCTGGTGGACGTGGGGCCCGGCACGTCCCGGCGACTGATGGAGGCCGGAGTTCCCGTCCAATCGGTTTCGGCGTTGCTGCTGACCCATTTCCATCCGGACCATTCCGGGGAGTTGGCCGGCTTCCTGTTCTCCAACAAATACGCCCGGGAACCCGCGCGCACGGTTCCCTTGGAACTGGTGGGGGGACGCGGGTTTTCCGAATTTTTCCTGGGGCTCAACGAGCTGTACCAGGGCTGGATCGACCTGGGTTCCGACCGGCTTCGGCTGACGGAAATGGCCGTGGACGGCCCCGACGACCACCGCCTCGGCCCGGTGCGGGTGGAAACCCGGCCGGTGAACCACAACCCCGAAAGCATCGCCTATCGGATCGCCGCCCCCGACGGCGCCTCGGTGGTTCTCTCCGGCGACACCGGCCCGACCGACGCCCTGGCCGAACTGGCGGAAGGCGCCGATCTGCTCATCTGCGAATCGGCCCTGCCGGACGGAATGGGCGTGCCCAATCACCTGACGCCCTCGCAGGCCGGAGAGATCGCGACCCGGGCCGGCGTTGGGAAGCTGGCGCTGACCCATTTTTATCCGGAATGCGACCAGGCCGACGTGGAGGCCCAGTGCCGCCGCGCCTGGACCGGCCCGCTGATTCTGGCCGAAGACCTGTTGCGCCTGGACGTTCGAAAAGGATCATGACCGCCTATCCGATCAATCTGGACGTGACCGGGCGCGACTGCCTGGTGGTGGGCGGCGGCGGCGTGGGCGCGCGAAAGGCCGGGGGACTGGCGGACTGCTCCGCCGCGGTGACGGTGGTCAGCCCGGAAATCACCCCGGCGCTGCGGGAGCTGGCCGAGTCCGGCAGGGTGACCTGGGCGGGACGGGAATACCGGCCCGAGGACATGGCCGGCCGTTTCCTGGCCATCGCCGCGTCCGGAGATCCCGCGGTCAACGAACGGGTGGTGGCCGACGCCCGCCGGTTGGGCGTGCTCTGCAACGCGGCGGACCGTCCCGAGGCGGGGGATTTCACGCTTCCGGCCGTCCTGCGACGGGGAAGCCTGGCCATCGCCGTATCCACCGGCGGGGCCAGCCCGGCCCTGTCGCGACGCATCCGGACGACCCTGGAGGAAACCTTCGGGCCGGAATACGAAACGGCCCTGGATATCCTGGGGGCGGCCCGGCGCCGTCTGCTGGCCCGGGAGCACGATCCCGAGGGCCACCGCCGCCGGTTTCGCGCCCTGCTGGACGGCGGCCTGCTCACGTTGCTGCGAAACGGAGAGAACGCCGCCGCGGACCGACTGCTTCGGGAGACCCTGGGTTCCGGCTTCGATCTGAAAACGCTGACATTGAAGGAGACCGACGACCCGGCCCCCGGGCGCTGACCCCATGAACGCGCTGACCTACCTCACGCTGGCCCTGTACCTCGCGAGCACCGCGCTTTACCTGGTCTACTTGCTCCGGCAACGGGAACGGCTCCACGGCGCGGCCTTCGTTCTGCTGGCCGCCGGCTTCGCCGCCCACACGGTGCTCATTGGGATCGGCGCGATTCGGGCGGGGACCCTGCCGGCCTTCGGCATGCATCAGGCCCTGTCTTTGGCCGCCTGGGCGTTGACCGGCGTTTTCATCGTCTTCCAGTGGCGGGACGGATTTCCCCTGCGGATTCTGGGCGTCTTCGCCGCGCCGATGGCCTCGTTGGCCATGCTGGCCGCCGTCCATTTTCCGGCCGGAACCGTCCCGGAGGGCGAGGAATTTCGGAGCCTTTGGGTGACCTTCCATGTGGTCGTCATCTTCGCCGGCGACGCCGCCTTCGCGCTGGCCGCCGGGGCCGGGATGCTTTATTTGCTCCAGGAGCGGGCCATCAAAACCAAGCAGCGCGGCTTTTTCTATCGACGACTGCCCAGCCTGGAGCGGCTGGATCGAACCGGGTACCGCTGCATCGTGGCGGGATTCACCCTGCTCACCATCGGCCTCGCCGGCGGCTTCGTCTACGCCAAGGCGGCCTGGGGGCGCCTTTGGACCTGGGACCCCAAGGAGGTCTGGTCGGCGGTGATGTGGCTGTTTTACGCCGCCCTGCTCCACGAGCGGCTGGCCGTGGGATGGCGCGGGCGCAAGTCGGCGATCATGTCCATCATCGGCTTCGTCGTCCTCATCTTCACCTTTTTGGGCGTCAACCTGCTTTTCAAAGGACACCACGGAGAGTTCACGCAATGGTAAACCAGGCCGTCCACACCGAGGCCCTCCGGACCGAATTCGCGCTCGATCCGGCCCAGGAGCCGCCGACGCCGGTCCGGCGGGGAAGACCCCGGCCGATCTGTCCGCCCTCCCCCGCCGAGCTGGAAATCGTCCTCTTGGGACTGAACCACAAAACCGCCGAGGTGGAGTTGCGGGAATGCCTCGGCTTTTCGGGGGACGAGGCCGACGCCGCCCTTCACGCCTTTCGGGCGGCCCCGCCCATCGAGGAAGCGGTCCTGCTGTCCACCTGCAACCGGGTGGAGGTGCTCATGTCCACCCCGGACGTGGAGGGCGCCGCGGCGGCGGCCAAACGCTATCTGGCCGAGACCAAGGGCATGGAAATCGACCGGTTCGAGGAAGCCCTGTACGTCCACGTTGGCGACGCGGCGGTGAACCACATCTTTCGGGTGGCCGCCGGCCTCGACTCCCTGGTGGTGGGGGAGCCTCAGATTCTGGGGCAGCTCAAAGGCGCCTATCGCAACGCCATCGAAAAGCGGACCTCCGGCGTGTTGCTCAACCGCCTCCTCCACAAGACCTTTTTCGTGGCCAAACGGGTCCGCACCGAAACCGGCATCGGAGATCACGCCGTCTCCATCAGCTACGCCGCAACCGAGCTGGCCCGGAAGATTTTCGGGGAGCTGGAGGGGAAACAGGTGCTGCTGGTGGGCGCGGGCGAGATGGCCGAACTGGCGGTGGAACATCTGATCCGCCACCGGGCCGGCCGCATCCACGTGGCCAACCGGACCTTCGAGCGGGGGCTGGCCCTGGCCGACCGGTTCGACGGCCAAGCCATCCGGTTCGAGGATATCCCCGACGCCCTGCGGGAGGTGGACATCATCATCAGCTCCACCGGCGCCTCGGGCTTCGTGATCGAGCGGGAGCATGTGCGCGGGGTCATGCGGGCCCGGAAAAACCGGCCGCTGTTTTTCATCGACATCGCCGTGCCCCGGGACATCGACCCCGCCATCAACCGGGTGGGCAACGCCTATGTCTACGACATCGACGATCTGAAGGACGTCATCGAGGAGAATCGGGAGGACCGCATCCGGGAGGCGCGCAAGGCCGAACGGATCATCGAGGAGGCGGTGGTCAAATTCCGAAGCTGGCGGCTGGGCTTGGACGTGGTGCCCACCATCAAGGCGCTGCGGGAAAAGCTGGGCCACATCGCCGAAGCGGAGCTGGAGAAAACCCTGGGCGGCCGGCTCCGGCACCTGGGGGACGAGGAGCGGGAGGCCATGGTCCGAATGACCGAGGCCATGATCAACAAATTCCTCCACGACCCGACCCTGTTCCTGAAAGGCGCCGGCTGCCGCGGCGGAAAGTCGGTCTACCTCGACGTGGCCCGGAAGCTGTTCAACCTCGACGACGAAGGAGACATGTCCGCATGAAAAAAACCGCCTTTCTGTTTCCCGGCCAGGGCTCCCAGAGCGTCGGCATGGGCCGCGCCCTGTTCGACGCCTCGGTGGAGGCCCGCGCCCTGTTCGAAATGGCCGAAACCGTCAGCGCCCTGCCGGTGCAGCGGCTCTGCTTTGAAGGCCCCATGGCGGAACTCACCGAGACGATCAATCTGCAACCGGCGGTCACCGCCGTCAACTTGGCCTGCCTTGCGGTGCTGGGCGCGCGCGGCCTGCGGCCCGACGTGGTGGCGGGCCACAGCCTGGGCGAATTCAGCGCCCTGTGCGCCGCCGGAATTGCAAGCCCCCAAGCCGCCATTCGGCTGGTCCATCGCCGGGGGGTGCTGATGCACCGGGAGGCCACCCGCAACGGCGGCGCCATGGCGGCCATCATTGGCCTGCCCATGGACCAGGTCCAGGCGTTGGTGGACCAGGCGAAGGCCGACCTTCCGGGCGGCGTCGTGGCGGTGGCCAACCACAACGCGGAAACGCAGATCGTGATCACCGGCGCTCCGGAACCGGTCGGTCGGGTGTCCGCCCTGGCGGCCGGGCGAAAGGCCAAGGCGGTGCCGCTGAAGGTCAGCGGGGCCTGGCACAGCCCGCTCATCGCCGGGGCGGAGTCGGAATTCCGCGAATTTTTGGGCGAGTTCGAATTCAACGCCCCGGAGGTTCCGGTGCTTCACAACGTCACCGCCGCGCCGGAAAAAGATCCCGAAGCCATCCGGGGGCTTATGGCGCGTCAGCTCTGCAGCCCGGTGCGCTGGTACGACACGGTGCGGCGGCTGTTGGAGGACGGCGTGGAGGTCATCGCGGAAATCGGCCCGGGCAAGGTGCTGACCGGCCTGGTGCGCAAAATCGCGCCCAAGGACGCGGGAATCGCCGTGGTCAACGTGGCGGACCCGGACGGCGTGGAGAAGCTGGCCGAAGCCATGGGGTAGGGGCGGAAAAAAAAGGCGGGCGGGGCGGAAGCGGGACCGTCCGCCCGCGCGGAAGGCGGGGGACGGTTCAGGCGTCTTCCTTGACGCGGGGCAGGGGAAATTTGAAGAACTGAACGCCCTCGTCCTTCAGGGTCTTTTCTTCTTGCGGCGTGCTGACGCCTCGAATGTTGCGGGGCTCCGAGGCGCCGTAATGAATTTTCAGCGCCTCGGCGGCGAAGTCGGCGCCGACGTTGTCGAATTTGTTCTCGACGATTTCGGCCAGCTTCCGTCCCACCTCCGCCACCCGGCGAAAATCGTCGGCGTCGGCGCTGCCTCCCTTGATGGCGAAGGCCGAAGGCAGCCGGGCGATCTCTTCGCTGCCGCAAATCGGGCAGGCGATCATGCCTTCGGCCAGCTGTTTTTCAAACGCCGCGCCGTCGTCGAACCAGCCTTCAAACCGGTGGCCCGCGCCGCATCCCAAGTCGAATGCGATCATCGGATTCTTTCCTTTGCGTTCGTTGTCGCCACAATTTTCCCACAAAATATCACACCCGGCGGGGGATTCAAAGAAGTTATTGACACCGCCGGGGTTTGGCCGGAAAATACTCGGTCAACGCCGGCGCGCCGGCCCAAAACCGAACCCAAACCGCGGGGAGTGATCATGCGGGCGAAGCGGCTCATTCTTGTCGCGCTGGCGGTGCTTGCCGGCGCGGCGGGAGCCCAGGCGGCAACCAGGTATGTAAACGACGTCATCAAAATCACCATGCGGACCGGACCCGGGATCAACCACAAGGTGATCAAAATGCCCCAGTCCGGACAACAGGTGCAACTGCTTGACACCGATGGGGACTGGAGCTACGTCCGGATGCCCGACGGAACCGACGGCTGGGTGCTTTCCCGATTCCTCACCGACAAGGTGCCCAAAGAAATTCAGTTGTCCCGGCTTCGGGAGGAACAGGAAAACCTGACCCGGCGACTGTCGGAGCTGGAAGCGGAAAACGAGCGGCTCAGGACGGAAAACCAGACCCTGGTGGAACAGACCTCCGCCGCCGAAACCCAGGCCCGGGAAGCCACCGAATCCTTCGCCGCCCTGCGGGAGGAATCGGAGGACTACCTGGCGGTGAAAACGGCGTACGAAGAAACCGCCGCGGAGCTGGCCGCCCACAAGGAGCGGGCCGATTCGCTGGCCGCCCGGGTCGACCGGGTGGAATGGAGAAGCAACGTCATCTGGTTCATGGCCGGCGGCGGGGTCTTTCTGACGGGCTTCGTCATCGGCGGGTTCAACGAAAAGGGCAAACGAAAGCGGACCGCCTACTTTTAGCGGTTCGCCCGCCCTGCCGGGAAAATGCGCTTCCGTTCAACTTCCGAAGAGCGGGGCGAGTTCCGAAGGACGGGGGGATTTTTCACGGGGAAGCGCCGGTTTTTCCCAAAATCGGTCTTTCCCAAAAATTGAATGGGACCACGCGGCGACGGAAAAACGCCGCGAGGCGCGAAGCGCGAAACCGCCGGGGAACGGGGGACCGGCCGGACGTTCGCGGATTCGGCCGCTTTCGGGAACCGGGAATCCCGCCGGGTTGGGCGGCGGGGGACCGGCGAGCCGCCCGCCGGTTCCCGGCTTCCATGATCTCGACCGTGCGGGGGCGCGACGCCTTCCGGACCACATTCCCCCGGAAGGCGGTTCACCATGCGGCACGCCTCCGACGTCCTCATTATCGGCAGCGGCATCGCCGGCCTTTCCTTCGCACTCAAAGTGGCCGACCAGGCCCGGGTTCATCTGGTCACCAAACGATCGCTGACCGACAGCAACACCTGGGTGGCCCAGGGCGGCATCGCGTCGGTCTTCGGGGAAATGGACTCCTTCGATCTCCACATCCGCGACACCCTGGCGGCCGGGGACGGCCTCTGCAACGAAGCGGTGGCGGAACAAGTGGTTCGCAACGGCCCGGCCCGCATTCAGGAGCTGATGGACCTGGGAGTGGCGTTCAATCGGCAGGAAGAGGGGGAAACCGAATCGGCTTGCCTGGACCTGGGCCGGGAGGGGGGCCATTCCCAAAAACGGATCGTTCACGCCCAGGACATGACCGGCCGGGAGGTGGAACGGGTGCTGGCCGAGCGGGCCAAGGCGCACCCCAACATCGCCATCTTCGAAGACCACATCGCGGTGGACCTGATCACCTATTCCACCCGGATGCGCCGGGGGCAGGTGACCACCTTTCACGAAGCCGTCTGTTGCGGCGCCTACATCCTGGACCCCGCCGAGGGGACGGTGAAAACCTTCGTGGCCCCCGCCACGCTCCTGGCCACGGGGGGCGCGGGGAAGGTCTATCTGTACACCAGCAACCCCGACGTGGCCACCGGCGACGGGATCGCCATGGCCTACCGGGCCGGGGCCACGGTGGCCAACCTGGAATTCGTGCAGTTCCATCCCACCTGCCTCTACCATCCGGAAGCGAAAAATTTCCTCATCTCCGAAGCGGTGCGCGGCGAGGGGGGCGTGTTGCGGGACGCCCACGGCGACGCCTTCATGTCCCGGTACGATCCCCACGCCGACCTGGCCTGTCGGGACGTGGTGGCTCGGGCCATCGACAACGAGTTGAAGCGCAGCGGCCACGATTCGGTCTTTCTGGACATCAGCCACAAGCCGGCCGAGGCGGTCAAGACCCGTTTTCCCAACCTGTACGCCCAATGTCTCCGGTTCGGCATCGACATGACCCGGGAGCCGATTCCGGTGGTGCCGGCGGCCCATTATCTTTGCGGGGGCGTGGTCACCGACCTGGAGGGCCGCACCGACATCCGCGGGCTGTACGCCGCGGGCGAAACCGCCTGCACCGGGTTGCACGGCGCGAACCGGCTGGCCAGCAACTCGCTGTTGGAAGCGCTGGTTTACGCGGACGCCGCGGCCGGGGCGGCGCTAAAGGAGCTGGACGGGCCCGGGGGCGGCGGCCTTTGTCCCGATCCCTCCCCCTGGGACGAAACCGGCGCCACCGACAGCGACGAAGCCATCATGGTGGCCCACAACTGGGACGAAATCCGGCGGCTGATGTGGAATTACGTGGGCATCGTCCGCTCGGACAAACGGCTGGAGCGGGCCAAGCGGCGCATCGAAATCATCCAGCAAGAAATCCACGACTATTATTGGGATTTCAAGGTCACGCGGGATCTGGTGGAGCTGCGGAACATCGCCACCGTGGCCGAGCTGATCGTGGACTGCGCCCGCCACCGCAAGGAGAGCCGGGGGCTGCACTTCAACATTCACTATCCCCGCCGGGACGACCGGCGCTGGCGGCGGGACACCGCGTTGCGGCGGCCCTGGGTGGGCTGACCCCCCGACGGGAAGCCGCGCCGGACGGCCGGGGAACGCGTTGACATGGAAGGGGCCTGCATTACATTCCTTGCCAAATTCAACCACTGGAACGGCGGCAGGCTCCGCGCCCGGTGACGCCGCGCGGGGAATATATGGAAACTTTCGGATCGATCAGCCAGGGACATCCATGACAACCAAACGGGACTACTACGAAGTTCTGGGCCTTGCCCGGGACGCCGACGGGAATCAGGTCAAGGCCGCCTACCGAAAGATGGCGCTGAAATATCATCCGGACCGCAACCCCGGGGATACGGAAGCGGAAAACAAATTCAAAGAGGCCTCGGAAGCCTACGAGGTGTTGCGCGATCCGGAAAAGCGGGCCCTATACGACCAGTACGGTCACCAGGGGCTGGAGGGCGCCGGCTTCTCCGGTTTTGGCGGATTCGACGACATCTTTTCCAGCTTCGGCGACATCTTCGAGGACTTTTTCGGCTTCGGCGCGGGCCGACGCGGAAAAAACCGCGTGCGGCGGGGCAACGATCTCCGCTACGACATCGAGCTGGATTTCATGGACGCGGCCTTCGGCACCGAAACCCAAATCACCGTGGACAAGCTGGAGCTGTGCGACCGTTGCGGAGGGGACCGATGCGAACCCGGCACCTCCCCGGAAACCTGTCGCGGTTGCGGAGGCGTGGGCCAGGTCTCCCGGTCCCAGGGATTTTTCACCGTGCGGACCACCTGCCCCCACTGCCGGGGCACCGGCCAGTCCATCCCCTCGCCCTGCAGCCGCTGCGCCGGGGCGGGGCAGGTCAAGGTCAGCAAAAAGGTGGCCCTTCGGGTGCCCGGCGGCGTGGACAACGGCTCCCGGCTCCGCCTGACCGGCGAGGGCGAGCCCAGCCCCGACGGCGGTCCTCCCGGCGACCTCTACGTGTTCATTCACGTGCGTCCCCACGAATTCTTCAAGCGGGAAGGCGTCCACGTCATTTGCCAGATTCCCATCAGCTTCATTCAGGCCGCGCTGGGGGACACCATCCAGGTGCCGACCCTGGAAGGGGAGCGGGACCTCGACATTCCAAAGGGCACCCAGCCCGGCGAGGTCTTCCGCCTGAACGGCGAAGGCATTCCCTCCCTGAAAACCGGCCGGCGGGGCGACCAGCTCATCCAGGTGGACGTGCGCACCCCCACCGGACTCAACAAAAAGCAGGAATCGTTGCTGCGGGAATTCTCCAAGCTGGAATCGGGGAAATTCAAAAACAAAATGAAAAACATGCTGAAGGGAAATTCGGCCGGCGCGGCCCGCTGACGCCCGAAACCGAGATGCCACGGCCGGCCGCCGGTGCGCGACCGGCTTTTTTTATGGTCCGAACCGAGCCGGCTTTAAAGGGAAAAAGGCCGCCGGGATGGACCGGATTCGCGCGGACCGCGGGGGCCCGACTCGGAAGGAGAGCAACGCATGTACGAACTGAAAGTCGTCACCCGTTTCGCCGCCGCCCATCAGTTGAAAATGGTGGCCCAC
Organism: Desulfococcaceae bacterium; assembly: GCA_046541515.1. Taxonomy (GTDB): domain Bacteria; phylum Desulfobacterota; class Desulfobacteria; order Desulfobacterales; family Desulfococcaceae; genus CAYFVR01. The sequence continues at coordinate 43,027 of JBKHDD010000016.1, forward strand.
AAATGTGAAAACCTCCACGGCCACAATTGGCGCATCGAAGTCTGCGTGGGCGGGGAACGGCTGAACGAGGCCGGCGTGCTGATGGATTTCGGGGAGATCAAACGGCACGTCAAGGAAATCATGGGGGAGCTGGACCACCGGTTCCTCAACGACCTCCCCCATTTCGGCGAGGACAATCCGCCCTCTTCGGAGAACATCGCCCGGTTCGTGGGCGACACCCTTCAATCCCGGATCGACGGAAACGGCGTGAGGGTGACCCGGGTCGCCTCCTGGGAGTCGGACGACGCCTGCGCCACCTACATCCCGGCGTAGGGCGATTTGCGGAAAAAATCCATGCCATTCATTCCGGGGGCGCGGGGTTTTGCTCGCCGCCCGACCCGAAACCGGCCCCGATTCGACGAGGCAACGCGTCGTTCCCAGGGGCCGCGGCGCCGACTTTGTTTCCCAATCGCCCAAGACCGATCCCAATGGAAGCGCCGGCCGCGGACGCCGGCCTCAGTCCGTTTCGGGGTGAATCTCCCGCCAGCGGGCCAGAAGCTCTTCCCGGACGATCAGGGCATGGGCGTCGGGCACCGCCGCGCGGATGGCCTCCATCCCGCCCTCCTGGCGGTCCACCAGCACCACCGCCCGGACCACCTCCAGCCCTTCGGAGCGGGCCCGCTCCACCGCCTTGATGGTGGAGCCGCCGGTGGTGGCCACGTCGTCGATCACCGCCACCCGCTCGCCGGGTTCCATGTCGCCCTCGATCCAGCGGACGATGCCGTGGTCCTTTTGCCGCTTCCGGATGGAAAAGGCCTTGAGGCCCCGGCCGGCCAGCTCCGAGGCAAAGGCGGTGGCCACGGCGATGGGATCGGCGCCGAAGGTGAGCCCCCCGACCGCCGAAATCTCCGCGTCCGCCAGCGCCTCCGCCATCAGATTCCCGGTCAGCACCATCCCCCGGGGACTCAGGGTGGTGGGCTTGCAGTTGACGTAAAAATGGCTGGTGCGGCCGGACACCAGGCGGAAGGTCGGCTCGGCGCTGTACTGAAAGGATTTCCGGCAGAGCCGGTCGATCAATTCGGTTTTCAGCTCGGCGATTTCGGAAGAAGCGCGGGGGGATTTCATCGGAAAACCTTGAATTTCGGGTGGTCGGAATGTAAAAAGCCTCCACTGAATGGAAGAAGCGCATACGATGGGATCAGTGGAGGCCCGAGCGGAGAAAACCGGAGACGGCACTCCCCGAACTCGGCCCTTTCCATATCATCGAAATCCGGCCCGGTCAATCCAGCGGCCCGCCGGGTCCAACGCATCGGGAGCCCGCCCGCGTGGAGGTCTTCGACAAGCCCCGCACTCTCATCCAGATGTACAACGTCGCCAAGCGGTACGGCCCCCGAACCGCTCTGGTTGACATCCGTCTGACCGTGGCGGACAATGAATTTTTGTTCCTTTCCGGCCCCAGCGGCGCGGGCAAAACCACCCTGCTCAAGCTCCTCTACCTGGGAGAGCCGGCCTCCGAGGGGCAGATCATCGTGGACGGGATCAATCTGGCCCGGATCTCCCGCCGTCGGGTGCCGGAACTGCGGCGGAAATTCGGCATCGTCTTTCAGGATTTCAAGCTCATTCCCAACCGGAACATTTACGACAACATCGCGCTGGTGGTGGAGGCCGTGGGCGCCCCCCGGCGGATGGTTCGCAAAAAAGTGCGAAACCTGCTGCGGACGGTGGGCATGGACGGCCGGGGCCGGGCCCTCCCCGCAAGCCTCTCCGGCGGAGAGCAGCAACGGGTCGCGGTGGCCCGCGCCATCGCCGGAAACCCCAAAATCATCGTCGCCGACGAACCCACGGGCAGCCTGGACGCGGAGGCGGCCGACGCCGTGATGGACCTGTTGCATCTGTACCACCGGCGGGGCGCCACCGTGATCATCGCCACCCACGACACCGAACTGATCCGCACCACCGGCGGCCGGGTGGTCCTGCTCAAGGCCGGACGGCTGGAAACCTCCACCGTCATTCCCGCCCTGCCCCGCTGATGTCCATGCTTCGCCGCGCCATTCGGGATCTCGCGGCCAACCGGCTGCTCAATCTGGTCACCGCGGCCACCGTCGCGCTGGCGGTGCTCATCTTCAGCGCCTTCGCGCTGTTCCTCCAGAACGCCGACGGCATGATCCAGGCCTGGATGCGGGACATGCGGGTGATGGCCTACTTGCGGGCCGACGCCCCGCCGGAAGCGGCGGAGCGGCTCCGGGCCCAAATCGGTCGGCTCGCCGGGGTTCGGGAGGTCCGGTTCATTTCCCGGGAAACCGCCCTGGCCCGGTTCCGGGAACAGCTCGGCCCCCAGGCGTCCCTGCTGGACGGCCTCTCGGACAATCCGCTGCCCGACGCCTTCGAAGTCTACCTGACCGTCTCCCCCCGAACCTGGGAACGGCTGGCGGCCGCGGCCGAAGCGGTGGCGGAGCTGGAGGGGGTGGCCGAGGTGGAATACGGCCGGGAGTGGCTGGGCCGGGTCATGGGCGTGGTTTCGCTGTTCCGGCTGACCGCCTACGCCCTGGGCGGCCTCTTCTTTCTGGCCACCCTGTTTTTCGTGGCCAACACCATTCGCCTGGTCCTTCACTCCCGTCGGCATGAAATTGAAATTCTGCGGCTGGTGGGCGCCACCGAAGGATTCATCAAAGACCCGATCTACGTGGGCGGCCTGCTGCTGGGGGCGGCCGGCGGCGCGCTGGGACTCGCGGCCCTGTACGGCCTGTTCCGGTTTCTGACCGCCCACCTGGACTCCGCCCTGCTGACGCCGACCTTTGCCCTCCGCTTCCTGCCGCCCCGGGCCGTGATCGGCGTGCTGGCGGGCAGCGGCTTCGTGGGATGGCTGGGATGTTTTCTCTCTCTCCGACAATATCGAAACGGCTGATTTGGGGGATCGCCCTGGCCCTGCCCCTGGCGGCGGCCGGCCCGGGCGCGGCGGAAACCGTGAAGGGACTTCAGCGGGACGCCCGGCGGGTGGAACGCGAGTTGCGGGACGCCCGGGAATCGGCCGCGGAACTGGATAAGCGGGAGCGCTCGATCGCCGGCGACCTGGACCGGATGGCGCGGGAGCTTAACCGGGCCCGACGGGCGGCCAGAGACACCGCCGAGGCGTTGGAAAACCTGGACGGCCGGATCGCCGAGGCCGAAGCCGCCTTTGAAACCCTAAGCCGGCGACTTCGGGAAGGGCGCGAACGGGCGGCCACCCGCGCCGTGAGCCTGTACAAGCTCCAGGCCCTGGGGTCGATCCACCTGCTGGCCAGCGCCGGATCGGTGGGGGAATTCTTCGAGCGGCGCACCGCCCTGCGGCGGGTCCTGGCCCGGGACGAAACCCTGCTGGACGAGCTGGGCGCCCGGCAGGCGGAGCTGGATTTGCTCGCCGCGGAAATCCAGACCATCCGGGAGAAGCGCCAGGCCGCCGCCCGGAAGCGCCAGCGGGCCGCCGCCCGGTTGAACGCGGCCCGAACCGCCCGGCGCGGCCTGCTGGCCCGGGTGCGGAAGGAAAAGTCCCTGGCCGCCGAGGCGGTGGCCGCCCTGACCGACGCCGCCGCCGCCCTGGACCGCCGCATCCGGGCGCTGGAGGCCGAGATCCGAGCGCGAAACCGGGTTCGAGATCGGGCGCGAAAACAGGCGAAAGCCGCGGCGGGGACGGGAGCCTTCGCCCGGCATAAGGGCTTGCTAAACATGCCCGCAACCGGTAAGATAACAACATTTTTCGGCCCGTTCGAAAACCCCGAATTCGGCGTCCGCAATTTTCAGAGCGGCATCGTGATCCGCACGGAGCCGGGCGCGCCCGTCCGGTCGGTGGGAGACGGGGAGGTGATCTACGCCGGCTGGTTCAAAGGCTACGGCAACATGATCATCCTCGACCATGGCGACCACTACTACACCCTCTACGCCCATGCCGGCGAACTGTTCAAGGGGGAGGGCGACATCGTTCGGTCCGGAGAGGTCATCGCCTCGGCGGGCCACGGCGGCGCCATGGAGGGATCGGGCCTCCATTTCGAAGTGCGCCATCACGGAAAACCGCTGGATCCCATGGAATGGCTCAAGACGGGGTAACCCCAAGGCGTACCCTAAGGAGTTAATGATGTCCCGAAGAAATCAAAAACCGGTCCAACTTTGGCTGGTGGTTCTGATCACGGCCCTGGTCTCCATCGCCGGCTCCGGCTTTTACCGCAACCTTTCGGCCAGCGACGACGCCGCCTACAAAGGGCTCAAAATTTTCGCCGACGTGCTGGACCTGATCGAGAAAAACTACGTGGACACGGTGGACACCGAAGACCTGATCCACGAGGCCATCCAGGGGATGGTGCACAGCCTGGACCCCCACTCCCAGCTGCTGCCGCCCGAGGCCTTCGAGGAGCTGCAGATCGACACCCGCGGCGAATTCGGCGGAATCGGCATCGTCATCACCATGCAAAACCGGCTGCTGACCGTCATCTCCCCCATCGAAGGCACGCCGGCCCACGAGGCCGGGGTCAAGGCGGGCGACATCATCGTCGAGTTGGACGGCCAGTCCACCAAGGACATGATGCTCTGGGAGGCCGTGAAAATGATGCGGGGGCCCAAGGGCGAATCGGTGACCATCAAAATCGTTCGGGAGGGCGTCGAGGAGCCGCTGGAGTTCAACCTGGTGCGCGACATCATCCCCATCGAAAGCGTGCGGTCCCTGGCCCTTCGCCCCGGCTTCGGCTACGTGCGGATCACCAATTTTCAGGAAAACACCACCGAGGATCTCCAGGCCGCGCTGGCCGAGCTGGAAAACGGCGAAACGCCGATGAAGGGGCTGGTGCTCGACCTGCGGGACAATCCCGGCGGGCTGCTCAACCAGGCCATCGACGTGAGCGACCTGTTCCTGGACGAGGGCGCCATCGTCTCCATCAAGGGACGGCAGGAGAAGCACACCAAGGTCTTCGAGGCCCGGGGCGACCGGTCGCCCCACAACTATCCCATCGTGGTGCTGGTCAACGGCGGCACGGCCAGCGCCTCCGAGATCGTGGCCGGCGCCCTGCAGGACCACAAGCGGGCCGTCATTCTGGGCACCGCCTCCTTCGGCAAGGGCTCGGTTCAAACGGTGGAGACCCTCCGGGACGGCTACGGCCTCAAATTCACCATCGCCCGCTACTACACCCCCAGCGGCCGCTCCATCCAGGCCCAGGGCATCGAGCCGGACATCGTGGTGAGGCACCGCTTCCTGGACGAAGAGGAGACGATGTCCGAAGACGAAAGGCTCAAGGAGGCCGACCTCCGCAACCGCCTGGACGCCATCCCCTTTGGAACGGACGAAGAGACCGAAACCGAGGGGGCGGACGACGCGGCCGGCCAAGACGAGGACGGCCGACGTCCCCGGGCCGACGAAAACCGCTACGGCCCCCTGGACCGCGAGACCCTGGACGCCGACAACCAGGTGATTCGGGCGCTGGAAATCCTCAAGGGATACGGCATTTTCACGGAAGCCCGCGGTTGATCTCTCTTCCATCGTTTTTCCCCGCCCGTCCGGCTTCCCTCGCCGGGCGGGCGGTTTTTCTCGCCCTTCTGTTGGCCTTCGCCGCTCCGGCGTTCGCCGACGGCCCCGTCCACGAGCTGTATCCGGAAGCCCCCGACGCGTCGCCCCTCCCGTCCGCCGGCCGCCGGCTGGGTCGCCGCGCCCCGCGGGTCGCCATCATCATCGACGACATCGGCTTCGACGCGGCCCTGGCCGAGGCGTTTCTGTCGCTGGAAATCCCGCTCACCTTTTCCCTGCTCCCCCACGCCCCCCATCGGCTCGACCTTGCCCGTCGGGCCGCCGACGCCGGCGTGGAAATCATGCTCCACCTGCCCATGGAGCCGCTGGAATATCCCCGGGTATCCCCCGGCCCCGAGGCGCTCCTGTCGTCCCAATCCGGCGATCGGATGGCCGAACGACTGTCCGCCGCGCTCTCCCGTCTTCCCCAGGTCCGGGGCGTCAACAACCACATGGGCTCCCGACTGACCGGCCTGCCGGCCCCCATCCATCGCGTGTTGTCGGTGTTGCGGGAGCGGGACCTCTATTTCGTGGACAGCGTCACCCGCCCCGGCAGCGTCTGTCGGGCGGTGGCCCGCCGCCTTCAGATTCCCTTCGCCGACCGGGACGTCTTTCTGGACCACGATCTCCGTCCGGCGGCCATTGACCGCCAGATCGAAATGCTGATCCGCACCGCCCGGGCCTACGGCCAGGCCGTGGGCATCGGCCATCCCCACGCCGTCACCCGCGACGCCCTGGAAAAAGCCCGACCCCGTTTGATGGAGCAGGTCCAGCTCGTCCCCGCCTCCCGCATCGTCCAGACCGCCGGATAGGTTCCGGAACCGCCTTCCGCCTCCCCCGTGAAAAAAGGCCGCGAATCGGGCTTTACTTTTTCAAAAACTTTTTGGTAAAGTAAGGGG
>JBKHDD010000017.1:0-46524 GCA_046541515.1 Desulfococcaceae bacterium
AATACTCTTGTCGAAAATTAATGCAAATTCGGACTATTGAGGCTGAACTTCAAAATTTGTTGGACGGCCCAAAAGCAGGGGTTCTAATTTTCAAACACGCGCCAAGAAGATTTCGGATTTCGTGGGCCACCGAGGCGGTCATCCGGCCCGGCGCCGCCAGCCGCTCGTGTCGGCGGACCCGGGCCTCCGGCCGTTTGATGTCCCCCATGGGATGCCGCCCGGCGGAGGAAAAAGACGCCAACCACTTGGCCATTTCGTAGACCCGCAGGCCGTCCGCGCGAACGCGAAGCCGACTTTCCACGGCTTTTTCCGCCAGTTCCGGCGTCCAGGGGGGGCCGGATTGGAACGATGAACAATCCTTCCGTCGGCGTCGGCGAGGTAAAGACGGGCAATGTCTTCGTCCCGGCCCGTTTCCTCCACCAGCCGGGCCACGGCGTCCTCCTGCCAGCCGCGGGTCATCATCCAGGCCCGGACTCCGGCTTCCAGTGCCCGAAGCATGGCCATCCCCTGGCGGTGAACGAAACGGGAATTCGCGGAAACAACGCCCGCCCCGGGGAAATCGTCCCTCGCCCGCGCGAGAAAAGCGGAGGGGTCCAAGTTCGCCGGGGAAACAGCCAAAGTCCCCCGCGCGGAAAAACCCATTGCCCATTGTGGATTTTTCTCCTATGCATCGATAACAGCGGCGAGCCGAAACATTGATTGAATCCGGGGGATATGATATCGAAAGGAAACAGATCGAATCCCCATTTTTTCGGCGGAACTTCATGAAAAAACGGTTCCTGTTTTATCTCTTCACGGTTATCCTGCTCTCTTCCGGGGCCACCGCCGCCATCGTTGGCGGTTACGGACTGCGCACCGTCCGCCAGGCGCTGGAATCCCAAAAAGACGCCCTCCACGCCAACATCCGCGCCAATCTCCTCGCCTTCGACCGCACCCTCTCCCTCATCGAACGGCAGATGGAAACCCGGACGGACCGGGCCTTGCTGGAGGTTTCCGCCGAGGTGCTGGACAAAACGGGCCGGCCCAAGCCGCTGTCCGCCGAGGCGCTGGGGGAAATCGCCCGGGACCGGGGCCTGAGCCAAGTCAGTCTGGTGGGCCGGGACGGCGTGGTGTTCAACAGCTCGGCCCCCGAAGACGTGGGCCTGAATCTCTTCGGATTTTCTCCACGTTTTCAATCGTTTATGGAATCCATTTACGGGACCGGCATTCCCAAGGGCATCCGGATTTCCGTTTCCGTCTCCACCGGCCGCCTGACCCTGTTTCGGTTCTACAGCCCGCCGGGAAGCGACGTCATCGTGGAAGCCTGGACCCACGTCCGGGATTTCGTGGTGGACACCTATTCGGAAAGCCACTTCGAAGCCATCTTTCGGGAGCCCCTTCGCCGTCTGGCCACGGAAAATCCCTACGTGCAAGACATCGATCTCTTCGTGGCCACCGAACGGCCGGCGCGGGCGATTTCCATCCTGAACGAGGGAGAAGAATGGCGGGACCCGGCGTTGGTGGCGCGTCTGGAGCGCCAGGAGGAAGCCCGTCAAAGGGACGGCGACCGGGTCACGGTGTTCACCATGATCCCCTTCGCCCAGGGAGACCTTCAGTTCGCCAACAAGTTCATCTCCCGGGTGGTCTACGATTTCCGCGCCCTGAACCGCTTCGGACGAAACGTCCTGGCGGCCACGCTGGCCTCCACCGCTCTCATCACCCTCGTGGTCTTCACCTTCGCCTCTTTCCGGTTCAACCGGGTCATGCTTCGCCGGTTCGAGACCATCAACCGGGGCCTGGAACGGATCGCCGGCGGCGACTACGAGGTCCCGCTCCACGTCCCCGGCGCGGACGACCTGGCTCGGGTCGGAGCCAACATCGACGCCATGCGGGAGCGAATTCGGCGCCGGGAGACGTCTCTGGTGGAAAGCGAGTGCTCCCTCCGATCCATTCGGGAGCGGCTGGAAGAAACGGTCCGGGACCGAACGGCGGAACTCATCCGCGCCAACGCCTCGCTTCGACGGGATCGCGAGGCGTTGCAAGCCCAAAGCCGAGAGCTGGAAGCGGCCCGAGACGAAGCGGAGCGGGCCAACCGCGCCAAGACCGCCTTTCTGGCCAACGTCAGCCACGAAGTCCGCACCCCCATGAACGCCATCCTCGGCTTCAGCGAAATGTTGCTGGAGCGGGCCGGGAACGAGCGGGACCGCAACCTGCTGGACGCCATTCTCTCCAGCGGCCGCAACCTGCTGGCTCTCATCGACGATCTCTTGGATCTCTCCAAAATCGAGGCCGGGGTGCTGTCCCTTCGGCTGGAGCCGGTTTCGGTTGGAGCGCTTTTCGCCGAGCTGGAGCGGATGTTCCGTCCCCGGATCGCGGAAAAGGGGGTGACTCTGGACGTGACGACCGGCCCGGAGGTGCCCGCCTATCTCCTGCTGGACCCGGTTCGCGTCCGACAGATTTTGACCAATCTCCTGTCCAACGCCATCCGCTTCACCGACGAGGGCGGAATCATCGTTCGGGCCTTCGGCCAATTGGTCGGATCGGGCCATTTTGATCTGGAACTGGAAGTGCGGGATTCCGGGATTGGCATTCCGGAATCCGAACGGGAGCGGGTGTTCGAGGCCTTCCATCAGGTGAACGGCGGCGATCGGGCCGGCCGCGGCGGTTCCGGCCTGGGGCTGGCCATCGTCCGGCGGCTGGTGGAGCGAATGGACGGCACGGCGACGGTGGAAAGCGCCGAGAGCGGGGGAACCCGTTTTCGGATGCGGTTTCCCGGACGTGAAATTGCCCCCCCGATTTCCCGTGCGTCGCTTGCGGAACCGGAATTCACGCGCCGTTTTCTTCCCGCCGACGTGCTCATCGCCGACGATATGAACACCAACCGATTGCTGCTGGCCAAATACCTGGAGAGTTGCGATCAGCTCTCGCTCCGCTTCGCCCAGAACGGCGAGACGGCGCTGGCCATGGCCCGGGAGCTGAAACCGGATCTGGTGCTCATGAACCTCCAGATGTCCCCAATGGACGATCTGGAAGCCGCCCGGCGGATCAAGGCCGATCCCGCCTTGTCCGATACGCCCATGCTGGCCGTCACCGCTCACACCTCGCCGGAAATCTTGGAGGCCGCGGAAAGCGTATGCGACGCCCTGCTGATCAAGCCGATCCGGAAAGCGGCGCTGTTTGCGGCTCTGGCCCAATTTCTGGCCACCACGGCCCACTCCGATTTTCCGACGGACGTCCCGACGGCCTCGGCGGTCGATCCCTCCGATGACGTCCGCTACGCCGTTCCCCCGGCCGACCGGTTGCCCCCGCACCCCTGGCGGTCCCGATGGAGCCACATGCGGGACCGAATGGTGATGGATGAAATCCAACGTTTCGGCGAGGAAATCCGGGACCTGGGAACCGACCGGGAACTGCCGGGCCTGGCCCGTTGGGGCGCCGATCTGGCGGAACACGCCGAAACCTTCGAGATCGAACGCATGTACCGCACGCTGGATCGGTTTCCGGAATTGGTGGCGGAAAAGGACCCGGAGACCGTCTCTCCGGCCGACCCGTCTTCCTCCGAATGAAAAAATCCCGGCCGGCGGCCCGACCCGAGGAGCGCCATCGGCCGGAATTCGGTCCGGGTTTGCCTCATCGGTAGGCGGAATGCATCGCCCGCTGGATTTGTCGATGACCATTCGATTCACCAGGGAACCGTCCTTGGTCACGATCTCCGCTTGACGCGCGCCGTCCTTTTCTTCTGCCGGCCAGGCGTTGAGATTCGGATTTCGGGCGGTGTACCGCTCGGCCATCGACCGTGCCTGGTTCAGACTGATTGGCTCGCCGGCGGCGTTTTCATTCACGTAGGGACAGTTCGGACAGGGCATGTCCCGCGATGGCCGTCGCGCCGGACCATTCCGCCGTCATGGCGCGGACCTCGGCCATGGGGTCCCATGCCCCGACCGTGGCGCGCCCCTCCGCCGCGCCGGCCCATGCCGCCTCCATGACCGTTTTGCGCATGCCAACCATGCCCATCACCCCGGCCTCCGCGCGCATGCACCGTGGGAAAACCGGTCAGCGACAAGGCCGCGCCAAAGATCGCCATCAGAATCATAATTTTCTTCGTAACATCCTCCCTTTTGGATTGAAGATTGCGTTGCGGTGGCCTTCTTTGAAAAAACGCCGGTGGGCTCGGCGCTTCTCTCATCCGATCCCATCCCCGGACCGAAATGGATTCCCAATCCAGGGCGAGCGTTTTTCCGTTTGGAAAGGTTGTTTTGCAGGCGCCATGCGCAAGGTCGTCATCCATCCCCGGACGAGACATTAATTTTCTCAAACAATTTTTCATCTATATTTAATATAATCAATTACTTGTATCTTTCGATGAATTCGCCGGCCCGATCTCGGCTTCGCGGGGAGTCCACACGCCCAAGGGAAGGATGGAAGCGAAAAGGTTTCACCGGTGCGCATTTTTTTCGCGCATATCGTCGATCCCCCGCGCAACTGCGCAATTTTTTCACCCCTGATTTCCAATCGATCGCCCGAACAAGGTGCATGGTTCGGAGCGAGCGCTTGAACTGTGAATAATCCGTACTATCCTTTTCAGTTTAGCCATTCCGGCCGCCCCTCGTTTTCATCGGCGGCCGCCCGGAAGCGGCCGGGATTTGACTCCCGCCGGCTTCCCCTTCACCCTGAAACCCAGGAGGTTTTTCATGATGCGACGCGCGGGACTGTTCGTCCTGATCCTTGGATTGACACTTTTTGGAAGCCCCTCCGCCTTCGCCCGGGACGACGGCCAGGCCACCCGCCCGATGTCCGGACAATCCTACGGCCAAGGCGGCCCGAATAGCCCCGGGATGGGCCATCAGATGGGCCGCGGCAAGGGCGGGATGCACGGGAAAGGGCCGGGCCCCCGCCGGGAAATGCGTGGCCAGGGCGGCGGTGGCATGAGGGGCGATTGCCCCAAAATGGCCGGCATGAAAGGCAAAAGCGGCATGTGCGCCGATTGCCCGAAGATGGGCGGCATGAAGCGCGGCATGGGTGGACGCGGAGGAATGGGACATGGCGTCTCGGGCAAAGGCATGGGCGGCGGCCTGATGGGCCCGCTCCACCGCTGGTTCGCCGGCCTGATGGAAGCCCGTCCCCAAGTGGGTCTGACCGACGATCAGATGATGAAGCTGGACGACGCCATGACCTCCCATCAGAAGTTCGCCGTTCGGCGGCAGGCCGACATCCGCACCACCCAAATCGACCTGAAGGCGGTGCTGCGCCGCAAGCCGCTGGACCTGGCCAAGGCCCAGCAACTGATTCAGCAAATGGCCACACGGAAGGGCGAGCTGCAAAGCGAGGGCATTCAGTTGTACGACACGGTCTGGAACATGCTGTCCGAGCAACAACGCGCTTCGGTCACCTCCCGGCTGGGTTCCCCGTTCCCAGGGCCGTGGGACGGCGGCTGGAAAGGCTATCTCGGCTCGGACGCCATGGACGAGGCCGGGAATGACGAATCCTCCGACGGCGAAGAATATGAAGAAGGCGGCGAGGGCGAAGGTCGCTCGGAAACCTGATCCCATCCGCCTCAAATTGAGCGGATTGGGCCGGAATTGAACGGCTCGATCCGGTTTTTTTGGGGCCAGAGGATGCTTCAACCAAGCTTCCATCCTCCGCAACCCCTGAAGGGATAAACGGTCTTTGCTCTCCTTTACCAGCCTCCAGCAACGCCTCGCGGTGATTCTGCTGCTCCCCGTGAGCCTTCTCCTGGTGGGAATGGGCGTCGCGGGATTCGTTCACGCCCAGCGAACCCTGCTGGACCAATGGACCGAGGCGACCATTCTCAAGCTCCAGCGAGCCGCCCACCATGTGGACATGCGGCTGGCCCGTCCCAAGGAATGGATGCGAATGTTCCACGAAGTCGGACGGCAAGCCAACGCCCGGGCGGTGCAAAAGGCCATTTTGGACCAGCTTCGGGCCGCGGAAGGCGTGGCCCGCGTCGATCTGGAATGGACCGATCCCCGAGCACGGGAAGCCTGGAACGCCGGGATGAACGGCCGAATGGGCATGCCCATGGGGATGAACGGGGATTGGCCGATGATGGGCCAATGGCGGGAATCGGTGGCCGAGGTCACGCCGCCTCGGTACGATCCGGCCGTGGACGGGGAAACCGTCTCTCTGGTCTCCGAGCTGGTGGACGCCGACGGTGGAACCCTGGGGCGACTGGAAGTGGCCCTTCGCTTCGATTTTCTGGTGGACGCCGTGGTGGATTCCGGCTGGTGGCAGGAACATCAGGCGTTTCTGGTGGATCGGACGGGCCGCGTGCTCGCCGACAATCTGCCCAAGCACCGAAGCCAATTCACCGAAACCCACGAACATCTGGAAGAACGAACCCTCGCGGCGTTGCGGGAGCGGGATTCCGGCACCGTGCTCGGGGAAGGTCATCCCCCGGATCGAGTCAGCGGTTTCTACCGGCTGCACGAAGCGCCCTGGAGTTTGGTCATCATCGCGCCGGGGAAGCGGATTCTCGGAAACGTGGTGGAATTCCGAAACGCCTACGTCTTGATCGGCGGCGGGTTCATCCTGATCATTCTGCTGCTGATCCGCTTCGCCGGGGGACGAATCGTCTCCTCGGTGCGAAAAGTCTCCGACGCGGCGGGCCGGCTGGCCGACGGAGAATACGAAGATCCGCTGCCGGTGAAGGACCGCGACGAAATCGGCGAACTGACCCGGAGCTTCAACCGGATGATGGCGCACCTGAAGGAACGAGACCGACTGAAGACCTCCCTCAACCTGGCCCGGGAAGTGCAGCAGAATCTGCTGCCCACCGAGGGACTGCGCCGTCCCGGCCTGGAAATTCTCGGCCGCAGCGTCTACTGCGACGAAACCGGCGGGGATTACTACGACATCGTCCGGTTGCCGGAGCTGGGAAACCGGGTGGCCGTGGCCGTCGGCGACGTGGTGGGCCACGGGATTTCCGCCGCCCTGCTGATGACCACGGTTCGGGCGCTTCTCCGAAGCCGGTTGGCGGGGCCGGGCGATCTGGCCGACGTGGTGGGCGACGTGAACCGCCATTTGTGCCGGGACACCGAGGAAACCGGCGCGTTCATGTCGCTCTTCCTGATGACGGCGGACCCGGAACGGAACGAAATCCGCTGGGTCCGGGCCGGCCACGATCCGGCCTGGGTGTACGATCCGGAATCCGATTCCTTCGAGCCGCTGGCGGGGGAAGGCATGGTCTTGGGCGTGGACCCGGAAACGCCCTACACCGAAAGCCGATACGATAGCTGGACGCCCGGCAAACGGGTGATTATCGGAAGCGACGGAATCTGGGAAGCCGAGAACCCGGACGGAACGCGGTTCGGAAAAGATCGGCTGGAGACGGTCATCCGGGAAGCGCCGGACCCATCCCCGGAAGCGCTTATTCAAGCGGTGTTTTCCGCGCTCCGGGACTTTCGAGGATCGGTTCCCCAAGCCGACGACGCCACGCTGGCGGTGGCCGCCCGGCATCCAAACGGAGAATCGGAATCCACTGCGTAAATTTTTCGCGGCGGAATCGGACGGGATTCTCGAACTCCGGAAAAACGCAACGCCCGAAAGTCCTCATGCGCAATGGCGCCCCTCTTGCTTTGACTCCAAAGACCGATCGAATTCCACCCATCGAATCCATCGGGAGATACGGATGGCAAATCCGAACCGCCACAAACTACCGCTCGGCTTTTCCACTTGGGCCGGGATGATCCTGCTCGTCATCGTTGCCGGAACCAGTGCCGCCCAGGACGAGGCCGGACCGGACCCGCTGGGGACCGCCCTTACGTTGCCGGAGCTGGTGGCGCGGGCCTACCAGGACAATCCATCCATCCGCGCCGCCCGGGCCGAGTGGCGGGCGAACATCGAGCGGTACCGCGTGACCACCGGCCTGCCCGACCCCCAATTCATGGTCACCTATTTTCCGGAACCCATCCAAACCCGGCTCGGCCCCCAGGACTGGAACGCGGTGATCTCCCAACCCATCCCCTTCCCCGGCAAACTGGGCAAGGCGGGAGAAGTGGTCCAAAAAGACGCGGAAATGGCCCGGCTCAAGTTGGACCAGGCCCTTCGGGACGTGGCCCTCTCCCTGGCCGAATCGTTTTACGAACTCTACTACATCGACCGGGCAAAGGAGATCGCCGCCGCCAACCGCCGATTGCTGAACGAACTGGAGGCCGCCGCCGAATCGGCCTACGCCCAAGACCGGATCGCCCTGACCGACATGGTCAAGGCCCAGTCCCAGGCCGGCCAAATTCAATACGACGTGCCTAATGGCGGCGGCTCCTCTTCACGCGGACTACCGCGACATGATGGAAAGGCTGGAATCCTGCCAACCGCCCGCACCGGTGCTGGACGGAGCAAAATCGGCAGCAACCGATCCGGCAAGAATGGAACTGGACTCGGTCGAGTCGGAGGAATCCGCCGCCCAGCCCCGAAAATCCCGGATGAATCGGGACGCCGCAACCACGGACGGGGATGAAAGTCCGGACGATGGAAAATTTTTCCAGCCGTCCCGCCAGCGCCTGGAACGACTGGGACCTGCGGCCGATAATCCCGCCGTCGCGACTTCGACGCTAAGCGGCGCCTTTTCCCTCCCGGACCTGGAAATCCTCGCGCTGCTCCGCAATCCCGGCATCCAAGTTCTCCAGGCCGCCCACCACGAAAACGATCCGAAAAACCCGCCGGGCACGGACGACGACGTGGTCATCATGGGCGCCTTCGCGGATTCCTTTCCCGTGGCGGCCGAAGGCGCGCTCTACCTGGCGGGCCTCAGCTACGACGTGCCGGTGGAATGGGGTCCCATCAACAAGCTGACCTTTTACAACGATTACAGCATCCTCGTGAAGGAGGAAGACGGCTTTGAGGACTCCCAGATCAACACCCTGGGCGCGTTGATCTCCGCCAACCCGGTCTTCACCTACATCGACCTGATCATGGGCAAAAACATGCAGTACCTGGGCGGGCCGGACGACAGCCTGGCGGCGGGAGAGGACGGCGACTGGGAGACCCGGTTCAACATCAACGTGGGCTACTACTTCTGATTCGGCCATTCGCCGACCGCCCCACGCCCCACGCAAAACGGGCCGCCAAATGGCGGCCCGTTTTTATTTCAATCGCGCCGGAAAACGCGTTCGAAAACGATCACTTGGCGGCGGCGCGGGCGGCGTCCATCCATTCGTCCCACCGCGCCTGGTTCTCCTTGATCCATTCCGCCGCGTGGCGCTCGATGTCGGCCTGGGAGTCCTCCCCGTCCTGCATGAGGGTGTTCTGCCGGTTCACGTCGGCCAATGGCAGGGAAAATTCTTCAAAAAACTTCTTGGCGGCCGGATTTTCTTCGGCGAACTTCTTGTTGGCCACGACCCGAATGTCGCTGACCACGAATCCCAGCTTGATGGGATCGGTCACCGCGCCGGTCACGCCGGTGGCCGTCATCCGCTCCTTGGCTTCAGCCTGGGCGCCGGCCGGATCGATCTCCGGAACGTTGATCCACATGACGTCTTCGCCCGGCTTGAACTTGAAGATCGTCCAGTTGGGCGCCCAGGTATAAAAGAAAACCGGATCGCCGTTCCGGTAACGCGCCAGGGCCTCCGCAATGCTGGCGGAATAGGACGCCTTGATGGGATTCACGTAGTCGTCCAGATCATACGCCTCGAAATGGTGGGTGATGATTTTCTCGCAGCCCCATCCCGGCGGGCAGGCGACCAGGTCGGCCTTGCCGTCGCCGTTGTTGTCGAACGCCTTCATCACCTCGGGACGCTTGAAGTCGTCCAGCGACTTGATGTTGAATTCCTCGACATGCTTCTTGGAAACCAGGTAGCCCTGAAGTCCGCCCGCTTCCATGACGTATCCGTAGGTGTCGGCGGTCTCGTAAAAATTCTTGGGAAGCTGGTTGTTGTGGGAGGGAAACCAGCCGTTGGGCCAGTAGTCCACGTCGCCCAGGGCCACGCTCTGATAAAACAGTGGGTTCTGAAGGTCCTTGGGCTTTTTGACGTCGTAGCCCAGCTCCTTCAGCCCTTGGCGGATAATGGCTTCCTGGAAGAAGCCGGTGTTCCAGGTGGCCCGGGCGGGATTCACCGTGACGCCTTTGCCGGGCATGTGGCTGTCCGCCATAACGGGCGCGGACAGTGCGAGAATCACGAGAGACAGAAGCAGACGATAAACCACTTTCATGGACATCCTCCTTTGAGAAGGGAAGGAAAATTCCCCGGCGGGGCTGCATCCGGGGAGCGCTCCGCCACCATGGCGGGCAATGTGGAGATCGATATCCGGCGGATCAATGGGCGAAAGCCGGAGAGAAAGTGCGAAGAACAAAGGAAAACCGGGTCAAACGGCGGCCATTTTGGAAAATGTCCGAAACGCCGACGGGCGGCGGGAATTATTCCGTCCCGCGAATCCCGCCGAAAAACCTCCCGGCCGACCTTGAAAAAAACGGGCCGTCCGAAGACGACCCGTCCGAAAAATCGCTCGATGGGAAAGTCGAAATCCCCTTACATCGCCGCGGCTTTGGCGGCCTTGATCCAAGAATCCCAGTCTTCCTGATTTTCCTGAATCCATTCCCGGGCGTGGCGGTCGATGTCTTCCTGAGAATCTTCGCCGTCCTGCATCAGGGTGTTCTGCCGGTTGATGTCCACCAGCGGAATTTTCACCTGTTCAAAAAACTTCCGCGCGGCGGGATTTTCCTGCAGAAAATCCTTGTTGGCCACGATCCGGATATCGTTGACCACAAAGCCCAGATCGATGGGATCGGTCACCGCGCCCTTGATGCCGGCGGCGGTCATGGCGTCCTTGTTGGGTTCCTGCCCCTCGGTCGGCTTGATCTCCGGCACGTTGATCCACATCACGTCCTCGCCCGGCTTGAACTTGAAGATCGTCCAGTTGGGCGCCCAGGTATAGAAGAACACCGGTTCGCCGTTTTTGTAGCTGGCTTCGGCCTGGGCGATGCTGGCGGCGTAGGCGGCCTTGATGGGGTTCACATGGTCGTCCATTTCGTACACGTCCATGTGGTGCGAAATGACCTTTTCACAGCCCCATCCCGGCGGGCAGGCGACCAGGTCGGCCTTGCCGTCGCCGTTGGCGTCAAAGGCCTCTTTGACTTCCGGCCGCTTGAAATCCTCCAGGGACTTGATGTTGTACTCTTCCACGTGCTCCTTGGACACCAGATAGCCCTGGAGCCCGCCGTTTTTGGCGATGTAGCCGACCCTTTCCCCCTTCTCGTCGAAGTTGGCGGGCAGCTGGTCGTTGTGCAGCGGAAACCAGCCGTTGGCCCAGTAGTCCACGTCTCCCAGCACCAGGCTCTGGTAGAACAGCGGATTCTGGAGATCGCTGGCCTTGTTCACTTTGTAGCCCAGCTCTTCCAGTCCGAGGCGGACCACCGCCTCCTGGAAGTATCCGGTGTTCCAGGTGGCGCGGGAGGGGCGAACCGTGACGCCGTCTCCGGGCAGATCCGCCGCCATGGCCGGCGCGGCGAGCCCGAGAATGATCAGAATGAGCAAGGTTTGTCGAATGAGTTTCATCTTTTTCGTCCTCCTTTTGCATGTCGTTCGTTTTCGGAAAAGCGGGAAACGGCGGCCGTTAAGATTTCGGCTGCCCGAATCCCTGGGTGATCCGGTCCAGCACCATGGCCATCAGCACGATGCTGAGACCGCCAATGGTGGCCAGGCCGATGTCCAGCGTGTTGAGTCCCTGAAACACCGGCATGCCCAGACCGCCGGCGCCGATGAGGGCGGCGATGACGACCATGGACAGGGACATCATGATGGTCTGGTTGAGCCCCGCCATGATGGACGGCATGGCCAGCGGAATCTGCACTCGGCGAAGGGCCTGCCACGTGGTGGCGCCGAAGGCCTGGCTGGCCTCCACCAGCTCCGGATGCACCTGGCGGATGCCCAGATTGGTCAAGCGGATGATGGGCGGCATGGAAAAAATAATGGTCGCCAGCACGCCGGAAACGGTGCCAATGCTAAACAGCATGACCACCGGCACCAGATACACGAAGGCGGGCGTGGTCTGCATGGCGTCCAGGACCGGGCGCAAAATGGCTTCGAACCGGTCGCTTTTGCTGGACCAGATGCCCAGCGGAATGCCCACCAGCGCGCAAAAGACCACCGACACGAACACCATGGCCAGCGTGGTCATGGCGTCGGACCACAGGCCCAGGTAGCCGATGAGCAACAGGGTCAGCACCGTGAAAACCGCGATCGTCTTGCTGGCGTAGCGCCAGGCAAGAAAGGCCGCGATGGCGATAATCAGCAACGGAGGCGCCGCGAGCAGGAGATAGTCGATGCCGCTCAGCGCCTTCTCAAAAGGAACCTTGATGACCTGAAATACGCCCCGGTAATTGATGACCAGCCAGTCCACGAAGGACTGAACCCAATCGTCCAAAGGGATACTTTGACTGTCGAAATCCAAGAGTCTCATTTATTCCATCCCTCCTGCGGCGGTTTGGGCGGATTCCGCCGGCGGTTCCATGGTTTCGGCGGCGGGCGCCTCCTCGACGGCTTCTCCGGATTCCTGTGCATCTCCCTCGTTTCGCTGCAGGGTCCGGAGGAAGCGGTTTTTGGAAATCGCGCCAATATATCGCCCATCCTCCCGCACCACCGGAATGGGCCAGGGATTCATGGCCACCTGGTCCAGAATGTCCTGCATGGAATCGCTCTCGTTCACGGGGACCACATCGGAGATAAAGGCGTCCGGCATGGAGCAGGTCTTCCCGTCGCAGTCGATAATTTTCTGAAGGGTGTCCGTTGAAACCGTTCCCACGTAATGGTGCTTCCGGTCCAGAACATAGCCGAAATCCCGGTCCTCCTTGATGAGCCGTTGCAAAGCGGCGCGGGCGCCGCCGTCGGGCTTCTGCACGATGGTCGGCTGAGTATCCACCGCGATGTCGCCCGCGGTGAGAATGTTGGTGGGATCCACGCCGCGGAAAAAGGCGCGCACGTAGTCGTCGGCCGGATTCTGCAAAATTTCTTCCGGCGTGCCCACCTGAACAACCCGCCCGCCTTCCATGATGGCGATACGGTCGCCGATGCGCATGGCCTCGTCCAAATCGTGGGAAATGAAGACGATGGTGCGCTCGCTCTGGGACTGAAGATTGAGCAGTTCATCCTGCATTTCCGTTCGAATCAACGGGTCCAGGGCGGAAAAGGCCTCGTCCATCAGAATCACTTCCGGGTCGCCGGCCAGCCCCCGAGCCAAGCCCACGCGCTGCTGCATTCCGCCGGAAAGCTCCCTGGGATAGCTTTCCATGTGCTCCCCCAGTCCCACCTGCTCCAGCGCTACCTGGGCCCGCTTTATCCGGGTCGCCTTGTCCACGCCGGACATTTCCAGCCCAAACGCCGCGTTTTCGCCCACGGTCATGTGGGGCATCAACGCAAACGATTGAAACACCATGCTCATCTTTTTCCGCCGAATTTCCACCAGCTCCGATTCGCTGATGGCGGCCACGTCGGTGCCGTCCAGGTAGACGTGGCCGGCGGTGGGCTCAATCAGTCGATTGAGCATTCGAACCAGGGTGGATTTTCCGGAGCCCGAAAGGCCCATAACGACGAAAATTTCCCCTTTGTTGACGGTGAAGCTGGCGTCGTTCACGCCAATGGTCATCCCCGTCTCCGCGAATACGGTGGCCTTGTCCTTGCCCTCTTCCTGGACCATCTTGAGGGCGCGTTCCGGGTGCGGACCGAAAATCTTGTACAAATTTTCCACCCGGATTTTTTCTTCTCCGCTCATGAATTCAACCTTCCCTGGCTTGGTTTAATGGCATTTCCATCTTGTTCGGATGGGAAAAACGGTTCCGTATTTTTCAGTTTGGGAAAATGTTTCCGCGAGGTCGGATGAAAAGGGCACGATGAAATTTCCCTGGGCGAAAAAGGTTCCATCGGCGGTTCCCGAAAGGGAAAGAATGGCGGGAGTCGGCGTTCCAGTCGATGATAAGATCGGATAAACCGACGGAATGATTCTTTTTTTGGCTGATTGCTGAAACGGGAATTCCTACCCTCCGCGTTGCGGTCCTTAAACTCACCTAAACATAATTCACCCGAAAATATTTTCAACTCTAAGAAACGGCAAGCCTATTTTCTTGAGCCGCTTTTGTCAACCCCCCGGGGAATTTCGCGCAAAACCGGGACCTTGTCGGAAACGGTTCCGTAACCGCTCCCTTTCGCAGGACCCCGGCCGGGCGCCAATCTCCCGCTTGAACCCAATCCCCCGGAAACGGAAACAGTTTGCCGTTCATTCCACCCATTCGGATCCCGCGGATCCCGTCTTGCCGCAACGGCGCTCCCCCTTCGAAACAGAAATGATGGGCAAGGACTTCATAACGATCCACATCAACCCTTCGAACCGTATGCCGGTCCTGCTCTAAATCGGCGAACCCCCTCCAAGCCATCCGCGATCCACCTGCGGATTTTCCCATCTGTCGCCGGTGGAAAAGGAGAAAACCCAAGGCGGAACCTACGGAAAAAAAACGGCCGTATTCGTGCCGGCGGCGGGCACAACCCGCATATGAAAGGCGGGATATCGTTTGTATTCATTTTCCATGCGAGAAAATTCCGGCGCGAGCTTCTTCCGGGTCGAATCAACATGGTATCCCATATTTAAAATTCCGGCCGAAATTTTGTAAAAAAGTTCAGCAACCTCCGCTCTCGTTTTCAACTGGGCGGGATTTCCTGTGATCATTCGTCGGATGGAAGGACGGCATGATCCCATGAACGGCAATCGCCCGATTCGACACGGAATCATTTCAACCGTTCTGGTTAACCGTTCTGGCCTTGGGGACGGTCTGGTCCATGGCCCAGGGGGCCAGGCAAGAGACCAACGACGGCGGCTATCCCAACGCCGAATTGGTCGCCGGGGTCCAATGGCTCCAAAAACATCGCCGGGACGACGGCGTCGTCATCGTGGACGTTCGAACCGACGACCACTTCGACGGCGAACTCGTCCCCGGGCCATTCGCCTGCCCGGGTCGGAACTCCGGCAAAACGACCGGAGCCGAAACCCGGGCGAGATTTTCATCGGGGTGGATCGCGCACAGGAGGTCCTCGGAAAGCACGGAATGGTCCGCACCGACGAAATTGTTCTCTACGATTCGGTGAAACGGGACGGCGGCGCCATGGCTTCGAACATGTTCTGGGTGCTGGACACCCTCGGCCATCCCAAGGTCCGCGCGCTGAACGGCGGCATCGACGCCTGGAAGCGGACCGGATACGAAGCGGTCGGGCGACCCGAAACCCGGGAGGCGGCGTTGTGCCAGGCTCGGAGCGACGAAATTCGGCTGAAAAAGCTGATCCCAGGCGACTTCATCCAAAAGCGGCTGGGCGACCCCACGCACCAAATCATCGATGTTCGCTTCCACGGGGAACACGCGGGGGAGAAAGAGACCAATCGCCCTGGCCGGGATCATCGTGTTCAATTTCCCCACCTTCGGACCGCCGGCCTCCTCCTTGGGGCCGCCGCCGGAGAGGGGCGCATGGACGCCGTTTTCGCGCTGCTGGGCGGCCTGTGCGGCGCGGCGGTCTTCGCGCACCTGCACCCGGCGCCGGCGCCGTTGCTCTACGCCCCGACCAACGTCGGGCAAATTACCCTGGCGGACGCCTTTGGAAACAAGGCGCTGGCGGTGGTCATTCCGTCCGTCGGCTTCGGCTGTTGCGTTTGGGGAATTGGACGAATTTGGGGGCGAAGTGAAAAATCGGCGCGGGGCGCAACGGCCGGTGACGCGAGGAAATCCCAATTTGCGACGGACGAAGCAGATTCCCCAGCCGGGTTTTTCAAAACGGGAATCTGCTCGGAATCGCGGAAAAAAACCAAATGTCGCCAAGCCGGGTTTGGTGAAGCGCGGAGCCCATTTTTGCATGGGTCTTTTGGCCCGGAATTTGGCTGATGACCTGCCTTGGCGCGGGGTGCGGCCGGCCGAGCGACAAAAGCGCGAAGACCGTTCCCCTGCAAGCGCCCAGGGGCTGCATGGCAAGGCTGGAAGTGGAACGGAAGGGCCGGATTTTCACCGTCGGTCCGTTTAGTGGGATACCATTTCCGGCCGAATGACCCCGCAGATTAAGGCCGTTTGGAGTTGGTCGCCTTCAAAGATAAAAAGCTGGCAAGCCAAGGATCTGCCGGAAAACGCGAATTTGCGCGAAGGAGAGGCGGTTCTGGCCCGATTGCCGAACCAAGGAAGGGAGCTACCGGCGGAGAGCCGGATCAACCCCGTTTTTTTTGAGGACGCGCCGGAAGCATGGCTGGCGACCCGGCCGGCGCCCAAAGAGGAATTCCGCCATTTTCACTCCGGCTACGACGCCACCGGCCCGGTTCGTTACGGCTATTGGATTCGCCACGTCGCCGTGGCTGGGCTCACCTACGACATGGGCGGCCGCGTGGGGCCGGACAGCCCGCTGCACCACAAGGTGAAACCGGGCGTGGATACCGATTTCGCGGAGATCGTGGAGTTTGATCGAGGGCCGGGGAACGGTTAGGGTTGGACTAGGTTTTCACCTTGGAAACCACTTGCCGAAACTGTTCCAAGTCTTGCACGTTCCACAAGGAATTGACGATCTTCCGCAGGGAAGCTTGATCGGAAACCTTCCGAACCTCCGGCATAAGTTGAAGACCGGACCCACCGAACTTTGCGTTGAGCCCATCCTCAATCATCTCCAAAAGGGTTTGGGTTTGTCCTTTCTGTATCCACTGTTCCGCCAATGTTGCCATGACGCGATCCCTTTCGTTTTCCGGCACCAATTGGGTGACGATTTGTTCAACCGTTTTTTCTTGAACCGGCTCCGCCGCCCGGACCACGTACCGCAGCATGGCTTCGAGGTGGCCAAGGCCGGTTTGGGAATGATACAAGCCCTTCAACAACCCAAAAATCTCCGGCAGTCGTTCCGGGAGGTCCGGGGCGTGAATGTGCTTGAGCAGCAACAGCGCGGCCCGCACGATGACCGCTCCCCGGAGTTCCTCGTCGGTGTATTGGCCAAGGTCGGCCAGAACGATCTTGAAATCCGGAAAGAAATCCAGCAAAACCGGGTCCGGCCGGGGATACACCTTGGAAAATCGTGGATCGTAAGGCCATGGTTTCGATCCGTGGTAAACGATCAACGGGATGATCGTCGGCACTTCCTCGCCGGGATTGGCATACCAAATTCGCGGCATGTATTTCAGCACTTGCAAATGGACCGGGCGTTCGGCGCGGCTTTTGTGCTCAAATAGAAGGTAAACATATCCGGGCGTTTCCGCCAGCGTCAGACGGTAGAGCAGATCGGAATAGTAGGCCCGAAGCTCCGGATCCACAAAGCTGTCTTTCATCACGCGGATGGAGGCCATGTCCACGAGTCGAAGAATTTCCGCCGGCAGAAAATTTTCCAGGATGCCGACCGCGTTTTCGGGATCGGAACCAATTTCGCGGATGAACCGGTCGTGTGGATTTCCGGGATGGGTCATCGGATTGCTTTCCATCGGAACTGAAAATTTCTCACTGCCGGGTCCACCAAACGCCACGAGGACAACAATGAATCTACCGCGCCGCCGACAGGCTTGTCCATTTTTTTCCTTGGCGGAACCCTTTCTGCGGGATGGAGCGCCATGAAATCACCGGATGTCGTCATCGTGGGATTGGGCACGGTCGGGGCGGCGACCTGCATGGAATTGTCCCAGCGCGGGGTTTCGGTGGTGGGGCTGGATCGGGCGCGGCCGCCCCATGAAACCGGCAGCCATCACGGAGAGACCCGGAGCGTTCGACGGGCCTACCTGGAAGGGACCGCCTACGTGCCCATGGCCCGGAAAGCTTGGGAATTGTGGGAGAGATTGGAACGGGACGCGGGCGTTTCACTTCTGACCCCGACCGGGAATCTGACCATCGGGCCCCCGGATTGCCCGGCGGTGCGAGGTTTTCTGGAAGCGGCCGCAGCGGGCAACTTTCCCCACGAAGCGTTGGAAGCTGCGGAGGTCCGGAAACGCTGGCCCCGGCTGGCGCCGCCGGACGATTTCGCGGCGGGACTGGAAATCACGGCCGGGATCGTGCGGCCGGAAGCGGCGGTTTCCACTTTTTTGGCGGAAGCGGAAAAGGCCGGGGCGGACCTCCGGTTCAACGAGCCGGTCGCGGATTGGTCCGAAACATCGGGCCGGATCGAAGTTCGGACGGCATCGGGCGTGCACGAGACCGGGCGGCTGCTGCTGGCGGGCGGCGCGCGGAATCCAGGCTTGCTCGGGTCCGCCGGACGGTTTCTGTCTCCCGTCCGGGTTCCCGTCCACTGGATCGAGCCGCCCCATGAAACCGATTTCCGCCTCGGGGAATTTCCGGTTAATTTCTGGCAGATTCCGGCGACGGAAGCGGATGGCCAATCCGGTTTCCAGGAATTCTATTCCCTCCCGTCCGTCGCGCCCGGCGCCCGGGTGAAATCCGCCATTCATAACCGGCTTGAACCGTGCGATCCGGACGGAACACCGCCAGTTCCTTCGCACGAGGAAACCGATCGGCTCCGAAACCTGCTTGGGCGCCACATTCCCTCCCTTGCCGACCGGCCCATGGACGGCCGCGTCTGCTTTTACACCCTCACCCCGGACGGGGATTTTGTCCTCGGGCCGATTCCGGAATCCGACCGAGTTTTCACCGCCGCACTGGCGGGCCACGGATTTAAGTTCGCTCCGGCGTTGGGGGGAGTTCTGGCGGATTTAATCCAGGGGAACGCGCCGGAGTGGGATGTGGAGCGGTTTTCGCCGGCGCGGTTTGAGGAAGGCGGTTCCGTTTGACTTGGAACGTCTTGGAAAATCCTCGCTTTTTTGATTGATAATCCCAAAAAGGTTCGCTGTTCCTGTCCCGCCGACGGGCCGCCTGAAGGCGGAACTCCGAACTTTCTTGCGGCCCCGTTCGTAACGGGGCACCTCCTCGTTCGAGAAAGCTTCCGCCTTTCAACGCATTCTTTTTTTCCAAATGATTTTCAGCCCCTTCCCGTCGATCTCCTCTCGGCTTCATCCGTCGTACTCGATTTCACCCGGATAAAGCGCTTCCGTCTTCGCCATGGGGGTGGCCCTCCACGGTTTTCTCGCGGGGAATGGACCCTTTCCCCCATGGAATTCTCGGAGGAATCGTGGAAATCTTTTCGCAATCAAACCATCGCCCGGCCCAATTGAAAATCAGCGTTGCGAGATACCCATGGCGAAAATCGAAGTTGAAAATTTATACAAAGTATTCGGCCCCCGTTCTCAAATTGACGAGGCGCTCCAAATGGCCAAGGACGGCGGAGAGCGAGGCGAGATCCAGGACAAAACTGGCTGCACGGTGGCGGTGAGGGACGTGACCTTTACCGTGGAAGGCGCGGAGATCTTCGTGATCATGGGCCTTTCCGGAAGCGGAAAATCGACCCTGCTTCGGTGCGTCAATCGCCTCATGGAGCCCACCGACGGTCAGGTCCATGTGGACGAGGAGGACATCCTCGCGCTGGACCATGACCCCTTGCTCAAGATTCGGGAGAAAAAGATGGCCATGGTGTTTCAGCACTTCGGCCTGCTTTCCCACAAAACCGTGCTGGAAAACGCCGCCTTCGGCCTGGAGCTGGCCAACGTTTCCAAATCCCAACGGGAGGAAAAGGGCCGGGAAGCACTGGAAATGGTCGGGTTGGAAAAGTACGGCGATTCCATGGTCGGCGAGCTTTCCGGCGGCATGCAGCAGCGGGTGGGACTGGCTCGCGCTTTGGCCACCGACGCCGAAATCCTGCTAATGGACGAGGCCTTCAGCGCGCTGGACCCGCTGATTCGGGCCGACATGCAGGACGAATTCCTGGAACTTCAGAAACAAATTCCCAAAACCATTTTATTTATCACCCATGACCTGAGCGAGGCGCTGAAGCTGGGCGACCGCATCGCCATCATGAAGGACGGCGCCATCATTCAAATCGGCGCGCCGGAGGAGATCGTCCTGAATCCCGAAGACGACTACGTGGCCGCCTTCGTGGAGAACGTGGACCGGACCCGGGTGCTGACCGTCAGCACCGCCTCCGCCGAGACCCAGCCCGCCGTGGAATCGGGCGCTTCGGCACGGGAGGCCCTCGAGGTTATGAAAAAAACCGAAATTCCCTTTGCATTCGTCCTGGAGGACGGCCGCCCGGAGCGGGTGATCCCCCGCTGGGAGGCCGAAAAAGCCGCGGAATCGGACGGGAACGATTTATCCGACCTGGGCCGAAGCGCCCCGGAACCGGTGGACGGCGACGACCATCTCATCGCGGTTCTGGAACGGGCCGCCGAAGCCGACGCGCCGTTGCCCATCGTGGACGATGACGGCCGTCTGAAAGCCGTGGTGACCCAGGGCATGCTGTTGCGAGCCATCGCGGGAGGCGCGGAATGATGATCAATATCCCTTTGGGCGACACCATCGAGGGCGCCATTCAATGGATGAACACCCAGTGGGCGCCATTTTTCGACGGAGTGAGCTTTGTGGTGGGCGGCGCCATTTTCTTTTTCGAAGACATGTTGCTGGCCCCGCCAAGTTGGCTGCTGCTGCTGTTTTTGGCGGCGCTGGCGTGGCGGATCACCAGTTGGAAGGTGGGCCTGTTCGTGCTGCTGGGCCTGTTTCTGGTGGACGGGATGGGCATGTGGGAAGCCACCATGGCCACCCTGGCGCTGGTGCTGGCCTCAGCCGCCTTCGCGCTGGCGGTGGGCATTCCCCTGGGCATCTGGGCCGCCCGGAAAGACTTGGTGGCGAAAGTCCTGCGCCCGATTCTGGACTTCATGCAGACCATGCCGGCCTTCGTCTATTTGATTCCCGCCGTGCTCTTTTTTCGGCTGGGGAAAGTGCCCGGGGCCATGGCCACGGTGATTTTCTCCATGCCGCCGGCGGTGCGGCTGACCAATCTGGGCATCCGCCAGGTTTCCGAGGAGGCGGTGGAGGCGACCCGCGCCTTCGGCGGAAACGACCGGCAGTTGCTTTTCAAGGTGCAGCTTCCCATGGCCCTCACCACCATTTTGGCCGGAGTCAACCAGACCATCATGCTGGCCCTTTCCATGGTGGTCATCGCGGCCATGATCGGCGCGGGCGGCCTGGGGCAGCAGGTGCTGCGAGGCATCGAACAGCTTCAGATCGGGCTGGGATTCGAAAGCGGTCTGGCCGTGGTCATCCTGGCCATGTTTCTGGATCGGGTCACCCAGGGCGTAGGCGAAAAATAGGCGGAATACGAGGAAGGAGAAACCATGCCAAAACTCAGCCGCAAAATCGAAATCCCTTTGTGGATCATCGCCTTCGCGGCCATCGTCATCGCGGGCCGCATGGTGACGACCGAGGACGCGCCCGCCCCCGAAAACGAGAAGGCGGAAGATGTCGCGAATAAAACCGTTCGCATCGGCTACGTGAGCTGGGCCGAGGGCATTGCCATGACCCACTTGGTCAAGGTGATTTTGGAAGACCGGATGGGCTACGATGTGGACCTGACCATGGCCGACCCGGCGCCGATTTTTACTTCCCTTTCGGAGCGAAACCTGGATTTCTTCCTGGACGCTTGGCTGCCGCTGACCCACCAGAGCCATATGGAAAAATACGGCGACGTGCTGGTGGACCTGGGCACCAACTACGAGGGCGCCCGGATCGGGCTGGTGGTGCCGGAGTACGTCCCGGTGAACACCATTCCGGAGATGGGGGAAAACCCGGGTCGATTTAACGGCGATATCACCGGCATCGACTCCGGCGCGGGGATCATGGAAGCCACCCGGAAGGCCATTGAGCAATACAACCTGGACATGAATCTGCTGACCTCCAGCGGCGCGGCCATGACGGCCTCGTTGAGAGACGCCATCCAAAGCGAAGAACCCATCGTGGTGACGGGCTGGAAGCCCCACTGGAAATTTGCCCGGTGGGACCTGAAATTCCTGAAGGACCCGAAAGCCGCTTACGGCGAAAAGGAAAACATTCACACCATCGCCCGGCGGGGGATCTCCAAGGATTTGCCCCGGGTGGTCAGCTTCGCGAAGAATTTTTTCCTTAACGACCAGCAGATCGGAACCCTGATGGACGCCATGAACCAGTCCGAATCCGAAGCCGCGGCGGCGCGGAAGTGGATGGGAGAGCATGAGGATTTGGTGGAATCGTGGATTCCGGCCACAGGATAAGTTTGGCGTTCCGCCTTCAGGCGGCATGGGGGGGTGAATTCGCCCCGGCTTCGGATTTGACCACCTTCCTTCAAAAATCCAACGCCCTACTTTGTCCCACAGCCGCACCGCCTGAAGGCGGAACTCCGAACTTGGTTTCATGCGAGTTGGGAGTTCCGCCTTTAGACGGCATCGGCGGTGAATTGGCCTCGGTTTTGGATTCAAACATCTACGTTCCAAAACCCGACGCCGCTCTTCGTCGCCGCACCGCACCGCCTGAAGGCGGAACTCCGAACTTGGGGGGCTTCGCCCCGCAAACATCCTGGCCATCCTTTTCCATCCTGCCCATCCGGATTCAATCCCCGTTGAACCCATCAATTTCTTATGCTACATCCTTCCATTCCAATTAAAAAACACCGGTTCAGGCGGGGGAACGATGTCGGAGAAGGATCGGAAGTGGACGGACGGGGGAAATCCGGACCAATCGGAGGCGAGTGAGGCGGATTCTGGAAATGGGAATGTGAATTCCCGAAATGGCTCGGTCGGCCGGGATGTGAAAAACAGCACCATTGCCACCGGCGACCATTCCACCATCCAATCCGGCGTCCATCATCACTATCCGCCGGGCTACCAACCGCAGTCCGATCCAACCCCCCACCAAACCCGCACCACCCAAAATCCAAACCGGCTCCCTCCCAGTCACCAATCCCCACCTCTTCGGCCGGGAAGAAGAACTCGCCGCCCTCAATACCGCCTGGGAATCCCAAAAGACCAACATCGTGACCATCGTCGCCTGGGGCGGGGTGGGGAAGAACGCGTTGATGAACCGGTGGGGGGGATTTGTGCGGCGCGGCGGATTGTCGAGGCGCTGCCCGGGTGTTTGGCTGGTCGTTTTACAGCCAGGGGGCCGGAGAGGGAAAGCAGGCGTCGGCGGACCGGTTTTTGGACGCGGCGTTGCGAGAGTTCGACGATCCAGAACCCGAAGCGGGGAGTCCGACCGAGAAAGGCCGCCGGTTGGCCCGTTTGGTCCAAGCGGAGCGGACCCCGCTGATTTTGGACGGCCTGGAACCGGTGCAACACCCGCCGGGACCGCAGGAAGGAAAGCTGAAGGACGAAGCCCTCCGCGCATTGTTGCGGAATTTGGCGGTGCGGAATCCGGGAATGTGCCTGATCGCCACCCGGCTGGCGGTGGACGACCTGCGGACCCACGAGAATTCCACGGTTTCCAAAATGGAATTGAAGCACCTTTCGCCGCAGGCGGGCGCGGCGGTGCTGGAGCGGCTGGGCGTGATTGGGCCGAAAGCGGAGCTGGAAAAGGCGTCCACGGAATTCGACGGCCATGCGCTGGCGTTGAACCTGCTGGGGACCTTTTTGAAAAAGCTCCATGGCGGAGATGTAAAACGCCGGGATCGAATCCGCCAGCTCGCCAATCCCAAGGACAAGAAGGGTCTCCACCCCCGGCGGGTGATGGAAGCCTACGAGACATGGTTGGCCGAAAGCGAGGAAGGACGGCGGCAGCTTTCCATTTTGCGGATCATGGGGCTATTTGATCGTCCGGCCGATTTCGGGGCGATCCGCGAAATTTTCAAAGAAGGGCCGATCCGGGGCGTTACCGAAGGATTTCGGGAAAAGGCTGGATTGTTGGAAAAATTGCGGTTTTGGCGAAAGCCGTCCAACGGCTGGAATCCCTATGATGAAGATTGGGAAAGGGCCGTCCAGAATCTCCGCGAGCACCGCCTGCTGGCACCGGAAGACCAAGATCGAAAGGACGCCCCGGACTGCCATCCCCTGGTGCGGGAGCATTTCGGGGACAAGCTGAAAACCGATTTTCCGGAGGGCTGGAAGGAAGCCCACGGTCGCCTGTACGAACACTTCAAGGCGCTTCCAGAGAAGGAGCTACCTGACACATTGGAGGAAATGGAACCGCTGTTTGCGGCGGTGACGCAGGGGCGTTTGGCGGGGCGGCAGCAGGAGGCGTTGGAAGAGGTGTATTGGGAGAGAATCAGTCGGAAGTCCCCCTATGCTTTCCATAAACTCGGTGCTTTCGGCTCCGACTTGTCTGCCGTTTCCCATTTTTTTCAGTAGGGTTTGGTCCACCCCGGCAGATGAATTGACGGAGCCGGGCAAGGCGTTAGTTTTGAACCTTGCTGGCTTCGCACTCCGCGCCATGGGCCGGCTGCGGGAGGCGGTGGAGCCCATGGCGGCGGGTTTGGAAATGGTGATTCAGCAAGAAGATTGGAAGCAATCAGCCATTCACGCCTCCAACCTCAGCGAACTCCACCTCGCTCTGGGCGACGTGGCCGAGGCCGTCGCCTACGGCCAACGGAGCGTGGAATTCGCCGACCGGAGCGGGGATGGATTCCAGCGAATTTTCAACCGCACCACCCACGCCGACGCCCTGCACCCACCTGTGTCAGGATAGTTGTTACCTCGACCGGCGGCTTGATCGCCGCGGGGGTCCCGAAAAATAATACCGCGCCCATGGCCGTCATCGCCGTCCTCACCGCGCCCGCCATCCCGTTCGGGCGGATCGTCACCGATATTTCTATCGGGCCGGACGGTTCTTCCGCCATGATCCCCGCCGGGGATACTCCGTCGTTCGCGCCCCCGTTGGCGCCGTGATCGCCGAACGGCCCGCCCGGTTCCCGAATCGTCCTTTCCGGCGGAATTCGATACAACCACTTCCGGAATACGTGGAACTTCCCCATGGCAGCCACGGCCGGCCGATGAACCGGTTTACCGCGGGCATCGCGCGAAGGCCCCGAGAGTAAATGAAAAAGGCCGGAAGGCCCGAATTTTCCCGGGCCTTCCGGCCTCCCCCCCCAGACGGCAATCCCCCCGAAGTTAGAAGGTGTACTCCAACGAGAAGGCCGCTTTCCAAAAATCCTCCACCGTGCCGTTGGCGGCCTCGTCGTAATCCGAATCCTCGTCAAAGGTGATGTAGCCCAGCTCCAACGCCCCGATGAAATTGTCGATGATCTCGTACTCCGTGTTGAAGTTCACCTCCACGAAGCTTTCGTCCTCGTTCATCAGCATGTCGTAGGGCGCCTGGAAAATCGTGTCCTCGGCCGTTCCTTCGGCATACATGATCTGGAACTCGTTGGTCAGCCTCTTGGCCAGATGGATATCCTTCAGCTTGAAACCCGCCGCCCACATGGAAACGGCGTAGAGAGCGTCGTGAGAGTCGAACATGTTGTCGTTGTAGCGACTTCCGCCGAAGTAGGAGGTCGTATACGTCGGCCCGCCAATGAGCACCGGCAACATGTCCAGATCCTCGTCGTTCCGGTCCGGCCCGTTGCCGTAGAAGGCGAAAAATTCCGGGGTAACCTTGTCCATCTTGTAATCCACCACCAGATCGGCGAAATAGCCCGCGATGTTGGCGTCAACCGTCTCCGTCTCCCAGTCCATGTCGCCCCAGGTTGCGGTGGCCCGCACGCGAATCGGGTCCAGGGCGTCCCAGTTCAGCGCCATGCCCAGATAGTAGGCGGTGACCGCGTCGGTCGGATTCACCGAATCCCGGTCCGGAAGGCTGTCCAGCGTCCCTTGCAGCAATTCCGGATAATCCAGATAGGCATATCGAAAATGGGAGGGCGCGTTCCGGACGACATCCTCCTGGATGTTCGCGAAGGCGCCGTAGGGACTGATGGAAAAGCCGGGAACCTTGACGGGCACTTCCAGGTAAAACAGGTCGGCCTGATCATCCATGTTGGTTTGCGTGTCGTCCATCAGGTCGGTCATCCGGTACCATGCGGCCCGGACGCCCACCAGATCGTTGAACGGCGTGGCGAATTCCACGCCTGCGGGCACTTCGTACATCAGGTGAGAGCCGTAAATCAGATCCGCGAAGACCGCGCTTTGGGAGCCGACCTTGAAATTCAGGTCGGTGTTCGGCACCGTGAAGTCGAAGTACAGATTGTCCAGCTCCAAAATCAGGTCGCCGTCCTCCTCGCCGCCCACCAGCGCGTCGGTGGAGCCGAAGTAGCCGCCCGTGGAACCCTCTCCGATCTGGAAGCTAATCACCGCCTTCATGTATTCGCTGGTGCTCCATTCCATTTTAAGCGCCAATTCCCGCGTGGCGTCGAAATCGGAATCCAGCGCCCGCCCGGCGGGTCCGTCCACAAAATCCAGGTACCGGGTCGCGCCGAAGGCCGCCTGGAATTTTCCGGAAATCGTGAACGATCCCAAATGCTCGCTTTTAAAGGTCATGGCCGACGCCGAACCGGCCGCCAGCAACAGGCCCCCCAGAATCGCCCCAAACGCCACCATCGAAAATCCCCGCATCTTCATCTCTCCTCCCCTTGATCCGTCGGAATCATAGGCAAAATGCCGAAGGCTCCCCCGCTTCGACCCGAAAACCAATTTCTTCTCATAATAGAAACATATCCAATTTGCGTGCCACAAATTTTTCTTTAATTTAGCCAGTTGAAAACAAACGTTTTCTCATTAAGACTCCCGCGCGGAGGCTCGAAACCACATGCTTAAAATAAACATTCATAAATTAGCGATTATCAATTTTGATTGATCGCATATCCTTCTCCGCCCCTTTCCCCAACCGCCGTTCCATGATACACCCTCCCATGTTCACCCGTCCGGACCATCCCCGGGGCGTCGCCGAGGCGACGCCCCGGCTGTTTTCCATGGAAAGGCCATTCCCTCATGACACCGCCCTTTTCTCCGTCCCGCTCCCCCGGGGCGCGCCAACGATTTCCCTTTCTGCCGCTGCTGGCCCTGCTGGCGGCGTTTCCGCCGTTGTCCACCGACATGTACCTGCCGGCCATTCCCATTCTCCAACGGCTGTGGAACGAGCCGCCGCGGCTGGTCAACCTGACGCTGGTCGGCTTTTTCGTCAGCTACTGCTTTTTTCTTCTGATTTACGGCCCCCTGTCGGACCGGTTCGGACGGCGGCCGCCGCTGATGTTCGGGATCGGACTGTTCGTGTTGGCCTGCGGGGGCTGCGCCATGGCGCGGGGGCTGGTCTGGATGATTCTCTGCCGGGTGCTTCAGGCGGCGGGGGCGGCGTCCGCCTCGGCCATGGCGCTGGCCATCAGCAAGGACGTGTTTGAAGGAAAGGAGCGGGAACGGCTGCTGGCCCACATCGGGATCATCATGGCGCTGGCGCCCATGCTGGCCCCGATTCTGGGGGGATGGGTGCTGACCGGGTTTTCCTGGCGCTGGATTTTTGGCGTTCAGGCCGCCATCGGCCTGTTCGCGCTGATCGGCGTGGCGCGAATGCCCGAAACCAGCCCCGAGCCGGAGGCGATCCAGGCCCGGCGCGTCGCCGGCGTCTATCTGGAATTGCTGGCCAACCGCCGATACCTGGGATTCGCCTTGATGATGGCGCTGATCGTCATGCCGCTGTTCGCCTTCATCGGCGGTTCGACGGACATTTACATCACCCGGATGGGGCTGTCGGAGCAGACCTTCGGCTTTTTCTTCGGCTTCAACGCCTCGGCCATGATGGCCGGCTCCATCGCCTGCACCTGGTTTTTGCGGCGGGGCAATTCCAAGGCATTGCTCACGACCGGATTCAGCGGAATTATGTTGGCCGGGCTGGGCCTGTTGATCGGACCGCGAACCGGCCCCTGGGCCATGGCCCTGCCCATGTTTCTGATGACCTTTTCCCTGGGACTCGGCCGGCCGCCCAGCAACCACCTGGTGCTGGAGCAGGTGGACCGAAACGCGGGCGCGGCCTCCTCCCTGCTGGTGTTCATCTACTTCATGCTGGGGGCGTTTTCCATGTGGCTGATTTCACTGGACTGGCCGGACAAAATCGGAACCATCGGGCTGATGGCGGCGGCCAACGGGGGCGGGGTGCTGCTGGTCTGGTTGGGAATGCTTCGGGGCGCGGCCAGACAAACGACCGCCCCGGCCGGGGAGGGGCGCTCGGGCGGATGATTCCGCCGGCCGCCTTCCCGGCCGGAAATGCGGTGGCGCTAAAGCGACACCGCCGGGCGAATTTCGACAATGTAGGGCTTGGCGGCGAGACGCTGGAGGACCTCCCGAAAATCCCTCTGGCGGGTGTTGCCCACGCAGAGCATTTCCCCCTCCCGACAACCGCCGGCGCCCGGAGAAACTTCCGTGCACAGGGCGGTGGGATCGGTGGCCGCCACGTCGGCCATGGCGTCCGGGCCGGCCGGAATGCAGAACTCGTAGGTCAGATGGCGCGGCGTTCCGTCCGACGGGGTGTAGCGGCCTTCGGCGTCCAGGTCGTCCAGGTCGAAGGCGATGGCCCGGCCGGACTGGTACGGGACCGGCGACGCGTCGCCCCCGCCGCCGAAACATGCGGCCAGCAACAGCACGGAAGCCAGCAGCGGGCCGGCAACCCATCGAATAGGAAAGCCTTGGGAGTTTCCTTCGGTTCGGTGACAACGGACGGGAAGAAGCGCATTCGGTTTCATTTCGGGTGTCCAATCCCCCCTGTTTCCCCTCCGTCGGGAACTCGGTCCCGTCCGGGAAGACCAGGGATTTCAGAGCGTAAAGGTTTTGGGTCCCATCGAGGCGCCGCCGGGGGGCCGGATGGCTACTCGGCGCTCGGCTCGGACAAAAATTTTTTTCGGGCGGAACGAAGGCCCCCGGCCGAAACGGTGGCCTGGGGCCGATACCCCCGATTTCGCAGATGCGGTTCCATCAGGCCGTTTCCAAAAAGTCCAAACCCCGCGGCGATGGCCGCGCCGAGGGCGGTGGCGGCCTGGTCCATGCCCGCCTCCGCGTAGCCGCCCAACGCCCTTCCGGCCTGGGCCGGCAAAAACGACAGAAGAAACGCCCCGAACACCCAGGCGGGAATGTTCACAAGGCGATTTGCATGAATTTTCATGCCGGGAAAACACGCCCCCGCCCCGCCTCAAGGGGGATTGGCGCCTTGTTTCCCCACTTGAGGCGGGGCGGGAGGTGTTTGGAGCTTCGGTATCGATATTTTTGCAAACCGCCTGATCTAAATGGTGTATTCGGCCATAGGCGCCCCCCGGCATCCGTCAACATTCGGGAAAAGCCGGGAGAAAACGGACGGTCCACTGGACGTGCCCGCCCCCGCCAAGAACCTCTCCCCCCTGCAAGTGGCGCTCCCCGCGGCCCCCGCCAAAGATGGCGAGTTCGGGCCGCCTCGGAACGATCCCCCGAAAAACCTTTGGAATTTATACCTCGCCTCGCCGTCCTGTCAACGACATCCGTTGGAAAACCATCGGGTGGATGACTTTGACATCCTTTCGACTCGACCTCATTTTAGGAAATCCTCCGCCCAGGCGGGGGATCATTTCGACCAAAAGGAGGCCATGAATCGTGCGCATTGCCGTCGCCAAAATACCGGCCCAGGGGCTGGAATTGGAATTCATCGGAAAGCCGGACCATTTCCCGGTGCTTGCCGAAATGGCGGAAAACGATGAAATTTCCTTTTCCCGCCCCATCCTGAACCGAATTAGGGTTCACCAGATCACCGGATCCATCGAGGCGCGGGGATCGGTGGAGACCATCGTCCGTCTTTTCTGCAGCCGCTGCCTGGAAGAATTCGAAATGCCGCTGAAACGCTTTTACCGGCTATATTTCACGCCAACCTCTCCCGAAGACCCGGAGTTCCCCGACGGGGACGGAATCGAGCTGGACGCCGAAACCATCAATCGGGTGTTTTACGAGGGAGACGAAATCGACCTGACGGAAAGCATTCAGGAGCAGGTGGTCATGGCGTTGCCGCCCTACCCGATCTGCGACGAATCCTGCAAAGGGTTGTGCCCTCAATGCGGGGCTAACCAAAACACCGCGGGCTGCGACTGCCGGCGGATGGAAAAACCGAACCCTTTCGCGGTGCTCAAAAAGCTGAATCTGCCGGAGCAGTGATTCCGGCGAAAATGCCATTCAACCCTATTTCCAACAACGGCGGCCATCCGAAACGGATGGCCGCCGTCGCGTTGCAACGAAAAACCGCCTTGGCCGGAAAACCCTGGAGACGGTCTCCGCTTCGGGATTCCGGGCGAAATCTTTGGCGTTGTGGTCGCCAAGGAAACATGGTGACGACCCGCGGCGGCGGCGTCCTGCAACGAAATGGGAATCCTTGCTCACCCGGATTCCATTTCCAGAAGCGGGTTCAGCCCCGTCAAACCGAATCCCAGAAAATACCGGTCCATGCTTCGCTCGATGGCCAGACGGACCACGTCGGCAGCGTCGATCCCTTGCCGGCGGAGATTTTCGTAGAGCCGCTCCCGGGCGGAGACCACGGCCGGCGCGGTCCAGACGTAGCGAGACCCCGTGCGGACCAGCCAGTCCCGGCGGTCGTACTTCAGCGCTTCGAAATCCATTCCCTTTTCATCCGCCAGCAGCCATTTCCGCCAGCGGCCGGAATCCACCACGGCCCGGACCAGGGCGTCCGCCATTCCCGATTGCCAGCCCAGACGCCCGGCGCTCACCTCGGCCGACTCGATATCCGCGAGGACCATCAAGCCCTCGAATTCCCGCTCGGAGAACTCGGGCCCCACGTTGGCCGCCGCCACCCCGGCGGCCGGATAGCCGGCGGGGTCTTCGAGATTGTCGGTGTAATGACCTTTTAATCCGCACCCGAATCCTTCCGCCGCCTCGGCCAGCCGTCCGGCGGCGTCGGGATCAAATCCGGTGGTGTGCAGATCGGTCCCCACGTCGCCCACCGCGAACGCGATGGGCGCCTGGGAGAGGCCCCGTCGATTTAGCCCCTCCCGGACTTGGCCGAGAAAGAATCGGAATTCTCCGGGATCCGCAAGGCCGGCGGCATGTTCCTCGGTGCCGACTTCGTAGGCGACGGGCGGGTAGTTCCCCTCCCGGCGGAAGGTTTCGGCGTCGGCGATCAGCGCCGCGGTCCGCTCGGCGACGTCGGAGACGGCCGGCGCGCCGCGCGCCGTTCCGGGATCGACCGAGCAATCCACATGGATCAGATCGAAACCGGCCCGAATCGCGGCGGCAAAGGAATCCCGGACGGCGGCCAAGGCGGCTTCGGGGGGCCAGTTTTCGATGCGGTGTCGGTCCTTCAAAAACGGGCCGCCGTGGTCCACGGCCAAGCTCACGGGTCCGCCCAAAGCCAGTTCCCGTGCCTTTCGGCGGACCGTTTCCGCCAGCTCCCGGTGGGTCATGCCGGTGTAGCCGCCGTCCTCGTCCACCTGGTTAAGGGTGGCCGTGAAGGCCAGCGGGGCCTGGTGACGGGCCGCAGCGGAAACCGCCGCCTCGATCACCGCCCCGGAGTTGGGGCAGACCACCAGGAGCGCGCGGCGGGGTCCGCCGGCAAGGGCGAGCGCCCGCATTCGGTCCAGCAGGCGAACCATAACGGGTGCGGAATCGGGATGGGTCATGCGGACTCCTTTGCGATCGAAACGGGGCGACCCCTGCCATCCGGCCGGACCGTTCTCATCTTCGGGCCTCGTCATTCCTGCCTTATCATTCAAGGCCCATCCCGCTCGGCCGGTCCGTTCGGGGCCAGTTCGCCTGGGGCCGATTCGCCTGGTCCCGGATCGTTTGGGATGGCGCGCGGCCGTCACGGCGGCCAAGAAACCGGAATCGCCGGAAGGCGTTTCAACGACGGGCCGTTCGATGGGTCGGATGGGGTGCGGGCCAATCAACAGGCCAAGAAGGGCGGCGCAGGAAAATCTGGACGGCCACGCTGATTCTGCTGGCGACGCTCCATCTGCTCATCTCCGAAAAACTTTTGGTGGATCTGACCGCCAGCGGCATCCTCGTGGCCCCGATGGTCGCCGGAATCCCGACGCCCACCCGGGCGGTGGCCGGATTCGCCAACCCGGCGGTGGTCACCGTGGCCGCCATGTTTCTCATCGGCCGGGCCATGATCCGGACCGGCGCCCTGGGCTTCGTGGCCCGGCACATCGTCGCCGACGCCCGGGGCAAATCGCGGCTGGCCATTTTGCTGGTTCTTTTGATTGTGGGGGTGGCCTCCGCCTTTGTCAACAACGCCCCGGTGGTGGTTTTGTTTATCCCGGTCATCCTCAGCCCGAGCTGCGAATGCGGAATCGGCCCGTCCAAATTTCCGATCCCCGCCTCCTGCGCGTCCATTCTGGCGGGCGCCCGCACCCTTGTCGGCGCCTCCACCAACATCATCGTCCGGGACATCACCCTGGAATAGGGCCGCGAGGACATCGGCATTGTTCGAGCTTTCGGCGGCGGGCATCGCCTTTCTGGTGCCGGCCGCGCCCCCGAACCATGCCGGGCCACGCCATGCCAGGCCGCAACCTGGACGAACGGGAAGACCGAAAGCATCTCGCGGAGCTGGAAGTCGTCCCGGAGGCCGAGGCGGTCGGCCGGGACGCCATGACCGCCTTTTCCGAAACCCAACCGTCTTTCGAGGTGTTCGAGATTGTTGGCGGGACCCACATCCTGTATCCGGACACGAACCCCACGACGCTGTCGGGCGGAGACGTGCTGCCGGTGAAGGGAACCGCCGACGATCTGGTCGACGGATCTGGTGGACGATCTGGTGGACGATCTGGTCGAAGACCTGCTGGGCGCGCTGCGGGCCGGCGCCGTGGGGCCGCCCCATCTGGACCCCGATCTCAACTACGCGGCGGCGGACCCCGCCTCCCTCATCGTGGTGCTGATTCTCCCGCCCCAATCCTCCCTGATCGGCGAGCGGCTGGTGGAAACCGACCTGCGCAACCATCCGGACATCCACGTGGTGACCGTCAAACGGCGGCAACTTCACTATGCGGAA
Source organism: Desulfococcaceae bacterium (assembly GCA_046541515.1). Lineage (GTDB taxonomy): Bacteria > Desulfobacterota > Desulfobacteria > Desulfobacterales > Desulfococcaceae > CAYFVR01. The sequence goes on from JBKHDD010000017.1 coordinate 32,702, forward strand.
CAGAAAATCCGGAGCCTCGCCTGCGGGTGGGCGACATCATTCTGGCCCGGGTCAATCGGGCCAAGCTGGAACGCATCCCCGACCGGGAGGATTTCATCATCGTGGAGGACGTTCACCATCAAATTCAGGACACCCGAAAGGCCGGGACCGCCCTGTGGTTTTTTCCGGGCCTGATCGTCGCGGCCATCACCGGCCTGGCCGACATCATGGTCTGCGCGCCGACGTCGGCGTCTCTGCTGGCGATCACCGGCTGTCTGCACCTGCGGGACGCCTGCCGGGAGCCGCGGGACGACGTGCTCCTGGTCATCGTGGCCACCATCGCGCCGGGCGCGGCCATGCCAAAAACCGGCGCCTCGGAGGTATACGCGCGCGCCTTTCTTCGGCTGATTCGGGACGGCGGCGCCCGGGCGCGCCAACGGCCATCGTGGCGCCGACCAGCCTGGGCACCCATCTGCCGGGCAACAACGCCGCGGCGGCGCCGCTCTTGCCCATCGCCATCTCCACCGCCGCGGGAACGGGGGTCGATCCCAAACCCTTCATCATCGGCGTGATTTTCGGGGCCGGCGCCTGCCAGGCCACCCCCATCGGCTACAAGACCAACCTGCCGGTCTACGGACCGGGGGCCTATCGGTTCGCGGCCCACCTCGCCCTTGGCCTTCCGTTGAACGCCATCGTCCTGACGATGGCTTCTCTGACGATTCCGCTGGTCCGGCCGCCGTGGAAAATCCCGACCCCGAAAACTGGGGCCGGGGCATGGCCATTCGGCCAAGCGGCGTTCTTTTTTTAGGTTGCAAAGGGGAGGGCGGGATGGCCTGGGCATCTCCGCTCCATGCAAGGAAAAAGGAGAAGGACTACTGGAACAGTTGATATCGCTGGATTTTATTGTAGAGGCTGCGCCGGGAAATGCCGAGGATTTGGCTGGTTCGGGTCCGGTTGTGGCCGGTGTATTCCATGGTGCGGACGATGAGTTCCTTCTCCACCTCTTGAATGCTCATGCCGATGCGAATGGGAATGGTCGCGTCCTCGTGGCGGGCGCTCATGAGGCGCTCGGGCAGGTGGCCGATTTCCAGAATGTCGCCGGGACAGCTGATGACCGCGCGCTGGATCACGTTTTTCAGCTCCCGCACGTTCCCCGGCCAGGGATAGGATTCCAGGCAACTGAAAAAATCCGGGGAAATGCCCCGGATCGCCTTCTGAAAATCGTCGGAGGCCTTTTTGATGAAATGATCCACCAGCAGATGCAAATCCCCATGTCGCTGCCGGAGCGGCGGCATGTTGACGTGCAACACGTCCAGCCGGTAATATAGATCCTCCCGGAAGCGGCCCATGCGGATTTCGTCCATGAAATCGGCGTTGGAGGCCGCGATCACCCGGACGTCCACATCGATGTTGTTGTTGCCGCCGATGCGGTGAAACTGGCTGGTTTCCAACAGCCGCAGCAGACTGATCTGCATTTTGGCGTCGATGGTGGCGATCTCGTCCAGGAAAATGGTGCCCTTGTCCGACGATTCAAAACAACCTTTCCGTTTTCCCCGCGCCCCGGTAAAGGCCCCGGGCTCGTGGCCGAACAACTCGTTGGCCACCAGGTCCGGCGGAAGCGAACCGATGTGAACCGGAATATAGGGTCCCTCGGAACGGGAGCTGAGTTCGTGGATCGCCTGGGCCGCCAGCTCTTTCCCGGTCCCGGTTTCCCCGGTCAGCAGCACCGGAATGTCGGTGGCGGCGGCTTGGCGAATCTGCCGATACACCTCGTGCATGGCGGTGGATCGGCCGATCATCCGCTCGAAGGTGGTTTTCTCCACTTCGGAACGCAGCAGGAGATTGAGACCGAGCTGCGGCCGGGTTTGGACGGCCGTTTCAATGAGCAGCTTCAGCTCCTCGTCGCCGACCGGAAGCAGGGAATAGTGGAACGCGCCGGCCCGAAGCGCCTGGTTGGCGATCTTGAGCCGGCCGGGGTGGGCGAAAAAAAGAATCTGGGTGCCGGGGCACTTGGCGGTGATGATCTCCAGGATTTCCAGGGCGTCCGACGGTCGCCGGTGGGCCACCGAACTGGAAAAGAGCATCACGTCGAACACTTCCCGCTCGAATCGGTCCACGACTTCGTCAATGGTCCGTTCATAGGCCAGGTCCACCTCGTCTTCGCCGAAAATGTTCCCGACCTGCCGGGCCAGCTCCCTGCCCTCGTCCACGCAAATGATTTTCAGCAGGTCCCCTTGGGAATCATCCATTCCAGGGCCGTCCCTTCATTGGGAAATCTTGGATTTTTAGCAAAATGCATGGCCCCCGCGGCATCGGACGCAATCCTTTCGCGTCGATTCAACGGGCGAACCATTCACCTCCATTTCTGATTTTGAATTGGGCCCGGCCGTCCAGCCGCAAGGCCGTCGCGGGCGATTCTTGGGCGGAAGCGGGGAAAGGAGCGGAAAAACCGAACGCGAGGACGGTACCCCTTCGGCGAGAATGGGAATTTTTTTTACACCGCCTTCCCGCCTCCACCCGGGTCCCGGAATGGCGGGAAGGATCGATCAAGCCTATTGCTAAAGGATAATCCATCTATGCGCAAGAGAAAAATGAACACCACATCACTCTCCGTTTTTGCGATAAATATCCGGAAGAGACGGAATCCGGGAATCGGGATCGGGAACCTTTTTCTCATCTGTTAAACCAATCCTAACCGAACCGGCCGTTTTTTTCCCAATGCGCCTGGGGGCGAACCGGTAGACGCGCCGGGCCTCGGGTTTGCCGGGCGCCCTCTCTTGCCGTTTCAACTCATTGAAAAATTAAAAAATCAATGAAATTTTATCCATTTCGCCCCAAATCTCCGTAAGTTGGCACGACTTATGCATACACATGAATACGTTTTCAAATTCGACGGAAGACCTATGCGTCGTCCTTCGACCCGCAAGTCACGCAAGTCAAACGTCCAAGTCATTCATTCCCATAAATGCAAATTCAGAAAGGAACGTTCATGAGCAAGCTTCAGAACACCCATGTCTTCACCTCCGAATCGGTCAGCGAAGGCCATCCCGACAAAGTATGCGACCAGGTTTCGGACGCCATCCTCGACGCCTGCCTGGAAAAAGATCCCAAAAGCAAAGTGGCCTGCGAAACGGCGGTCGCCACCGATTTTCTGATGAATCTGGGCGAAATCACCTGCAAAGGCTGGGACGAAATCGACCCGGAAAAAATTGCCCGCCAAGTGGTTCGGGAGATCGGCTACGACCGGGAGGAACTCCGGTTCTCCGCGGATACCTTTGAATACATCAGCCGTCTGCATCCCCAGTCCCGCGACATCGCCCAGGGCGTCCTCGAGGGCGAAGGGCTGTTCAAGGAGCAGGGCGCGGGCGACCAGGGCATGATGTTCGGCTACGCCACCAACGCCACCCCGTCCCTCATGCCGGCTCCGATTCACTACAGCCACCTGCTGCTCAACCATCTCCAACGGATTCGGAAAACCGGCGAAATCGACTATCTCCGCCCAGACGCCAAGACCCAGGTGTCTGTGCTCCATGAAAACGGCAAGCCCAGCCGGATCACCAACATCGTCATTTCCCATCAGACCGCCGACATGCCCCTGGAAAAAATCCGGAAGGACCTGGTGGGCGTGGCGCGGGAAGTGCTCGGCTCCACGAATCTGCTGGACGACGACACCGAATACTACATCAACCCCACCGGGAAGTTCGTCATCGGCGGCCCCCACGGAGACGCGGGGCTCACCGGCCGGAAGATCATCGTGGACACCTACGGCGGCGTGGGCTGCCACGGCGGCGGCGCGTTTTCCGGCAAAGATCCGTCCAAGGTGGACCGTTCCGCGGCCTACTACGCCCGGTACGCGGCCAAGAACATCGTGGCCGCCGATCTGGCCGACAAGTGCGAAATCCAGGTGGCCTACGCCATCGGCGTGGCCAAGCCGCTGAGCATCAACGTGGACACCTTCGGCACCGGCAAGGTCTCCGAGGAAAACATTCAGAAGGTGCTGGAATCCGGCGAACTGTTCGACTTCCGCCCGGCCTCCATCACCAAGGATCTGGACCTCGCCCGGCCCGACGGCTGGAGCTACCGCGACACCTCCGTCACCGGCCACTTTGGCCGCGACATGTTCCCCTGGGAAAAGGCCGACAAGGCCGCCGACCTTCGGAACGCGCTGGGCCTGAAGGAAAGGCGCGTGGCATGAACGTCCGCCTGAACAATCTCCGGGGGCCGATGATCGGCGTCGGCTCCCCGGTGGTGGATCAGATCGCCCGGGTGCCGGAAAACTTTCTGAAAACGGTGGGCGGCGAAAAGGGCGGCATGGAGCTGGTGGACGCCGAAACCCTGGAGCGGCTGCTGGCTTCGGTGCCGGAAAAGCCGCTTTTCGCCCCGGGCGGCAGCGCCGGCAACACCGCCTTCGCCATGGCCCGTCTCGGAGTTCCCAGCCGGTTTCTGGGCGCCATTGGCGCGGACGAGCCCGGCGCCTTTTACCGGAACACCTTCCAGACCATCGGCGGCGACGATCGCGCCTTTCGAATTCAGAAAGACTTGCCCACCGCCCGCTGCCTGAGCCTGGTGACGCCGGACGGGGAACGGACCATGCGCACCCATCTGGGCGCGGCCATGACCCTGGCCCCGGAGCACATTTCTCCGGAGGACTTCGGCGGATGCGTCCATGCCCACGTGGAAGGCTATCTGCTGTTCAACCCGGATCTCATGCGCCACGTGCTGACCGCGGCCAAGGCCGCGGGTTGCACCGTCAGCGTGGACTTGGCCTCCTTTGAAGTGGTGCAGGCCAGCCACACGCTGCTGCCAGAGTTGCTGAGCGAATTCGTGGACATCGTTTTCGCCAACGAGGAGGAGGCCGAAGCCTTCGCGGGCGCCACCGACCCCGAAGCCTGTCGGGATTCGCTGGGACAGTTCTGCGATACGGTGGCGGTAAAAATCGGCGCCGAGGGCGCGCTGCTTCGCCGAGGCGACGAAACCTGCCGCGTTCCGGCCATCCCCGTGGACCGGGTGGTGGACACCACCGGCGCGGGCGACCTGTGGGCCGCCGGGTTCCTGTTCGGCATCCTGAACGATTATCCGCTGGAAAAGTGCGGCGCCTGCGGCGCGGCCCTGGGCGGAGCGGTGGTGACCCTGGAAGGCGCCACCCTTCCGGAACCGATCTGGAACCGGCTGCGGGAACAAGTGGTCGCCTGACCATTCATTGAACCAACGGTTTTCCGCCCTCGGTTCAAATTAACCGATTCAACGCAACCCGGGACGCGCGCCCGGAACGCCAAACGGCTTCCGGGCGAAAGGGAGCGTCCATTTCATTGAAAAAAAGCAAGGAGCAAGAATGAGTTCAGATATCGCAATGCGGGATCGGGTTGACGCCGACTCCGCGCTCGCCGAAATTTCCGAAATTCTTTCCGGCGTCGCGGTGAACGCCGCCCCGGACTACAAAATCGCCGACATCGAACTGGCGAGCTGGGGCCGTCGAGAAATCGAAATTGCCGAAAAAGAGATGCCGGGCCTGATGGCGACCCGCGAAAAATATGGTCCGGACCAGCCCCTCAAGGGCGTTCGGGTCATGGGCAGCCTGCACATGACCATCCAGACCGCCGTGCTCATCGAGACGCTGACGGCGCTGGGCGCGGACGTCCGCTGGGCCAGTTGCAACATCTTTTCCACCCAGGATCACGCCGCCGCGGCCATCGCCGCGGCCGGGGTTCCGGTGTTCGCCTGGAAGGGCGAAACCCTGGAAGAGTACTGGTGGTGCACCCTGCGCGCCATGACCTGGCCGGACGGCAAGACTCCGCAACTCATCGTGGACGACGGCGGAGACGCCACCCTGCTGATGCACCGGGGGCTGGCCGCCGAAATAGACCCATCCATCCTGAACGTGCCCACGGACAACAAGGAGCTGTCCATCGTGAACAACCTGCTGAAGGAGGTCGCGGAAGCCGACGGCGACTTCTGGCGGCGGGCCGTGGAGGACTGGGTGGGCGTTTCCGAAGAGACCACCACCGGCGTCCATCGCCTGTACCATATGCAGAAGGACGGCAGCCTCCAGGTGCCGGCCATCAACGTCAACGACTCCGTCACCAAGTCCAAGTTCGACAACGTGTACGGCTGCCGACACTCCCTGGTGGACGGCATCTCCCGGGCCATGGACGTGATGCTGGCCGGCAAGACCGCCATGATCTGCGGCTTCGGCGACGTGGGCAAAGGCTCCGCCGAGTCCCTGGCCGCCCAGAAATGCCGGGTCCTGGTGTCCGAGGTGGACCCCATTTGCGCCCTGCAGGCCTGCATGGCCGGCTACACCGTCTGCACCGTGGAGCAGGCCCTGGACAAGGCCGACCTGTTCGTGACCACCACCGGCAACAAGGACGTCATCACCGCCGAGCACATGAGCAAGATGAAGGATCAGGCCATCGTCTGCAACATCGGCCACTTCGACAACGAGATCCAGGTGGACAAGCTCAACAACTGGCCCGGCGTGGAGCGCACGACCATCAAGCCCCAGGTGGACAAGTACACCTTCCCCGCCGGAAACAGCATCTTCCTGCTGGCCGAGGGCCGGCTGGTGAACCTGGGCTGCGCCACCGGCCACCCCAGTTTCGTGATGTCCAACAGCTTCACCAACCAGGTGCTGGCCCAGATCGATCTGTGGGAAAACCGGAAGACCCGCGAGGTCGGGGTGTACGTGCTGAGCAAGAAGCTGGACGAAGAGGTGGCCAAGCTGCATCTCGACAAGCTCGGCGCCACCCTCACCCGCATGTCGCCGGAACAGGCCGACTACATCGGCGTGCCGGTGGAAGGTCCCTACAAGCCGGAGCACTACCGGTACTAATCGCCGGGCTTTTCCCGCGGCCGCCCCGCTCCGGGACGTCCGCGGAAGATCGATCCTCCGGACCGAATTCCGCCCCCCGGAGTTCGGTCCGGAGGCCGATCCGGGACGGCGGGGAAATCCGCCGTCGGAACGACGCGAAGGCGCCTCCCTTGCAAAACGGGACAAGGAGGCGCCGCGCCAACGCGAGCCGATCCCGACGCATGTTCAAATAAAAAAAAGGAGAAAGCCGCCATGGCTGGAACGCCCGAACTTTGGATCGCGACCTACGAAGCCGAAACCTCCCAAGAACTCGCCGACGCCTATCAAAAATGGGCGGGCGACTACGATACCGACACGGTGGACGGCATGGGATACGTCGGCCCCATTACGGCCGTCTCCATGCTGAATCATTACCTGAACTCCAAAACCGCCCGGGTGCTGGACGCCGGCTGCGGCACCGGCCTGGTGGGCGAAATCCTTCACGAAATGGGCTACGGCAACGTGGACGCCATGGACTACTCCTGCGACATGCTTCGCGAAGCCGAGAAAAAAGACGTCTATAACGAGTGCTTCGAAGAGGACATGAACCGGGACCTGGCTCTGCCGGACAACGCCTACGACGCCACCATCTGCGTGGGCACCTTCACCTACGCCCACGTCGGCCCGGACGCATTTGAAGAGCTGGTCCGCGTCACCAAACCCGGCGGCCACATCACCTTCACCATCCGCGACGGCGCCTACCAGGAATACGGCTACCGCGACAAAATGCTGGAGCTGGAAGCCGACAACATCTGGCGGCTTCAGGAAATGCGCGAAAAAGACTACCTGGTGAAGGAAAACGTCACCGCGAAGTTCTGCACCTACCAGGTGCTGCCCGCCTAAAACCTCGAATCGGACGACCTCGAATCGGACGACGAGGTTTCGCGCGAACCGACAACGGCCTCCCTCGGAGGCCGAAAAAAATATATCTGGGAAGGAAAAAACATGGAAAAGCAAGTGATCAGCGACCGAGAAACGCTGAACAAAGTCTATACCGCCACCGACCACCAAGAGCTGATGGACGCCTATAAATCCTGGGCGACCAATTACGACGCCGACACGGTGGGCGCGTTCGGCTACGTGGCCCACATCGCCTCCGCCAAGGCGTTGGACGACGCCCTGGACCGGAAGGACGCCTACATCCTCGACGCCGGTTGCGGCACGGGCCTGGTGGCGGAAGAGCTGGCCAAAATGGGCTACACCCGGATGGACGCCCTGGACTATTCCCAGGAAATGCTCGACGAGGCCGAGGAAAAGGGGCTGTACAAGCGCCACATCCAGGCCGACCTGAGCAAGCCGCTGGACATGGAGGACAACCGCTACGACGCCATCGTCTGCACCGGCACCTTCACCTACGGCCACGTCAAGGCCAACGCCTTCGACGAGCTGGTCCGGATCACCAAGCCCGGCGGGATCATCGCCTTCACCATCCGCGAAGGCGCCTACGAAGATTACGGCTACCGGGAGCGAATGATCGACCTGGAGCGGGAAAACGCCTGGGAACTGCTCGGCATGTACGACGCCGATTATCTGAAAAAAGAGGGAATCACCTGTAAAATGTGCACCTACAAGGTGACCGGCTGACCCCAGACTTCATTCGATTTTAGCACGCGCCCTTCCCGACCCGGTTCCATCGCGCTCCGGCGCGGACGCGCCCCCGCGTCCGCGCCGGAGCCTTCCCCGTCCCGCCCGTCGCGCCTTCGTCCGACCCTGACGCCCCCTCCGGCCCGGCCGGCGACGATGGAACGCTCTCTCTTTCGTTCGAACGACGACCACAATGGATTTCCCGCCGTCCCGGCGGAGGGGAAATGGAACCCGGTTCGAAAACCGGCCGACGGTCGGCCGGCATCGACGGGCGTTTTTAAATTCAACGCAAGGGAGGAGACAAACCCATGAACGAGACGCAAGCCCGATTCAACATTCAAATCCCCGAAATTGACGAAATTGAACAGGGAGAAGAATTTTTCACCATCGAGGTGGACGGTCGGCCGGAAAAAATCCGGTTTCACGATTACGACCGGATTTACGAAATCCCCGGATTGTACGAACACCTGTTTTACGACCGGTACCAGTGCAATTCTCCCGAGGTGGTCTGCGGTCTGCTGAAGGAACGGTTGGCCGCCGCGCCGAAAAACGACAATGGGAAGCTCACGGCCCTGGACATCGGCGCGGGCAACGGCATGGTGGGGGAGCAGCTGGTCAACCTCGGCGCGGAAACGGTGGTGGGCATCGACATCATCGAGGAAGCCGCCCGGGCGGCCCGCCGGGATCGCCCGGGCGTGTACGCCGACTACCACGTGGCCGACCTGACCCGGCTCGGGCCGGAACTGATCGAATCTTTGTCCGCCATGAATTTCAACTGCATGACCATCGTGGCCGCGCTGGGCTTCGGCGACATCCCGCCCATGGCCTTCGCCGCGGGCTACAACTTCGTGGGGCCGGACGGCTGGATCGCGTTCAACATCAAGGAAGATTTCGTCTGCAAGGAGGATGAAACCGGCTTCTGCAACCTGATCGCGCTGTTGGAGGAAAAAGGCATGATGGAGATTCAGGAGCGTCGCCGCTATCGCCATCGCTTCTGCCAGGACGGCGCCCCGCTCTACTACCACGCCGTGGTGGGGAAAAAGCGGCAGGACATTCCGTTGGAGATGGTGCAGGGATTGCAAGTCGGCTTTCCCAAGGCGTCGTCCGTTTCCGGAGAACCGGTTCTTTGACGGGGAGACCCCGGACGAAAACGGACGTTGTGGAAAGCAAATATCTCAAATACTAACGGATGCTTCAGGAAAAGGCCATTTCCGACGTTTCCCGGAAATGGCCTTTTCCCCCGGGCGGATGGATTGTTTTTTCATCCCGCCAATCCCGCCATCGGCTCCACCGCCTCGCGAATCCGGCCGGATTCCACCAGGTCGGCAAACTCTTCGGCCATGCGCTCCCCCGCCATCGCCGCCCGCTGCCACGCGGCGAATCGATCCATGTCCCGACCCAAAAATCGATGGAAATCCTTCCGGTCCGGAATCCTTCCACCGGGGAGACTTCGAACCATCTCGGGCGAGGGCGAAACCAGCAAAACCTTGTCCATGTTCGCGGCCGAGGGCCGACGCCAGGTCAGCTTTTTGTCCAGCCAGCCGGGGATGACCCGGTCGGCGTAGTGGGGAAACAGCACCAGCCCGTCCGCTTCCGGCGGCAGAAACGGGATATCCAGGTGATAGTCGATCACGCCGCCGTCCCGGTAGACGCCCGGGGGCGCGTCGGGGATGTCCGCCACGCCTTCCATCACCAGCGGAATCGAGCCCGAGGCCATCAGGGCCGAACGCAGGTTCCGCCGGGTGAGGGCCAGCCGATGGAGGGGGAACCCGTTCATCCGGGCGAAGGGCGGAACCTGGCGGGAATCGAAAAAGAGGACCCGCTCGAAAAACAAGCCCAGCAGGCGCCGCCCGGCCAGGTTGGCCATCGCCGCACCGGCGAAACCGGCCATCAGGGAAAACCGATCCGCCCCGGAAACCGGCGCGCGAGACCGCACCGCCAGCACGCTGAGCCGATAGGCCGGATGGGAAAGAATGGACGCGATTTCCGCTTCCCCCAGAAACCGATTCAGAATTTTCCGGCCCATGGCGCTGATCTCGGCGGGTCCGGGATTCGGGGAATAGGTCTGCGCCATGTAGGCCCGCCGGAACCGCTCCACGGCTTCCGGCGCGCCGGCCGCGGCGGCGGCGAAACGCCAGGCCCCGCTGGAGGCGCCCACCAGAAAAAGCGGCGTTTTCCGATCCCGAAACCAGTCTCCGAACAAAAAACGATCCAGCCCCGAAAGCACCAGAAATTTGGGACCGCCCGCCGCCCCCGCCACAATCCGCACCGCTTCGGGCCGCAACCCTTCATCCCGAATCCGGTTTAGCGCTCCGGCGCCCGCCCGCAACGTCATCAACCGTGCCGTCATCGCCTTTCCTCTTCGTTGTTTTGGCCTTCCGCCGCCCTTTCACGGCCCGGCATCGCCATGTTTCGAGAAATCGGCGCTTATTCTGTCCCATACGCGGAGAATTGTCAAGCCGATGGAAGCCGTACAAATCACTTGAAAAACAGTATTTTCAAGGCTTCCCTCCCTTGACGCCCGCCCTCGGGTTCCTTACCATAGTGGCACCTTGCGACCGGCGTTTCGGGCGAAACGTCCGGTGCGCATTTTTCCGTCAAGGAGGTTCACCGATGAGCAACGGCATGGATACGGGCGGCCCCCAGGGCCAGATGTCCCAACAGCAAATCATGGCGCAGTTGCGCCGCACCTTCGAGAGCTTTCCCCACGATATCCCGATCTATCATTTCGTGGATCGCGGCAAGGACGACGTGTTTGCCCAGACCAACCGACAGGTCGTTCGGGCGTTTCGGGAACTCTCCGACAAAATCACCATGCGGGAATACGCGCTGGACCACGAGCTGGCCCGAAAGTACAACGTCACCCACTCCCCCACCCTGGTCGTCGCCCCGGAACGGTTCAATATCCACTGGGTCGGGGCGCCGCTGGGCGAGGAGGGCCGGACCTTTCTGGAGCTGTTGATTCTGGTCGGCATGGAAAACAGCCAGCTCAAAGAGGGCGCCGCCCGGGTGCTTCACCAGATCGACGAGCCGCGCAACGTCAAGGTTTTCGTCAGCCCCACCTGCCCCTATTGCCCCCAGCAGGCGCTCAACGGCGTGCAGGCGGCGGTGGAACGGCCCGAAAAGGTCCATCTGGAAATCGTGGACATCCAGTGCAATCCGGAACTGGCGGATAAATACTCGGCCCACAGCGTTCCCCAGACTTGGGCCAACGAAACCCTGATCGCCATGGGCGCCCAGACGCCGGAGCTGTTTTGTCTGTCCCTGCAAAAGCTGGAACAGCAGACCGTTTTCATCCCGGACATTCAGGCCGAGGAAGTGGAGAACGACGTGCTCATCGTGGGCGGCGGCCCGGCCGGATTGACGGCGGGGATTTACGCCACCCGCAGCGGCCTGGAAACCGCCATTGTGGAGCGGGACGCCCTGGGCGGCCAGGTGGCCACCACGCCCATCGTGGAAAACTACACCGGCTTCTCCCAGGTGGGCGGCAAATCGCTGGTGGACGTGATGGTGAGCCACGCGTTGCAATATTGCACGATTTTCCAGGGCGAAGAGGTGCTGGACGTGACGCCCCCCGAAGAATTGGGCGGCCGGTTCGAGGTGCAGACCTCGCGGCGGAAATTCCGGCCCAAGGCCATTCTTTTGGCCACGGGCGCCACCCACCGCCACCTGGGCGTTCCCGGCGAAAAACGGCTTTCCGGAAAAGGCGTTTCCTACTGCTCCACCTGCGACGGCCCCCTGTTCGTGGGCAAACGGGTCGTCATGATCGGCGGCGGAAACAGCGCGGTGACGGAGGCGCTTCACCTGCACCACATGGGCGTCGGCGTCACCCTGGTCCACCGCCGGGACAAGCTGCGGGCCCAGGACTATCTGATCCAGAATCTGGAACAGTCGGGAATTCCGGTGCTGTGGAATACCGAAGTGACCGAAATCCTAGGCGAAAAGCGGGTGGAGGCCGTGGACCTGTTCAACAACCAGACCCAGAAAAACAGCACCCTGCCCACGAACGGCGTCTTCCTGGCCATCGGCTACGTTCCGGCCACCAAGCTGGCCGACCTGATGGGCGTAACGATCAACGAGGAAGGCTACATCCAGCACGACCGTCATCGGACCAACGTGCCCGGGGTATACTCCGCCGGCGACGTGGAGGGCGGCTACAAGCAGATCGTCACCGCCTCGGGCCAGGGCGCGGAGGCGGCCATGGCCATCTTCGAGGATCTGATCAACCCGTACTGGCAAAACCAGAAAGCGTCATGACCGCGGCGGAAACCTACAAACGAATTCGGGACGCGGTACCGGACCATGTGACCGTGCTTCTGGCCTGCAAAAAGCGAACGCCGGAGGAGGTCGCGGCGCTTATGGAGGCGGACGCGACCGATTTGGGCCACAACTACGTGCAGGAGGCCGAGGCCATGATGGATGGCCTCGGCGGCGCCGCCTTCAACGCCCGCTGGCACATGATCGGCCCGTTGCAGAAAAACAAGATCAACAAGGCGTTGCGGCTGTTCGACATGGTGCAGACGGTGGGGTCGGCGGACCAGGCCCGGGCGATTTCGGAGCGGGCGGAGCGGATTGGCAAGACGGTTTCGGTGCTCATCGAGGTGAACAGCGGGCGGGAACCCCAGAAAAGCGGGATCATGCCGGATTATCCCGCGGCGTTGGAACTGGCGCGGGCCATCGCCGAGCGGCCGGCGCTAACACTGGAAGGGCTGATGACCATGGGGCCGTTTTTGGACGACCCCGAAGGCCTCCGCGAACCCTTCCGCGCCACCCGGGAATTGTTCGAGCGACTGCGGGAAGAAGAGATCCCGGGAACGGACCTTCGAACTCTGTCCATGGGCATGTCGGATTCCTACGAAGTGGCGATCGAAGAGGGCAGCACGATGATTCGATTGGGGACGATCGTGTTTGGGGCGCGGCCAAAATAAATGCCGGAGGAAAATCGAAAACTGGGTGGCTCACCTCGCCGAGGAGAAGGCGCCCTCCGGCTCATCGATCTCCGCGATCTCCAACCTGGTCACTTCGGGAATTGGATCGGAGGAAAGCAAACTGGCTCGAAGCAAATTCAGCACAGTTTCTTTCATCCGTGAATCCAAACCTTTACTTCCGGCCTTCCTTTCGCCCCTTTTTAAGCCCATGCTCCAAGCCCTTCTTCCGGGCCTCGTTCAAAAACATCGCCTCGTCCTTCAGCGCCTTTTCCCGCCGTTCCGCCAATTCGCGGGTTTTTTCGTCGGCGCTGAGGGCGCGGAGTCGATCCATCGCTCGGTTGATCATCGGGTTTTGGTATTGGGCGGTCATGGCGTTTTCTCCTTCCGGTTGGGGATGGCTGAACACCGGAAGGGGCAAGGTCAGGAAAGAGAGCGCTTCAATTCTTCGATCTCCGCGATTTCCAGACCGGTCACTTCGGCGATTT
>JBKHDD010000018.1:0-46337 GCA_046541515.1 Desulfococcaceae bacterium
GGGCACGGGGGCCCGCTACCGTTCGAAAACATCGATTTGTAGCCGCCGAAAGTATAAATGGCCGCGGCGTTCCCGCCCCCTTTTGTGGGCGAGAAACGCCGCCCCCGCCTCTACGCCCGGTCCCGCGCCCTGTCAAGCGGATTGTTCCCAATCGGAAAGCCTGATATGACGGTCGCTTTCGGGGAAACCGGCGGCGGCCCCGAATCTTCGTCGTTTCCCTGGAATCCGCCGCCGAAAGGGACGCGAGGGATGGAATTGCCGGAACGGGCGGACGTGTTGATCGTGGGCGGAGGAATTATCGGGCTGACCCTGGCGCGGGAGCTGGCCGGGCTGGGATACGAGCGGATCGTGATTCTGGAAAAGGAACCGGCGCCCGGCCACCACGCCTCCGGCCGGAACAGCGGGGTGCTCCACGCCGGGGTCTACTACGCGGAGGAGAGCATGAAGGCCCGCTCCTGTTTGCGGGGCAACCGGCTGATGAAGGCCTATTGCCGGGAGAAGGGGCTGACGGTGCTGGAGGCGGGCAAGGTGGTGGTGGCCCGGTCCGAGGCGGAGCTGCCGACCCTGGACACGCTCTTCCGGCGGGCCCGGGCCAACGGCGCCGCGGTGGAGATGATCGACGAGGCCCGCCTGGCCCAAATCGAGCCCAACGCCCGCACCGCCGGCCGGGCGATGCACGTCCACGACACCGCCATGGTGGACCCCAGGGAAGTGCTCCGCGCTCTTCGGCGGGATCTGGAGGATTCCGGTTCGGTTCGGATGGTGTTCGACTGCGAGCTGACCGGCCTGCGCGGCGCCCGAACCGCCGCGACGTCGCGGGGAACGATCCGGTTCGACCGGTTCGTGAACGCGGCCGGGGCCCACTGCGACCGGGTGGCCCGTCGCTTCGGCGTGGGCGAGAAATACCGGATGGTTCCGTTCAAGGGCATTTATTTCAAGCTGCGGGAGGGGCTGCCCTGGACCGTGAACGGGAACATTTACCCGGTGCCCGACATCCGGAATCCCTTTTTGGGCGTCCACTTCACCCGAAACGTCCACGGGCCGATCTACTTGGGGCCCACGGCCATTCCGGCCTTCGGGCGGGAAAATTACGGGATTTTGGAGGGAATCGACGCGGAGGGGCTGGAGATTCTGCTGACCGACGCGACGCTTTTTTTCGCCAACCCCAAGTTCCGGCAGGTGGCGCTGACCGAGCCGAGGAAATATCTCAAGTCTTTTTTCTACAAGGACGCCGCCGCGCTGGTGAAGCGGCTGGAACCCGAAGACGTGGTGCCGTCGGACAAGTCGGGCATTCGGGCGCAACTGGTGGACTGGGAGAGCAAGGAGCTGGTGATGGATTTTTTGGTCGCCGCCGACGGCGACGCGGTCCACGTGCTCAACCCCATTTCCCCGGCCTTCACCAGCTCCATGTACCTGGCCAAGGTCATCGCGGGGGATCACTTCGGCGGGCCGGGGCCGGATTGAAATTCAGGCGGGGGGCGGGAAGCCGGAACGGATGAGAATTTCGTCTGGGTTGCCGCTGTCCTTGGCCCATTCAAAAGGGTCCGGAGGGAGCGGGGAATCTCTTTGGAAACTGAAGTGGGGCTCGGGTCAGGTTCCGGTTTGCGAAATCGGTTCGTCTGGATAAAAATCGGATTGAGAACGAAAGAATTCCGTGATTTCGAGCATCAAGGGGTGTTCGGCCATTCGGCGAAGGGCTTCGGAATCGAGTTTGGAAATGAGTTCGCGTTCGCTGTTTATTTGGGAACTTCGATCGATCATTTGTTCCAATATTTTCCTGGGCCGAAATTCCGCCTGGATCGCTTCCCGTTCCGTTGACTCAATGCCGATGGCCTTTTCCAACGCTTTGAGGTCGGAAAACAGGAGAATTTCGATTTCCGGCACCGCCAGGGCGACGTGGAACGGGGCCGCCCCGCCAGCCGGAGAGAGAAGGTCGTGCAAGACGATCCGTTGTTCCTGAATCGACCTTTCTTCCACCGTATCCGAGTCCACGAGCAGCACGGCCGGCTTTTTGCGTTTCACCAACAGGGAAACGGAGAGGGAAATGGCCGAGGACCGGCCATTGGCGTTGGCCACAAAAACGGAATTGGACAAATCTTCCGGAAGAAGCCGAGAGACCAGGGCCGCTTCGGCCGGTCCTTCGACCACGATATATCCGTTCATGGGATATCTTCCTCCGTGATCTCGGTAACCCGGAAATATGGAATCGCGTTTTCCACGAGGTAGCGATATTTTTCGCGCAGCACGCTGGAAATGGTCTCTTTTTGGAGGGCGGCGCCGATCTCGTTTCCGTCCCACAGCAGGATGGCTTGGGGCGCCAAAAACCTCGACAACGTGATGGCTGAATCCGTAAAGCCGTTTTTATTGATTACCGACCCCAAGATGCCGGAAGGCCTTCGCAACAACTGATTTCGTAATTTGGCGATGGGCTCCGTGTTGACTCTGTCCGCAGTGTCCTTGCATTCCAGAATGCAGCTCAGGCTTTCAACATACACCACGCCGTCAATTTGTTCCACTTTTTCGCCCGAGATTTCCACTTCAAAGGGCCAGGCAATTTCCGCGCCGTCCAGCTCGAACGCCCGCAGAACCAAGTGCTCCAGCGCTTTTCCGGCGGGCCATCCGGGCGTTTCGCCCGATAGGATCCCGTTCCAAAAATTCCGGAGTCCGGACCAATCCAGATTTCGAATCCGATCAATTTTCTCTGCGGAAGCCGACATTTGAGCGGTGCCTGTCCAAAATGGGGTTTATCCTGGCGCCGGTCTCGGAAAACCCCCCAACGGTTTGCCGGCTTCGTTTTTCGGCGGCGAAACCGCTCTACTCCCCATCCCCCTCCTTCTTCTTTGCCGGGGCCGGGTTTTGGCGGAGCATGTTGCGCATGCGGCGGCAGAGGACGCGGATGATGCCGCGGACCACTTCGACGTGTTCGGCCATCAGGTCGTAGAGGGGGCCCTCCTCCAGCTTGAACAGTTCGCAGTCCTCCAGGGCGGATACGGAGGCCGACCGGGGTTCGGGGTCCAGGGCCGCCAGCTCGCCGAAGACGGTCCGCTCCGGCAGTTCGGCGATGACCTTGTCGCCGTCGTGGACCTTGGCCCGGCCCTTGACGATGATGTACATCGAGGTCCCGATGTCGCCCTTCTTGATGATCTCCTTGCCCGCCTCGACCTCCACCTCCTCCACGATGGACGCCACCTCCACCAGGTCCTCTTCGGGGACTTCGGAGAAAATTCCGACCGATTTGAGAATGATGACGCGCTCGATGGTCAGCAGCATGAACTACACCTCCGGGTTGTACGGATGTTGGGGGACGCCGTCGGGTTTCGGGGCGGCGTCCGCGAGCTGATAGGCGGTCTGGGAGACCAGGGGGCTCAGGTCGTTTTTCAGGCGGGTTTCGTGACGGCGGAACTCCGACGGGTCCAGCCGGAACAGGGCCCATGCGGCGGTGGCGCGGATGACCTCCTCCTCGCTTTCCAGCCGTTCCACGAGAGAGCCCACGCAGCGGGTCAGCCCCAGCCGGACGATCAGCTCCATGGCGCAAATGCGGGACCAGGAAAGGGCGAAGACCCCGCCGCCAAAGGCGATCCGCCGCAGTCGAAGCTCGATGCGGGCGGGCGATTCGTCCGCGGCCACGCCCCAGGCGTCCTTGAGGGCCACCGGGTCCCGATGGCGGAACAGCGCCCGCACCCGGTCCGCCGTTTGGGCGTCGGGCAGGCCCTTCTCGATCAGATGGCCGAGCCGCGCTCCGGCGGTCCCGGGCGCCGGACGGCGGGATTGGTGAACGTACCAGTAAAACAGCGCGGTCCGCGAGGCCTTCACAAACACCATGTCCGGATGAAGCAGGCAGAGCAGGGAAAGCAGCCGGCGACGGCAGCCGTTCATTTCCTGGGAAAGGGCGTCGGCCATTCGGGCCGCGTGCCGTTCCGACAGAAACACCAGCACGGCGTCCAGAATCCGCTCCGCGTCCGAGAGTTCGTCGTCCACCAGCTTTCCCAGCCGGTTCCGGTCTTCTTCGGTCATCTCGTAGTCGCCCTTGACCAGGGCGTCCATCACCGATGTGCGAACCGTCTTGTCGCCGATGGAAAGCCCTTCCACCAAGGCCTCCCGCGCCGCCGGGACCTGGAAGCGGGAGAGGATCATGGCGGCCCGGCAGCGGCGCAGCCGCCGGTCCGCGCCGTCCTTCAGAATGCTGGAAAACAGGTCCACGGTGTAGCGGCCGGTGCGGGTGAGAAAGCCGCCCTTGCCCATGGGAATCCGGGCGAAGCCGACCGAATTGATGACGAACCGGGCGTAGTCGGCCACCCGGCGGGAGGGGTCCCGCCTCATGGGGTTGAGCCGCTGCACCAGGTCGTCGGGGTTGAGCCGGCCCAGGGCCCACACGGCCGTCTCCCGCACCACGGGGTCGCCGTCGGCCAGGCAGTTGACCACGGCGTCGTGAAATTCCCGAATGCCGATTTGCCCCACGGTGAACAGGGCGCAGGTGCGGGTCCAGGCGGTGGTCCATTGCTGGGACCGGCCCAGAATCTCCCGCAGCCGGTCGTGGCGGCCCTTGCGTTCCTGGGGATAGTAGTCCACCAGTCGGGACTGGCGCTGGGGATCGGGGATGTCGTCCATCAGCGGAATCACCACGTTCTTCAAGTCGTTGTTTAGCAGGTTGTCCAAAATTTCCAGGGCGTTGGCCCGGCGTTCCCGGTCGTTGCTGTTAAAGTTGAGCTGGGCCTGGACGACCTTGGAGGGTGGATAGATCAGCGCCAGCAGCGAGAAGATGCGGCGGCGGTTTTTGTCCACTTCGTTTTTCAAGGCCCGGGCCAGCACCGCGGTGTCTTCGTGGTCGCCAATGTCCACCAGCACCGAGAGCGCCCAGGTGGCGTCTCCGGCCTCCTCCCAGACCCGCTTCTGCAGGGCCTCCACCTCGTCGGCCTGGGCCTGGTGGCGGCCCGCCGCCAGGGCCTGAAGCACCTGTCCCCGGATTTCCTCCTCCGTAAAGTCGATCTTTTGGCGCAGCATGTCGATGGCCATGTCGCCGCCGATCCGTCCCATGATCCGGACCACCTTAATCCGAACCGAACGGTCCTGCCCCTCCTTGTAAAATTCCGCGTCCAGCGCGGCCAGGGCCCGTTCGCCGAACCGGATCAGGGCGTTCATGGCGTCCCGGTTGATCTCCGGATCGTGCAGGTGGCGGATGAGATGGGGCAGCAGGCGCGCGTTGCGAAGGCGGCCCGCGGCGGCCAACGCGGCGGAGCGGACCTTTCCGTTGGAATCTTCCAGCAGCTTTCGCAGGGGCCGGTAGTGGGTGGCGATGCCCACTTCGCCCAGAATCCGGGCGGCCAGAATCCGGTCTTCGGCTTTTTTGGACTCGAACAGATCCTCCAGGCGCGGGCCGGCCGCCAGGGTGCCGTCTATGCCGCCGAAGGTGAGCAGACCCACCATGGCCCCCCGCTTCACCTCGGTATGGGCGTCCGGGTCCTTGAGGTAGGCCACCACCAGCTCGTAGGCCTCGGCCTCGGAAATGGCGCAAAAGGCCCGCAGGGCTTCTCCCAGCACCCCCGGGGGCTCCATCCGCTCTGCGGCCGGGCCCGCGTCTCCCCCGGCCTCCGTTCCGCGTTCGCCGCCGTTGAGAAACTCGGACACCGATTGGCGCTCGCGCTGGAGCATGTCCTGCAGGGGTTTGGCCGCCTGGGTGATCCGCCGTTCGGCGATCCGCTGGAGCACATGGATGCGCACGTCCGGATGGGGATGATCCAGCCGGGCCACGATGAGCCGCTCCACCTCGGGATGGTCGGCCTCCTCCAGGGTGGAAAGGGTGTTGATGACGTCGCCCGGCGTGTCGCTGCTGAGCCGTTTCTGGACGGTGTCGATGGTTTTGGCGTCGTGGAGGGAAAGGGCCTGGCTGCCCAGCCGCCGCTTGACCAGGGCCTGGGTCAACGCTTCCACGAACTCCTTCCGCAACAGCAGGGCCATGGCGATCCAGAGCCCGATCACCACCCAGATGGGGTAGAGCAAATCCTGGCCGGAAAAGCCCCAGACCGCCGTGAACAGGAAGAGCAACGCGCCGATGACGGCAGAGGCCGCCGGTTCCACGATGGTCTCCGTCACCGTTTGCACCCGCATGCGCTGGAAGGCGGGAAAGGGCTGGTACAAAATGCGGAAGGAGGGTTCCTCGATGGCGGCGCGGCAGATTTCGTCGGCCCCTTTGGTCAGCACGATGAACCAGAAGAAGAGGGCCATGGACCCGCCCAGATTCGCCCCCAGGGCGGCCCCCAGTCCCAGGGCGGTCAGCACCGGAACCGTCAGCAGGCCCAGCCCCAGGCCGTACCGTTCGATGAGGCGGCTGTGCAGGAAGAGATTGCCCAGCAGATTGACGATCCCCACCGCGCCGATGAAGGTGCCCAGAAAGGCGGCCATCCGGTCCGGGTCTGGAAACCGAAGATCGAGCTGGTTGTAGTAAAGGTAGTCCACCACGAAAAAGCCGAAGATGGAAATGGCGGCCACGCCCAAGATGAGCCGGAAATAGCGGTTTCCGGACAGCCGGCGGGGCGCCTGGACGCCGTTGCCTCCCTCGTCTTCCTCCCCGGCGGCCACCTGTTCGGGAAATTTTTTCAGGGTGTAAATCAAAATTCCCAGACAGGCGGCCAGGCCCAGGACGCCGAAGGCCAGAAGGTGGACGGTGCCCATCAGCCCCACGAAAAAGGAGACCGAAAAACCGCCCACCACGTAGGCGGCGATCTGCCCGGACCCGATGAGGCCGAACAGCCGCTTGCCCTGGCGGACGGTGAGCAGGCGGCCCGAGAGCCCCCAGAATTCCAGCACGATGAGCACGTCGGTGACGGAGTACCAGACCAGCAGGCAGAGAATGACGTACCGCGCCGCCGGCGACTGGGTCGGCAGCGCCGCCAGCGCCACGTGGAAGGCCAGCACCGCGCCCGCCAGCAGCGCGACCGTGGTGATGAGCAGATGGGAAAAGGACAGCCGTTTTTCCAGCCGGGAATAGATGAGCCCGATGGCGGCGGTGACCAGGGCGGAGGCGATGTAGACCAGCGGCAGGTTTTCGATTTCCCAGCCGGTGAGGAACAGCGCGTAGGCGGCGGTTTCCATGTAGACCAGGGTGACGCCGATGAAAAAGGAGTGCAGCAGCAACAGAACGGTCGGCAGTCCCTCTCCCGGCCGGATATTGAAAACGGTGACGAGGGTCTCTTTCAGATTCGGCATTCAGGCTCCAGGGAAACACGGGGTTGGGCGGCCGAGGGGATCGGCCGTGGGAGCATTCCTAATGGGTTTTACGGCGTTTGACAAGGGGAAAGGGGGAAGGCCGCTGGGCGCCGGCTTCCCCCTGAAAAAGGCGGACGATACCGTTTCGGGGATTCAACGCGGAGGCGCGAGGTTCATCCTGGGCTCGGCGAAAAACGATCGGAATGGGCCTCAGCCCACGAATTCCGCCGCCATGAGCCACAGGGACAGGGTTCCGGCGGAAAGGAGGGTGCTGGCGGAGATGGTGGTGACGGCGAATTCCGCGTCGCCGTTCATCTCCCGAGACATGACGTAGGTGACCGTGGCCGTGGGCGAGGCCAGCAAAACGAGACCGGGCAGATAGCTGGGCGCGGCGACGCCGAGTTGCTTGAACAACAGCAGTCCGGCGGCGGGCAGCAGAAGCAGCTTGATGCCCACGGCGCCCAGGGCCGGGAGAAGATCTTTGCGGACGCCGGAAATGGAAATCGAGCCGCCGATGAGCAGGAGGGCCGTGGGCGGTCCCAGACCCGCCAGCATGTCCAGGCTCCGCTCCAAAATCGTCGGCATGGGCAGGCGAACGGCGGAGGCCAACATGCCGGCCAGGGCGGAAACGATGATCGGGTTTTCGAGCACCTTGAGGAGCAGGTTGCGCGGGCGGACCGGCGAGGCCCCTTCCAAGCCGTTGAGCTGGAGGGCGAGAACCGAAAGCAGGTTTTGGAGGATGATGAGAAACCCCGCGATGATCCCGGCCCGCACCAGCCCGTCCTCCCCCAGAAAATAGAGCGCCACGGAAAGGCCGATGTAGCCCAGGTTGCCGTGGCCGGAACTTTGGATGAAGGTGGCGGCCCGGGAACCGTCCATGGGGCGGAACCGGCTGACGGCCCAGGCGAGCCCGTAGCCGATGGCGGCGGCCGCCAACGTCGCCCCCAGCACGGCGGGGTGGAAATGGCGCTCCACCGGGGCTCGGGAAGTGGCCCGGAAGATCAGCGCCGGGATGGCCAAGAAGTAGACGAGCCGGTTGGCAGGGCCGAAAAACTCCGGCGGCAGAAATCCCTTTTTCCGGGCGAAACCGCCCAGGGCGACGATGAGAAAGATGGGGACGATGGTTTGAAGAATTTCCATGATGGATTTCTTTGGGCGGCGGCCGGTTTGGGGGACGAGATATCCCGAACGGCCGCCCTATACCATCGATGGAAAGGGAAAGACAGGGGGAGCAAGGAAGTTGTGCCGGATCATTCCGAACTGTTCCGGGGCCGGGGCGGCCTCCGTCACCCGGAGGGCGCCCAGGGAGAGGACGGCGATTTCGGACAGTTCGACCAGGGTCTGGTTGGGACCCGCGGATTCGTGCAGTCCGGTTTCGGGCCGTTCCCCCGGCGGGTCCTTGAGTTCGTTTAAATTTCGGCCGTTGCCGCGGAAATGTTCGAACAGGCCGAGCTTGTCTTCCAGCGGTTTCCGATAGACCCAGTCCGCCCGGCCGGTTTCCCGAAGCGCGGCGTAATCGGCTTGCCGGATGCGGGCTTTTCCGGCTTCCGGAAAGTTGAGGGCGAATTGTTTTTCCGTTTCGGACTGAAAAATCGGCCGCCAGGGCGCGAAATGGCCGGTTTGCTCCGGATCGACGTCGGCCTTGGCGGCCAGTCGGTGGAACAGCGGAAAGATGTTGTCCCGGGTGGGCACGCAAAAGTGGCGGTCCCATTGTGCCGCCGACAGATTTCCGTCCCGGCCCGGGTGGCGGACCATGTCGTCTTCATATCGGAAAAAGACGGCGACCATGGGCGCGTCCCGTTGCCATCGCGGGATGTGGATTCGTGGCCGATGTCCAGATAGAGCCGAAGCAGGTTTTTTCCGTAGATGCCCTCCGGCGTGGAGATGAACACGAAGTGCTTGGCGCCCATAATGGCGTTGTCCGCCAGGGTTCCCGGCTTGGCGATCACGTATCGGCGCGGCGCGATCCGCGCGTAGAAGTCGCCTTCCTCGGGAAGTTCCGCGCAACTTCCCAATAACCCTTTGCAAAGTCTGAAAATCAAAAGACAGGCGCCCTCGAAAGCCATGCCGTTCATTTGCCGAAAAAAGGCAGGGGCGTATCGCGTACGCCCCTGGTCAACCAGGCACGATTGACCCATTGAAATCCCAAAGTGAACGGTATTGCGCCTAAAACAAAAAATCCGCAGGCTGCACGCCGAAGGTGGAGGGATGGAAGGTGCGGACGATGTTTCGCTTGTAGGCTCGGCTTTTGGGCCGTCGTTCCATCATGTCCAGCTCCCCGCCTTTTTGAAATCCGTTGTCCGGGTCCGGGATCAGATGAATCAGATGGGGCCGATCCGACGGCCCGTCCACCCGGCCGGAGCGCACCAGACCGATTTCCCCCGTGTCCAGCAGCACCATGGTTCCCACCGGATAAATTCCCATCATGCGGATGAACACCTTGAGCAGCACGGGATCGAAATCGGTGCCCGCGCCCTTGAGCATGTAGCCCAGGGCTTCGTCGGGGCTCATCACCGATTCCCGGTATTTTCGCGGCGACGTGATGGCGTCGTACACGTCGGCAATGGCGAGAATTCGGCCGAACAGGCTGAGGCTGGTTTTGCGCTGAGATTGGGGATAACCCGAAAGATCGTATTTGAGATGATGTTCGAACGGCGGCGCGATCAGCCTGGCCCGCCGTTCCCGGCTGGCCTTGATCTTGAGAATCTGCAGGGCGCTGTTGAGGGAATGCTTTTTCACCTCTTCAAACTCTCCGGCGGTGAGCCGGCCCGGCTTGTTGAGAATGTGCACCGGGATTTCCACCTTGCCCAGGTCGTGAAGCATGCCGCAAACCGCCAGCCGCTCCAGGGACGGTTTGGAAAGCTGGATGGCGTTTCCCAGACACATGGACAGGATGGCCACGTTCACCGAGTGATGGAAGGTGTAGTCGTCGTAGGTGCGGAGGGTGCTGAGGGTCATCAGCAGCGAGTCGTCCTCGACGATCAGGTCCACCATCTCCTGGGCGATGCGCACCGTCTTTCCGATGCCCACCCGCTGGTCGCCGGCCAGCTTTTGGGCCACCTCCTGGAGGGATTCCATGCCGTGGGCGTAGGCCTGGCGGGCCATGGTTCGTTTTCCCTGGTTCGCCTCCACCGGCGCTTCCTGCGGAACCGGGATGATTTCCAGCCATTCCAGGCCCGGCCCGCCGGACCCTTCAAACAGCGCCGCCGCCGGGTCTGCGGACCGGGCCGCGTCCCCCAGCAGCCGGGCCAGCGCAACGGCGGGGTCGGTTCCGCTTCCTCTTTTCTCCAAATAGCCTTCCGCTTGAATGGAAAAACCGCGCACCTCGAGTCCCTCCATGAAACGGGCGATCTGATCCATCATCCGGGCCGTTTTGGGCCGGTATGGAATTTTTTCTCCCTGAAAAATGAGCCGCCCCAGCAGGATTTCAAACCGGATTTCCGCCTCGCCGGCGGCACTCGTCGCCAACAGATCGGCGAACGCCTTCGCGCCCGACCGGAGCGTCGCGTTGTCCTGGTCGTGGACCCGAAGCGTCTGGACGAGACGGAACAGGGTGGCCCAAAGTTTTTCCGGCAGGATTTCGGGGGAAGGGGCGTCGCTCATGGGGCATCCTTCCAGACCGCCGCGCAGGCGCGGCGAATGTGGGGAAAACGGCTTTTTCGAGCCTTGCGGAGCACCTCGCGGGCCGATTCGGTGTCCAGCAGACTAAGGGCCAGGGCGGCGTCGGCGCGTCGCCCGGCGGGGTCCATGGAAAAAATATCCGACCAGGGCTGGCCGGCGAGAATTTCCTTGAGAAACGGGACCGACCAGGCGGAACCGCATTGGCCCAGGGCCCGGAAGCAGGCGGTCCGGTGGGATCGGTCGGCGGAATCGGCCGCGCCGCCTTCCAGGTGTTCCCGCAGCAGTCGTTCCGCGTCCGGATTTCGTTCCCGGGCCAGATGCGTCAGCACCCGCCGTCGGATGGGTTCCGCCGCGTCGTCGATCCGGGAAAATATCTCCTGAACCCGGTTCGGATGGCGCTCCAGATATTGCTCCAGCACCTGGCGGCGGATGGCGGGGGACTCGTGGGAAAGCAACGTGGCCAGCCGCTTTTCCGATTCTTCCTCGGGAAGGCCCGCAATCAGCTCCACGATGGTGGACACCAGGGTTTCGTCGGGATGAGACAGCAGCGGGTCCACCGCCCGCACGTCCCGCTGGATCAACC
Organism: Desulfococcaceae bacterium; assembly: GCA_046541515.1. Classification (GTDB taxonomy): domain Bacteria; phylum Desulfobacterota; class Desulfobacteria; order Desulfobacterales; family Desulfococcaceae; genus CAYFVR01. Next base: position 11,408 of record JBKHDD010000018.1, read on the forward strand.
GGGTGACGGCCTTCATCAGCACCCGGCGGGCCGGGCGGCTTTCCACCTCGGCCAACATTTCGGCCAGGGGAACCGCCGCGATGGGGCGCAAAAGTCCAATGGTTTTAAAAAGGTCCTGAAACTGGGCCTTGGTCAGCCGGTCCAGGGACGGTTCGCCCGCACGCAGCACCTTCAGGCTTTCGGGGCCGGAGATCCGGTCGAAAAAGGCGTCCAGCCGTTCCGCCACCCAGGCGCGGTCCGGCCCCGGGGCCCGGCGGATTTTTTCCATCTCCAGCAGGAGCTTGCGGGAGAGGTCGAACTCCCGGGCCGCCAGGGCGTCCCGGAATTCCTCGGCCAAATGGGTCAGCACCGCCTCGAAGCCCGCCGCGTTGTCCTGATGGTCCAAAATGATGAGGAAAATATCGAAGACGTCCGACATGGCCTCCCAATTTTCCTCGGCTTCCACCATTTCCCGCAGCCGTTCCATCTCCTCTTCGGTCAGCTCGGTGACCGAGTCGGGAATGGTTTCCCGGCCGGTGACGTCGGCGTTCCCGGCGATTTCGTGGGCGGAGCGCGCCAGTTCCCCGGCGTTCATGGCCCCTTCGTAGGGCTTCAGGGGCGGAAAGGACTCCAGGGGCGGAGCTTCCCAGTAGATGGTTGCGTCGTAAGATAGGTGGGGAATGTCGGCGGACCAGAGACCGGTGACCAAGTCGCCCTCGGCTTCGGAGTCCAGCACCCGGTACCGGTTCAGCAGGCCGCAGAATCGGGATACCCCCTCCGGGTCGATTCCGGGTTGAAATTCGATGCTTCGAATGCCGTCCCGAAAAAGGACCTGGTCCATTTCGCCGGGCTGGCCCGTGCTTTCGTGGAGCGTCTCCCCGCCCAATTCGATGCGTCCCTTGCCGATGTCCAGGGACAGCGGGCCGCGGGTTTCCAAAAAGCTTGCCAGCGCCTTCTGAAAGGCGGCCAGCACGTTTCGGCAGGTGGTGTGGTCTTCCGGATAAAAGCCGTAATTTTTGAAAACCAGGAGGAGCTGACGGACCACGGCCTCGGCGTCGCGCAGAACATCCGGTGACGGAGCGGGCGTTTTGGAGGCGGAATTCGGCATGGGAATATCCCGGGTTTGGATTCGGTCCCCACAACCGGTCCGGCGGCGATCGCGATTTCCCGGGGCAAAAGGTTCATCCCGCGGGGGAACCACGGAAAGCCTTATGCCCCGGCCGAGGAAACGCCGGCCGATTTTTTACCTTATCAAACAGGATGGGTTTTGGAAAGCAACCGCCCATCATGAAACGGAATCTTTCGGCGTTCCGTGAAGCGGTTGGCATTCGTCCAAATTCCCCGCGCATCCGACGAAGCGCCGGGGCGCGTCCGCCGCGGGCGGGAAAATCCGGGGAGGATGGTCCTGTTCGACGGGGGAAATGGAAGAAAGGAGGGCGCGGGAGCGGGACGCGAGCCCCGCCCCCGAAGCGATGGATGTTATTGCGGGGGCGTTTCCGGCGCTTTCCGGACCCTTAGCCAGGTCCGGATTGCCGCCAGGGAGATGGGGACCGCGCCCAGCAGGATGAAGACCAAATCGGCGGGCATCCGAAGCCACTCGATGAGCCGCACGAAATCCTGGCTCATGTAGGCGCTGCTCCGGGCGTGCCAGTAGCCGTTTTCAATCACGTCCCAAAGCTGGAAAATGCCGCCGGGGAACAGATTGGTGACCACCATCAGGGCGAGGCCGATGTTGAGTCCCCAAAAACCGGTCTTGATCAAGGGTTCGATCTTTCGCCAGCCCTCGTCCGGGAGCGTCTGGCGGAAGGCCAGCACCATCAGCGCCATGGCCAGCATGCCGAACGCGCCCATGAGCGCGGCGTGGCCGTGGTTGGTGGTCAGCATGGTGCCCACTTCGTAATAGCTGACCACCGGCATGTTGATCAGAAAGCCGAAAACCCCCGCGCCGATGAAATTCCAGAACCCCACGGACATCAAAAAGAAGAAGGCCCATTTGTGGGGAATGGCGAGCCCCTTTTCCGACTTTCCGTTCCCCGCGCCGGTCAGCCGGATAAAGTCCCAGGCGTCCAGAGTCAGCAGGGTGAGGGGCACCACCTCCAGGGCGGAAAACATCGCGGCGAAGGCCATGGTCACGCTGGACTGGCCGGTCCAGTACCAATGGTGCGCCGTGCCCACCACGCCGCCGGAGAGGAAAAGGATGGCGTCCAGGTAGATGATTCGGGTGACCGTGAGGCGGGAAACGATTCCCAACTGGAAAAAGGTGACCGCCACCATCACCGTGACGAACAGTTCGAAAAAGCCTTCCACCCAGAGGTGGATGATCCAGAACCGCCAGATGTCCACCACGGAGAAGTTGGTCATGCCGTTGAAGAAAAAGGCGGGCAGGTAAAACAGCGGGATGGCGATGGCGCCGCCCAGAAACAGGAAGATGATCTCCCGCCGTTCCGGGTCTCGCTTGGCGTTTTTGATGTATCGGTACAGCAGAAACAGCCAGAGCAGAAGCCCCGCCACCAGCAGCCCCTGCCAGAGACGGCCCAGGTCCAGGTATTCCCAGCCCTGGTGGCCCACCAGGGACCAGTGGTCGCCCATCCACTGCCGCGCGCCGGCCATTTCGCCCGCCAAGCTGCCGACCACCACGATCACCAGCGCCCAGAAAAGAATGTGGACGCCCATGGCCTGGCGCTTTGGTTCCTCCCCGCCCAGGGAGGAGGCCAGCAGCAGGCCGCCGGCCACGTAGGCCGTGGCGATCCAGAACAGCGCGAGCTGAAGGTGCCATGTTCGCAGAATGTTGCTGGGGAAGAGGATGGAAAGGTCGAATCCGTAAAAGTCTCCCGGTTCGGCGCGAAAGTGGGCCAGGGCCCCGCCGATCAGCGTCTGGGCGAGAAACAGCAGGCTCACCACCACGAAAAACTTGATGACCGCGCGCTGACTGGGCGTGGTGTGCCCCGGCAGTATTTCCGGCCGGACCCGGGTCGGCTCGCCCTTCCAGCCCAGATAATCAAACTTGCCGAAGGTGAACAGCACCACGGCCAGACCGCCCAGCAACATGACCACGCTCAGGGCGCTCCAGAGAATGGCGTCGCTGGTCAACGTGTTCCCGGCCAGCGGATCGTAGGGAAAATTGTTGGTGTAGGAATAATTTTTCCCCGGCCGTTGGGCGACGGAGGCCCAGGCGGTCCAGGCGAAAAAGGCGGTGAGATCCCGAAGATGGGCTTCGTCCCGAAGGAAACCGGCCGGCAGTCCCCCGCTGTGTTCCGGGCCGGAAAAATAGTCCCGCCACCGCTTCATCTGATCCCGAAAAGATTCCACCTCGGCGGCCGTGAACCCCAACGTGCCCGATTCGGGGTCGTATCGGTTCTTTTTGAGGATTTCCCGGGTTTCGGCCTCCACCGCGCCCTGCTCCGCCCCGGTCAGTTCCCCCGGCGGCTTGCCGTACATTTCGCGGGCCAGGTTTTCGTTGGCGTCGATGGCCAGTTCATGGAGGTAGGCCGCGGAAAAATCCGGACCGAGATAGGCCCCGTGGCCCCAAATGCTGCCGTTTTCCATCAGGCCGTACCGCAGGAACACCTGCTGCCCGGTTCGGATATCGTCGCCGGTAAAAACGGTTTCGCCGTCGGGTCCGACCACCCGCTCCGGAATTGGCGGCGCCTTGCGGTAGGCGTCCGCCGACAAAAAACCGAGAATCGCCATGCCGATCAAAAAGACGAACAGCGCGGCGTAGCGCCATGCCGGGGCGAGCTTGAGGTCCTTTTGCTCGGGCTTCTCCATGGCCTCCTCCTTTTTAATGGGGAATCAAAGGTGATCATTTTTCCAGGGGCAACCCGGAGAGAAAATGGGGGATTTCATGTAATTTTGGAAAATTGGGACGGGAGATTTGCAATTTGAACCAAGGGGGGAACGACGGAAAATGTCTTGAAACAAAAAGACGCCCGCCGGGAGTCAAGACTTCCGGCGGGCGTTCGAAAAGAACTCCCTCGGCTCGATCGGGCCGGAAAAAGGAGTGGCGTCCGAAAACCGATAGGTATTCACCAAGAACGGATCGCCCGGGAAGAGCAGGGGGCCCGTCGAGGTCTTTGGGATTAAAACCAATACCGTTTATTTCGGCGAGAAATGGTAGGGGAGAATTGCATTCGCCCTTTTACAATCCGGCACATTCGTCCCTTGGAAATCCCAAAATGAACGGTATTGGGAGTAAAACAACTCAATATAACCGGGAAGGTTGTCCGGCCGATGGCGGAGAGGAAAACGCGCTTCCGCCACCGACGGAATGTTGGGGAGTCAGGAACCCGGATGGTCCCGGTCGTAATGGCGGCGAAGGAGGTCTTCGCCCCAGTCGTCCCGGAGGTCGCGCCAGACGCTGTGGATGTGGTTGGCCTGGTTCTGGGTGTTGTCGTATTCCACCAGCAGGGCTGGGCCGTGGAGCCGATAGTAGTGCGGTTCCCCCGGATTGGCGGACCCCGCCCAGGCGAAATGGATGTGTCCCAGTCCGTCCCGGTCCAGCGCGTTCATCCGGCCGTCGGCCACGTCTTCGGGCATTCGGGTGACGTAGGTTTCCAGCAAGGTCATGAACCGGTCCCGCTGCTCCTCGTTCATTTCCGAAACCGGCATCCCAACGGGATCGTCCATCTTTGCCCGGGGGGACCATCGGGTGACGATGTCGGCCGGGGCGTCGTCGTCGATGGCCGCCCGTTTCCGTTGGCCGTTCTCCAGGGCTTGGAGCAGGCGGCGGGCGGCGGATTCTTCGCCCGGAAGGGTGCGGAATCCCTGGAGCGGGCCTTTGGGAACCTCGGCCGGATTGGCCCCGAAGAAGCAGGGCGTGGGACCGATGAACGCGCCTTTGGCAATCAGGTGGTTAACGGAGAGGTGATGCCCTTCCACCCGCCAGCCCCAGGGGTCGGTGTCGGATGGCGTGCCGAACACGGTGACGTGGTATCGTTCCGGGTCGCGACGAAACCCGCCGCCTTCCAGGTCGCCCAGGATTTTCTCCAGGGCCATGATGTTAAGGGCGATGATGTTGCCGCGCCGGCTCAGACCGGTGGCCAAAAGGACCATGGCCCGTTGCCGCTGGGCGGCGTCCATGTCGCCCAGGGACAATCCGGCCCGGGAGCGGGGGCGGTAGTCCCAGTTGAACCGCTCGTCGGTGCGGAAGGGCAGGGCGGCCGTTTCTCGTTGGTCCGGGGAGAGAACGGCGAGGAACGCGGACGCGGCGGCGGCCATTCGTTTGGCGGTGTCGGTGGCGGGGGCGACGGCGTGGGAACCGCCGCTTCCGGTGGAAGGGGTTTCGGGATGAAGATGCATGGGGCCTCCTTTGGGTTCGGGTGGCCCCGAAAAGCTAATGCGCCGGATGCGAAAGGGAAAGGCGGATCGTTGGAAGGGAGAGTCCGGGGGCGGGAGGGTCCGGCCGGATTCCGTCGCCCCCGCCGGGACGGAGCGGGGGGACCGGTGTCCGGAGGATGGGGTCCGACGTTAATCGACCGGGCGTTCCCCGGCCAACGCCTGTCCCAGCCGTTCCCGTAGCCGGGACAGCGTGTAGGGCTTCTGGAGAAAGCCGGCCAGCCCTCGGCCCGAAAAGCGGGATGAAATCTCGTGTTCCGAATAGCCGCTGCTGAGGACGATCCGGACGTTTGGATCGAATCGAAGCAGCGCATCCATCGCCTCCTCGCCGTCCATTTTAGGCATGGTCAGGTCCAGCAAGACCAGATCGATGCGGTCGGACAGGTTTTCGTAAATCATCAGCGCGTCGGCCCCGTCCCGCGCCGTGATGACTTCGAAGCCGATTCGCTCCAGCATTTGGCGACCCAGGGCGCGGATGGTTTCCTCGTCGTCCACCAGCAGAATGCAACCGTTGAGGGTCTCGCGCTCCCCGGGGTTCGGCTGCGCCCGGGCCGGAATCTCCACAGCTTCGGAAAGCGCCGGAAAGAGAAGGGTAAATTCCGTCCCCTGGCCCGGTTCGCTCTGGAGGATCAAGGTTCCTTTATGGCCGCGAACGATGCCCAGCACGGCGGACATGCCCAAGCCGCGGCCCGTAAATTTGGTGGTGAAAAACGGTTCGAACACCCGTCGGCGGGTTTCGGCCGTCATGCCGCATCCGGTGTCGGAAACCGCGAGAAAAACGAAACGGCCCGGACGGACGTTCTCCTTGAGCAAGGTCGCTTCCAGGAATTCCGCGTCGCAGTCCCGAACGCCGGTGGAGACGGTGATCATCCCGCTGCGTTCCCCGATGGCCTCGGAGGCGTTGATGACCAGATTCATGACCACTTGGCGGATCTGGGTGGCGTCTCCCCGGACGGCGGGAACGCCTTCCGCCAGTTCCAGCCGCAGCACCGCTTTTTTGGAGGTGGAGGCGTCCAGCAGATGGCGCATTTCTTTCACCAGGGCCGAAAGATCGATGGGCTCGATCACGAATTTGCCTTTGCCGGAGTAGGCCAGCATCTGGCTGCAAAGGTCGGCGGCCCGGCGGGAGGCGTGCTCGATTTCCCGAAGGTTTTCCCGGGCGGGCGACATGGCCGGCAGCCGGTCCAGCGCCAGATCCGCGTTGCCCAGCACGGCCATGAGGATGTTGTTGAAGTCGTGGGCGATGCCCCCGGCCAGGACGCCCAGGCTTTCCAGCTTCTGGGTTTCCTGGATTTTTTGTTCCAGGGCCAGCCGTTCCTTTTCTCCACGCTTCCGTTCGGTGATGTCTTCCACCATCCCGAGCAGGTAGGGCGGATTGCCGGATTCCTCCCCCATGATCACCACGTTGAGGTTGGCGATAAACGTTTCTCCGTCGCGGCGGAAGTATTCGTTTTCGAAAGTGACCACGTCGTTGCCGTTCCGGATGATTTCGAAGATTTCGGCTCGCCTTTCGGGGTGAACGTAAATCTCTTGGGCGATGTCGGTGACGCTCGCCACCAACTCCTCCGGGGTGGAATAGCCCAGCATGTCGGCCAGGGCCTGGTTGACGGCGGTGAAGCGACCTTCCGGCGAGGAGGTGAACATGCCCAGGGGGGCGTTGTCGAACAACGCCCGATAGCGGGACTCGCTCTCCCGCAGGTCGGCTTCCGCCTTTTTCCGATAGGTGATGTCGCGCCCCACGCCGACGATTTCCGACACTTCCCCGGATTCGTTCAGAATGGCCTTGTCGCTCCAGGAAAGCCACCGCCATCCGTCCCGGGTCATGGCCCGCTGTTCAATGAACGCCTCGTGGGGCGGCCGAAACAGGGCCTTCATGGCCTCGGCCGTGGCTTCCCGGTCCGCTTCATGGACCAGCGGCATAAAGGTTTGGCCGAGCAGTTCGTCCCGGCTTTTCCCGAACAGGCGGCAATAGGAGGGCGAAACGAACAGAAACCGGCCTTCGGGATCGACCTTCACCACCAGGTCGGCCTGGTTCTCCACGATCATCCGGTATTCGGTTTCGCTTTGGCGCAGGGCGGTTTCGATCCGGGCCTTCTCGGTCACGTCCTGGGCCGCGCCGGAGAGTCGCCGGGGCCGCCCGTCGGCCGTCCGCTCCAATTCCCCGCAAGCGAGAATATGCCGGATTTCCCCGTCGTCTGCCCGTCGGATGCGGTGCCGGATTTCATAGACGCCGGTTTCTTCCAGCGCTTCCCGAAACGCGTCGCGGATGGCGGGGGCATCCTCCGGATGGGCGATTTGGATCAGCTCTCCGCTGGTCAGGGATTCGGCGCAGACGCCGTGGATTCGTCGCCAGTTTTCCGAAAACTCCCACCGGTCCGATGGAATGTTCCATTCCCAACTTCCCACGCCGGCCAGCCGTTCGGCATTGGCCAGCAGGTCCCGGTTCCGTTGAAGCGCAAGTTCCGCACTTTTTTTGTCCCCGATGTCGATGGCGGTGCCGGCCATCCGGATGGGCGTTCCGTCTTCGTCCCATTCCACCACCATGCCGCGGTCGGATACCCAAACCCAATGGCCGTCCTTGTGCTGGACTCGGCACTCGATTTCCAGAAAGCGGGATATTCCCTCCAGGCAGTCCCGCAGAGCGGCATCCATCGTCGGCGCGTCCTCCGGGTGGCAGAACTGGAGCCATTCCGCGGAAGCAACCGGTTTCAGTTCGTTCAGTTGATAGCCCACCATCTTCGCGGCGCGCTCGTCGATCCGGATTTTGTCCGCCCGCAGGTCCAGCTCCCAGAGCCCGGCCCGGGTTCCCCGAAGAGCCAGGTCCAGCCGTTCCCGGCTTTTCCGAAGCGCTTCCAAGTCGTCGCGTCTTTGCAGAGATTGAATCAGCATATTGGCCGCCGCTTTGAGAAAGGTCTGGTCGGCGGCGCCCCATTCGATTTCGGATCGGCAATTGTCGAAGCCGATGAAGCCGATGAACTTATTGTCGAGCGATAAAGGAATGGCCAGGATGGCCAGAACGCCTTGGGCGGACAAGTCTTCCCTTTCGGATTCCGGGAAATCCCGCACCCGGCCGCTGATGGTTTCCCCTCGGGCGAGAATCGATTTCCAGCGAGGACAACGTTCCTCGTAGGATAGACCTTGGAGGAAGGGATTGTCGATTTCCGGCTCGATGCCGTTGGCGCACCATTCGGCCTTTTGATTCATGAGCAGGCGGCCTTCGGCGTCGGTTTCGTTGAGAAACACGTATGATCGGCTGGCGTCCGATGCCGGGCCGATCCGCTCCACCACGCCTTGCCATGGAATTTCGCCGGCGGGTTCCAAAAGCAGGGCCGCCACTTCGTTGAGCGCTTGCAGATAATCTCCTCGACGTTGGAGGTTTTCCTCCCGGGATTTCCGTTCGGTCACGTCGTGGGCGATGGCGAAGGTGATCCCCTTTGCCGGATCGGGCTGGGATTTCCACTCGAGCCAGCGGTATTGGCCATCTTTCCGGCGGTATCGGTTCTCGAAGGAAAGGACGGCGTTTCCTTTTCGCAACTCCTTTTCGACCGTGGCGATGGTTGCGGCCACGTCGTCGGGATGGATGAAGTCGAGGAACGGGCGGCCCAGGAGTTCCGCTTCCGAATACCCGAGGGTTTTCATAAACGCGGGGTTCACCTGCAGGAACGTGGCGGTTCGGATGTCGGCCACGCAGATTATGTCCAGCGACATGTGGAAAACGGCCCGGAGCCGTTCCTCGGCCCGCTTGCGGTCGGTGACGTCGAGGGCCAAGCCGTTCCAGATGGTTGCGCCGCTTGTTGTCCGAGCCGGTGTGGAGCGGGTCTGCACCCATTTTTCGGTTCCGTCGTCGAGGAGCAGTCGATGTTCGTGGAAAAAAGGGTAAAGGGTCTTTTCGGATTCTTCGATCGTCTCCCACAGGCTTTGGCGGTCGTCGGGATGAACGAGGGAAAAGAAGGCCTCCGGGTCGGCGAGCACTTCTTCGGGGGACCGGTTGAAAAGTCCCCGCGCTCCTTCTCCCACGAAGCGGAACCGGTGCGCCCCGTCGATGGTTTTTTCCAGCTGGTAGACCAGGCCGGGGAGATTTCCCGCGATGGTCCGGGCCTGTTCCGCGTTTTCGTGGATGGATATTTCCCATTTTTGCCGTTCGGTCACGTCCAGCAGGGAAAGCGACAGTTCCGAGATGGCGCCGTCATTCGCGCACAACGGGGTCAGGGTCCAGTCCCAGTATGTCATGTTCCGCTCGGGCTGGTCGGGGTGCGCAAAGGGCTTGGCAAAGGCCCGGTAAAGACGGCCGGTATCCCGGACCTTCTCGAAAATCCGCTGGTTTTCCTGGTGGGGGTACAGTTCGAAGTGATTTCGGCCGGGAAAGAAATCCGGCGTTTTGCGGGAGGCGGCGGCGTAGGCCCGGTTGACGCGAATGAAGTTGAAATTTCGGTCGAGGATGGCAATCAGAAGCGGGTTTTGGTCAAAAAAACGTTCCAGCAACGGCGATGCATCGGCGGTTTCTTGCGGGGCCGCCGTTTCCAATTCCGCGATCCGGCGGCGTAGGGCTTCCAGTTCCTTCCGTAGATCCTTCCGGCTTCGGTCTGCGACGGCCATGGGAGACCCTCCTCGGAAACGGTTCGGATGGGCGGAATGGCGTTCCCGCGAATATTGGGTGGACAAGCGGCGGCGAGGTGGAAACGGGAACATGTCCAGCGGCCGGGTCCGCCGCGTCTCTCGGGGGCGGAACGCTTCTTCCGGCGGAAGGTTTGCCCGAAGCCGATGAAAACGGACCTGGCGACCCGTGCTTCCGCTTTCCTTTCTTGTAGGACGTTTCATTCAAAATGAAAAGCCCCCGCCGAGGCGGGGGCTTTCCTTCGGGCTTGCGGAATGCGAAGCTTTAAATCGTCGGAGGATGGGCGCCGCAGTTTATCTGGTCGGGACCTTTGGGCGGCGGCACGTATCGCCTCTCCGTCCCCGGCGGCAAAGCTAAGAATTAGTCGTCGTCGTCGTCCATGTCGTCGGAATCGTCGCCGTTACCGCCGGAGATTCCACAGTCGGCAAGGGGTTCACTTTCGATTTCAAACACCCGGCCATCGTCGAAATCCACGGAAACGCAAGCTCCGACCGAAACCGGGCCGTCGTCGGTTTGGATTGCGGTTCCCGAATCGGTCGTGAAGGTTCTTCCGCCAATGGACCATGTTCCCGCCGCTCCGGTCGGCCGCGCTTCCACGATTCCGTAGAAATCGTCGTCATCCCACCCGCTATCCGAACCGCCGTCTCCGGTATCGCCGGAGATTCCACAGTCGGCAAGGGGTTCACTTTCGATTTCAAACACTCGGCCATCGTCGAAATCCACGGAAACGCAAGCTCCGACCGAAACCGGGCCGTCGTCGGTTTGGATTGCGGTTCCCGAATCGGTCGTGAAGGTTCTTCCGCCAATGGACCATGTTCCCGCCGCTCCGGTCGGCCGCGCTTCCACGATTCCGTAGAAATCCTCGTCATCCCACCAACTGTCGTCGTCTGAAGAAGAGTCGTCATCGGCATCACCGCCCGAATCGTCGTGGCCGGTGTCTTCCGAGATTCCGCAATCGGCCAAAGGCTCGCTTTCGATTTCAAACACTCGGCCATCCTCGATATCCACGGAAACACAAGTTCCAATCTCGATTTGTCCATCATCTTCATCGAGTTGGGTTTCGAATTCCGCCACGAAGGTTCGATCCCCGATTTCCCAATCTCCCGCCACGCCGGAAGGCCGATTCCTTACGATGCCGTAATAATCCTCCCCGTAATCCCAAGAGTTCTCATAATTCGCCAAAATTCGGGATATCCCCAATTGATTTCTGGCTTTGGAAAACAAAAGCTTCTCGGATTGCAGAGAACCATAAATTACGATTCCGGACAAATCGATATTGGATACGGCCGCTATGACTTGGACCTGATCCAGAGAAAGGCCCGGAAACCATTCGTAATGAAACGCCGCAACTTTGGAGAATGGAGGAATGGACAGCGTTGTGGATTCCAAAACGTTACCCTCTGAAATTACATATAATTTAACGTCGGCGGTTTGGCTGTTCAGGTTGGCCAAGGCCGTTCCCTTCCAGTCAATGTTGGAGGAAAAATTGCTGAAAAGAAAAGAAAGCTCATCGTCTTCGCGGTCTTCGAGCGCAAATTCGGCAACGCCACCGCCAACCCGGTTTTCAAAGGCCAAGCGAAATTGGAGATCGTCATCCGCTTCGGTGGTGACGAGCCCGCAATCCCCGCCATCTGCCAGCGACTTCAAATCGATTGCACGCGAAGAAAAACCATTGATGATAAATTCGTTCTCGTATATCTGGCCGCCTGAATCGTAAATCCGAATCGTGAAATTCCCGGCGGAATCGTCAAAATTATCCACAAGAAGGTAATCGTTCCAGTCTTGGTTCCCACCCGTCAGATGAGGGATCGGATATTCCCCGCCGATTGCGGGCGAAATCAGGAAAACCAAGGAAGCGATTGCAACAAAGACGGTAGACCGGACCCAAGCGGCGGCATGAATTTGTTTAACCATTGTGCGCAACCATCCTTTGGCAAGAGGTTTTGGGGCTGAAAATCGTTTCAATAAGAACAAAAAACGCCATGCGAGAAAAAAATGTATATCCTTACTTCCTTCTGTCAACGGGGGGCGAAAATTTTTTGGGAAGATAAAATGGCAGGAAGGGAGGGAAGCGGGGGCATGTCCAGGGTGATCGCAAGTAACTCTACTCTAAGCCTTCAGGATTTTAAGCAGGTACGCGTCATCCCAGGCCTGCATCCGATGATGGCCGGCCGAAATGGCATCTGCACCTTCTGGGCGACTACACGGACGAGGTTGCATTAACCGGCTGTATCGAAGCGCACTCGTCGCCAATCTCAAATACAACGCTAAGGATTAATCGTCCCAGTGGTCTTCGGACTGGCAGGCCCAGTCGTCGTCGGAGTCGTCGTCCCGGCTGTAAAGCGTATCCGGGGACAAATCCAAGCCATTATTCCATTGAAGGCTCCCAAGGAATGGCCGAACGGAGTTGAAGACCTTTCGATTCTTGAGGCGGGAGAAAACCCCATTTTCCAAATAGGGGTAACATCGAAGAGAACCTCTTCACCTTTTTCGAAAACCAGATGGAGCTTGTAGTCGCGCCTTGGAAATATCTTTTTCACGTCGATGTGTCTCCATCTTCCGTCGGTCAGATAGATTTTATGCCCAAAACGATCCCGCGTTGTCCATCGCATGGGTTTTTCCATGAAATGGTCTTCAGGAAATTCCGAGTTCCTCGATCAATTCCAGCGTATTGGCGACTTTGATTGACCCCATCTCCTCCATCTGCATCCGGCACGTCGGGCAATCCGTCGCCGCCACGTCCGCGCCGGAGGCCGCCAGCTTCCGCATCAAATCCGAACCGATTTCCCGGCTCAACTCCACGTTCTCGGCTTTCATTCCCCAGCTTCCGGCCATGCCGCAGCAGCCGGCCGAGAGGTCGACGACCTCGGCCCCGGGCAAGGAACGCAGCAGCGCCGGCGAAGCGCCGTCGTCTTCGGTCCCCCGCAGATGGCAGGGCGCATGGTAGGCAATCCGCCCCGTGTGCCCGATCAACTCCAGCCGCTCCCGATATTCCATCAGCAACCGGCTTGCCGAAATCACCCGTTCTCCAACGGAGCGAACCAGCGGCGAATCATTCAGATACCGCCATTCCTCCCGCAGCGCCAGCCGGCAGGAGGAGCAGGTCACCGCCACGAAATCCACCTTCCGCAACAGCGATTCCCACCGGGCCAGATTGCCCGCCACCCGCGTCCGGGCCGTTTCCGCCATGCCTTTGGCCAGCATGGGCAGGCCGCAGCAGTGTTGCTCGGGAACGGTCACCGCCATCCCGGCAGATCGCATCAGCCGCACCGCCGCTTCGCCCACTTCCGGCGTCAGGTACCGGGCCGCGCAGCCCGCGAAAAAAAGGACGCGGGGATGCCCCGTTCCCCGCCGCGAAACCGGATTCTGTTCCGCAACCGCTTCCGCGCCCAACCGCTCCCGCAGGTCTCGCCCCGCGAAGGCCGGCAATGGACGTTTCGCGGAAATCCCGGTCAGTCGCTCTCCCAGGGCGCGAAGAATCGGCGCTTCCGCCGCCGGTCCCGCCACCGCCGCCAGTTTCCGCATATGCCGTCCCGCCGGTTCCGCCGCCGTCAGCAGATGGTCCGCCGGGGAAACGCCGAACCTTCGAGCGTAGGCGGCCCGGACCTCCATGGCCAGCTTGGGAATGTTCACCCGGCTGGGGCATTCCCGCAGGCAGCTTCCGCAGCCGATGCAGCGGGAAATGACGTCCCGAACCGCCGCGTCGAAGAGGGAATGGTCCGCCAGCCGTCCGGCGGCCAGATTCCGCAGTAGATTGGCCTTGGCCTTGGGCGCGTCGGCCTCGTCCCGGGTGGCCTTGAACACCGGGCACATCCGGGTGGCGTCGGTCACGGTGGTGCATTTGGAACAGCCATGGCAGGATTCGATCTCCCGCGACAACCCGTCCGGCCATTCCAGTGCCGTTTTCCGAACCGGCGGTCGGGCGGAATAATCGGCCCCGAATCGAAGGGCCTTCCGCATCTGGTCCGGATCATGCCGGGTGATGATCTCGGGATTGAAAATGCCCGCCGGGTCCAGCAGGGATTTCACTTGTGAAAACAGTGGGTAAATCGTGGGATACTGGCGGCGGATGTAGGCGCTTCGCAGCCTTCCGTCGCCGTGCTCGCCGGAAACCGCGCCGCCCAGTCCGTGGACCAGTTCGAAGAAGTCGTCGGCGACGGGGCGCAGGCGGGCCGCGTCCGCCGGGTCTTTCAGATTCAGCAGCGGCCGGGTGTGGAGCAGGCCCTTGGCGATGTGGCCGTAGGTGACGAAATCGACCTCGTGGCTCCCGAGAATCCGATAAATGCCCTCGAAATAGTCCACCAGCCGGTCGGTGGGCACCGCCGCGTCTTCGATGAGGGCCAGGATTTTCCGTTCGCCCTTGAGCCGGTAGAGAATCGGCACCGCCGCCTTGCGCACCCCCCAGAAATCGGCCTTTTCCGCCGGGGTCGCCGCCATGTGAACCCGGTCGGTAAAGCCGCCGGAGGCCAGCAGCTCCGTCGCCGCCCGCGCGTTTTCCACGCAGTCGGGATCGTCGAATTCCACCAGCAGAATATTGTCCACGTCCGCCGGAATGGCGGAGCGCAACGCCGGGGCCTCGCTTCGGGCCAGGCGCAGCAGGGAGCGGTCCATGATCTCGATGCCCGACGGTTCCATGGGCAAAATCGCCTGAACCGCCCGGGCCGAGGCGACGATGTCGTCCATGAAGGCGACCACCAGCGTGTTCCGCTCCGGTTTGGAAAGCAGGCGGAAGGTGAGGCGGGTGGCCACGCCCAACGTCCCCTCGGCTCCGACGATCAGCCGGCGGAGGTCCAGCCGGCCGTCCCGGATCAGGTTCCGCAGATTGTATCCGGCGGTGTTGAATCGAGTGTCGGGATAGGCGGCGGAGATTTCCGTTTGGTGTTCGCGGTAGAGTTCCGCGATGGCCCGGAGATTTTCCGGCAGGTCGGGGATGGGCGTTTCCAGGATTTCCGAAAGCCGGATCGTCCGGCCGTCCCCGGTCACCAGCTCGGCGTCTTCCAGGTAGTCGGCCACGTTGCCGTACTTCACGGAATGGGCGCCGCTGGCGTTGGTCCCGGCCATGCCGCCGAAGGTGGCGTATTCCCCGCTGGAGGGGTCGGGCGGAAAGAACAGCCCCTCGTTTTTCAGTCGGGCCTGAAGTTCCCCGAACCGGTATCCCGGCTCGCAGGTGAAGGTCCGGTTCTCCAGGTCCAGCTCCAGCAGCCGGTTCATGAATTTGGTGAAATCGACGACGATTCCCGGCCCGACCGCCGATCCGCACAACCCGCTCCCCGCGCCCCGGGCGTGAATCGGAACGCGGTGTTCCCGGGCGAACCGGAGCGTCTCGGCCACGTCCTCGGCGTCCCGAGGATAAGCCACGGCGGCCGGAATGACTTGGAAAATGCTTCCGTCGGTGGAAAGGAGGCTTCGCCGGACGGCGTCGGTGTGGAGTTCGCCCCGCAGTCGTTTCCGGAGGAGATGGAAAGGGGGGCGGATCATGTTGTGGTCGATTTCCGGATTCGGTCGAAATTTTGGGCGCGGAGAAGGTCCCGCGAGGGCACGAGTTCAACTTTTCGGGGAAGAATGCGGGAGAATGCCCGGGTTGATACCAAAGAATAAAAATGGGACATCAAATTGTTTTCCTTCGCAAATTCTGGAGACATGATTGGATCAAAACTGGAAAATGGGAGCGAAGCCCTTGGGCGGGATGTTGGATTTTACCAACTCTTCGAGACGCCGGATGGTTTCAGGAGCGAAAAGTGTGTCGCCGCATAGATCGCAAATTTCGACGGGAACGCCGTCAAAAAGAATCGCTTCCCCTCGGTCCCGCACGACGTGAAGAATCCGGCGTTGGGCGTAAACCCCCGGACAGCCGGAAAGGCTGCATTTCATCGCGTCACCTCGCCGCCATCTTTCCGGGATCGCGCCGCGCCGCCTCCACGGCGAACCGGAGGTGTTTCTCCATTGCCGCGGAAGCCGCCTCGGGATCGCGGCTGGCGATGGCCTCCACGATGGCGCGGTGCTGGTCCAGCAGATGGTCGTAGACGGCGCGGTCGTCGTACAAATCGGTGTATACGGCGTGGGTCACCCGTTTGATCCAATCGGAAATGGTTTCCATGATGTGGGGCAGAAAGCGATTTCCGCCGGCGCGGGAAATCAGGAAATGGAGCCGAAAATTCATCTCGTGGCCCCGGGCCCGCTCTTCCCGGGCCGCGGCCATGGCGGCGACGATCTCGCGCATTTCCCGGATTTCGGCGTCGGAGGCCCGTTCCGCCGCCAGGGCGGCGGCCCAGGTCTCCAGTTCGTTGCGGACTTCCATCAGGTCGAACAGAAAATCCTCCCGGCCCACCAGCACCGCCCCGGCCTCGGCCAGGGGAGCGTCGGTCACCGATTTGATGAAGGTTCCCTCGCCGTGCCGCTGCTCCACGAAGCCCAGGCACTCCAGCTTTAAAATCGCCTCCCGCACCGAGGAACGGCTCACGTCGAACAGGGCCGTCAACTCCCGCTCCGACGGAAGTCGCTCGCCCGGGCGCAACCGTCCAGACGCGATCAGCTCCTGGATTTGATCGCAAACCCGATGGCTGACCTTTCGCTGCGGGATTTTTTTGAACAGGTTGTGCATGGGCTTACCGGCCATTGGCCGCCAATTCGGCCGCGGTT
Organism: Desulfococcaceae bacterium; assembly: GCA_046541515.1. Taxonomy (GTDB): domain Bacteria; phylum Desulfobacterota; class Desulfobacteria; order Desulfobacterales; family Desulfococcaceae; genus CAYFVR01. The sequence continues at coordinate 27,975 of JBKHDD010000018.1, forward strand.
TCGGCATTCCGGAGAATCAGCATTTTCTGCGCCGCCACCAGTCCGGCGAAGAGGAGCGCCCCGCCCACGTGCAGATGCATTTTGGGCCACAGACAGAGGGTCGCCGCGGCCAGGTACCCCAGCCGGAACCACCCGTTCAGCCGTTTCAAGTGAAATCCTTCGAAGAAAACGGCGGCGCAGAACATGCCCAAGGTGGCCAGGATGGCCGTTTCAAACACCTGCCAGGTCGGCCCCTGGAACAGCAGCGGGGAATACACGAACAGCAGCGGGATGATGTAAATCCCCTTGGCCAGCTTCCACGATTCGAAGCCGGTGGCCAGCGGCTTGCTGCCCGCGATGCCCGAGGCGGAATAGGCCGCCAGGCAGACCGGCGGGGTGACGTTGGCGTCTTGGGAGTACCAGAAAATGAGCATGTGGGCCGCGATCAGGGATGTGCCCATCATCTCCATGGACGGCGCGGCCAGCACCGCCAGCACGATGTAGGATGCGGTCACCGGAAGCCCCATGCCCAGGATCAGGGAGGCGATGGCCACCAGGACGATGGTGACGAACAGGCTGCCGCCGGAGATGGCCGAGATCATAATGGAAAACTTGATCCCCGCCCCCACCATCAAAACCACGCCGATGACGATGCCGGAGCACAGCAGAATGACGCCGGTGGAGATCATGTTTCGCGCGCCCAGGGCCAGCGCGTCGATCACGTCCATGGGTTTCATGCGGGTTTTCGGGTTGATCCAGCTCGCCACCACGATGGAGGCGACGCCGGCGCAGGCGGCGAAGGTGGGCGTGTAGCCGTAGATCAACAGCCCCATGAGCGCGCCGATGGGGATGAAGAAATGCCAGCCGTCCCGCAGCACGTTCATGATTTTTGGGATTTCGTGGTCTTCCAGCGTCTTGAGTCCCATTTTCCGGGCGCGGATGTGGACGAAAAAGGCGACCGTCAGAAAGTAGATGATCGCCGGCAAGATGGCGACGCCCACGATGGTCAGGTAGGGAATTTGCGTCCATTGGCTCATGATGAAGGCGCCGGCGCCCATGATGGGCGGCATGAGCTGGCCGCCGGTGGATGCGGCCGCCTCCACGCCGCCGGCGAACTGGGGCCGAAAGCCGACCTTTTTCATGAGCGGGATGGTGATGGAGCCGGTGCCCACGGTGTTGGCCACGGCGCTGCCGGATATGGACCCCATCAGCCCGCTGGCGAAGACCGCCATTTTGGCCGGGCCGCCCACCATTTTGCCCATCATGGCCACGGAAAGCCGGATGATAAAATCCCCAGCGCCGGATTTGAGCAGAAACGCCCCAAAGAGTACGAAAAGGAAAACAAAGGTGGAGGAGATCGTGGCGATCTGGCCGAAAATGCCGTCCGGCGCGAAATACATCCGGTAGAGCATTCGCTCCGCGGTGACGCCGGGAAAGTTCCAGAGGCCGCCCATGTATTTCCCGAACCAGAGCGCGTAGCCTAGAAACACGGCGGAGATGGCCGGAATGATGTAGCCGGCGGTTCGCCGGGTGATCTCGATCATCAGTACGATGGCGATGGCGGCGAAAATCAGGTCCACCTGGGTGGGGACTTGGTTCCGGGCGTGCAGGGCGTCTTCGAACAGCACGAGATACACGCCGGTGGTTACCGAAAGGACCGCCAGGCCGTAGTCCAAGGCCAGGGTCTGTCGCGCAAATCGTTTGACGGGCGGATAGATGATGTAGCCCATGAACAGGATGAAGGCGAAGTGGATGGCGTTGCGCTGAATCTCCGGCATGATGCCAACGGTGTTGATCCAGAGATGAAACAGGGACATGGCCACGCCGGCCCAGTAAACGATTCGAAGATGGATTCCGGAAAGGCGACGCTGGGCGGCCGAGACTTCTCCGCCTTTTTCCTTTTCGAGGGCCGCGTCTGCGACCGCGCCGGGTTTGACGACTTCGGGGGATTCGGGCATGGGAACTCCGATGGGAATGAACCGGCGGGGCCGGAGCGGCCCCGCCGAACCGTTAAGGACGAACCGCTATTCGGCGGCCTTCAATGCCTCGGGAACCTCGATGCCCTGCTCCTCGTAATATTTCAGCGCGCCGGGATGCAGCGGCACCGGCAGGCCCACGATGGCCCGCTCCAGGCTCATGGCCGTGGTGGCCTTGTGGATGCCCACCAGGAAGGGCAGATTCTCGTAGATGGTCTTGGTGATTTTGTAGACGGTCTCCTCGGAGATGTCGGGGCGCACCGCCAGGAAGTTGGGCTGGGAAATCGTGTTGATGTCTTCTTTCTGGCCCGGGTAGGTGCCGGCCTTGACCACGGAACGGTCCCAGATCGGATATTCCGCGTTGATGGCGGCGAGCTGGTCGTCGGTGAAGTCCAGCACTTCGACCCGTTTTTCGCCCATCTGGGCGTAGAGCTGGGTGACGGCGGCCACGGGCGGGCCGGCGGGGGTGTTCATGCCGGCGATGCGGCCGTCCATCATGGCCTGGGCGGAGGGGTTGTAGCCCAAAAATTCAAGCTGAAGATCGGCTTCCGGGTCGATGCCCAGGGCGGAGAGGATCGTCCGGCCGGAGCCCTCGGTTCCGCTGCCCCGTTTGCCGATGGAAAACTTGTCGCCCAGGGTCTTGAGGTCCATGATGGTGCCGGTTTTGGCGTATTTTTGGAGGACCGTGAAATGTTCCACGTTCTCCCAAAGCATGGTCACCGAGCGGAAGTCCTTGACGGCCTGTCCCTCGTAAGGCCCTTGGCCGTAGTAGGCGTTGAGTCCGAACAGGGCCTGGAGAATGGCCAAATGGGCCTCGTTGTTTTTGAGCATCTGGACGTTCTCGCCGGAGCCGGCCGAGTTGATGGCGGTGGCGGTGATCTGATCGTCCTTGGCCAGCTTGACGCTGATGAGGGTGCCGATTGCAACGCCCACGGGGTAATAGGTGCCGCCGGTGGTGGCGGTGGCGATGATGAGGCTGTCCGCCGCTTCGGATTCCGCCGGCGCCATGGAGAAAATCATCGCGACGGCGATCAGGGTTGCCAGCAGTTTTTTCGTCATTGCCCCTCCTTGAAGAATGAGATTTCAGTTGGGCGGAACCGTTCCGCCGGTATCACCGTTGGCCCGTTCGGCGCGATGGTCTTGCGTCTGGAGGCCGTTTGCCGCGAGGAGAGATGGCCGTTGGACGGCCGCTTGTGAAAAAGGTAGATATCTGGTAGTCGGAGGTCAGACCACTGTTACCGAATTGAATAAAGGATGTCAAGCCCAATGCGTTACTCTCCATTTATTGAACGGGATTTTCCTTTTCCGCGGTTCCATCGAGTCCGGCTCCGGCGAGCCGCCTCCGCCATCGAGTCGTTGGCGGACGAACTGACGGAGCCGGTGGACCGGGCCTTGGCGGATTCCGGCGTCCGGACGGGCCATCGGGTCGCCGTTGGCGTGGGTAGCCGGGGCATTGACCGGCTTCCGGAGCTGGTCGCGCTGGTTTGCGGTCGAATTCGCGAGATCGGCGCCGAGCCGTTCGTCGTGCCGGCCATGGGCAGCCATGGCGGCGCCACGCCGGAGGGACAGGCAAGCGTTCTGGAGCATCTGGGCGTGACCGAGGATTCCGCGGGCGCGCCCGCGGTCTCTTCTCTGGAGGTTCGCCAAGTGGGAACGGTCCGGGACGACGTTCCGGTCTGGTTTTCCGCCGACGCGCTGGACGCCGACCATTCCATCTGCATCAATCGGATCAAGCCCCACACCAAATTCAAGGCGGAGGTGGAAAGCGGCCTGTTCAAAATGCTCTGCGTCGGCATGGGGAAGCACGAAGGCGCCATGGCGTTTCACGATCACGCGTTGCTTCACGGCTTCGCGCCGCTGCTGCGGGAGATGGGCGCGGCGCTGCTTTCCGAGACCAATTTTCGCTTTGGCCTGGCCGTTGTGGAAAACGAGGAAGATCGGATCTGTCACGCGGAGCCGGTGATGGCGGATCGGATGGCGGATCGGGAACCTGAACTGTTGGAAATGGCCAAGGAACGGTTTCCGGGACTTCCCTTGAAGGAGGCCGACCTGCTGGTGATCGGTCGAATCGGCAAGGAAATCAGCGGTTCCGGGATGGACCCCAATGTCACGGGGCGGGCGTTCGACCTGAAGGAAAGCGATTTTTCCAAGGTCTTTCACGCCACCCGGGTCGTCCTTCTCCGCCTTTCCCAAAAGACGGCCGGAAACGCCATCGGCCTGGGCAACGCCGACATCGTCACCGAGCGGATGTTCCAGGAAATGGATTACGAGGCGACCCTGATCAACGCCCTGACCAGCCGTTCCCTGCACAAAGCCTTCATTCCCATCCGGATGCCCACCGAAGAAAAAGCCATCCAGGCCGGTTTCACGACCCTCGGACCGATTTCGCCGGAGAAGGTTCGGGCCATTTTGATCCGGGATACGATGCATTTGGATGAAATCTGGGTGAGCGAGGCGTTGGCAGAAGAAATTTCCAAAGTGGAAGGGGCATCCGTGGAAGCGCCCATCGCCCCGCGATTTGACGCCGACGGAAACCTGGTGGAACCGTCGTTGTTTTCCGGTTCATAGGCGATCGGCGGGGATGAACATACCGCTTTTGGCCGCCAGAGGATGAAATCCGGCTGGCTGCTCCTGAATAGCGGCGCCCTGCGGGGCGTTCACTTTTTTTGAAGCCAGAGGAAGTCGGGAGCCCGCTTTGGCGAGCTTTTCCCAATCAGCCGGGGGATTTATCCCCTGGCGCGGTTTGTTTATAGGTAGCCGAACGCCTGAGCGGCCGATGCGTTCCCGCTCCCCGATCCGCCTGCACGGTTTTTCCTATCCGATGGCGCCTCATTCTTCGCTCCAATTTTTTCTTCCGGCTAACGCCAATACCGTTCATTTGCCGAAAAAAGATAAGAGCGTATCGCAACGCCCTTGGTCAATCTGGCACGATTGACCCATTGAAATCCCAAAGTGAACGGTATTGCGGCCAACGCCCCAAAGACCGCCGTTTCCTCGGAATGGACGGAAAGAACTCCCATTTTTGGGTCGACTTCCGCGTCAAACTTGGTGTAAAAGAAATTGTTTCGTGGTTGACGAGGGCCAAACCCGTCGCGAGGCGGGGACGGAAAGCCGAGGGTCCGCGCAAAACGGACAGCCGGATTGTCCACGAATGGGGGGGCCGGCGTTTTGGATGGTTTTTCCCAGGCGGACGCCCCACCCGAAAACCGTTCGGGCGGGTCTGGGCCTCAAGGGATCTTCCGCCTCCGGCCTCGGCATCTTTCGTTTTTTCCCGCAACTGCCGCCGCCCATTTTCCCAGGCTCCCGAGCTGGAATCGCCATCTATTCGGGCGAAAATCCATTTGAAAAGGAGGGCGCCCAGCCATTTCCTCGCCACGATTTGGCGGTGGACTACGACCTCGCCCGGGTGGACGGGGTTCGGGTTCTGTTGGTCTACCGGCCAACGCCCGAACCGTGGACGCTTCTGTTGCCGACGTTGGGAATGGCGGGGGATATCTGTTGCATCGGCGGCGGAGATCGGGATCGTTTTCGGTTCCGCGGCCGGCGGAACATCGCCGTCCATTACATAACGGTCTATACATGTTCCGGTGAACCCGGCGCTTGGTTCCAAGGCGGTGGAATGGATCTTGTCGTCGCGCTGTTTTTCGTTTTCTTTCTCTGCAACGCAACGGAAATGCCCGAGGACGACCAGGGGGCCATTTTCGTCACCGTCCTGTTTCTGGTCTTCGTTTACCACATTTGGTTCAAGAAAAAACCGCCTCCTCCGCCGCCGCCCACCGTGGACAAGGCCAAGCAGGAATTGGAAAAAATTCTGAAAAGCGGCGCTTCCGTGGAGGAGAAGAAAAAGGCGGGCGTGCTGTTGGATCACCTAGACAAATTGCAGAAATGACCCCAGCCGGTTCCGGAAAGTCTCATGTGCGGTTGCCTCCAGGTTCCGATCGAAGGACTCCCGAAACGTCGCCATTTCGATGTGGACCCGTGCGATCCGGTGCGACGCCAAATCGAATTTTCATCCTTCGCATCTTGTCCCGCCGCCCTCCGTTTCCGCGATGCGGAAGACCCTCTTTCGCCCGTTTCTCCGCGGCTTGCCTTCCTCGGTAGGATTTTCCCCCATCCGATTTCTCCTTCCCCTCATTTTCCTTCCCGCATAAATCTCCTATAGCTTTTTTTACGTTCCCTTCCTTTTACGCTTCCTCCGTTTTCGGACAACCGGCGTTTCGCGGCAGATTTCGCGAGGCGACCGCCCAAAACGGAGCAAAATCGGAATAAACGTCGGGGATCATCGGTTGCTCCTTGGTCTCGTTATTCGGTTCCCGTCCGTGGGTTTTCAAGGATGTTTCTCATGAGGTTGTTTGACCCCGCCCGTTGCCTTTTTCCAATGGCCCTTTTCTCGTGGATTTCGGCGATCTTGATGGTTTCCCTTGCCGTCGCCGCGGATGTTCCGCTCACGCCCCGGGTCCGCTTGGGCGGCCTCGCCGTCGTGACGGCTGCGGCGGCTCCGCCCCGTTCAACGTCTTCGCCGTCGCCGTCCCCGACGGTTCATTTTCGCGAAATCGGCTGGAAGATCGGCGCCCCTGAGCGAGAGATGGCCACAGCCGCCGCTTCCCTTTATTTTCTTGGCGGGGATGGGGAAAACCCTTCCCCCCTCGAATCGAAAAACGGATGGGGCCGGGAATTCATCGCCGCCCTCGGGCGAAGGTTTTTGAAGGAAGAGGAGTTGGTTCGGGCTGTTCGGGATGCTTCCCACGCCCGGGAACAAGGCAGCCCGGAAATGGTGAGCGAATTCACTTGGTATGACGGGGATTTTCGGGAGGTGGACGAGGCCCGGCGTGATTTGGTGGTCAATTTGGTTTCGGGGGCCGCGGCCGATACCTTGGAAAAAACGGCGCCGGGGCGTTGGATCCGCGCGCTGGAAGACGTGGTGGATCGGTACTCCCGTGTTTCCTACCGTCGGGCGGAAGGGGCGGAGACGGGTCGCCTTTTTTTGCCTGGCCAGTTTGTCCCGGGCAATCCGGCGGCGGAAGACCCGGTTGCCGTCACCGCCGGCGCCCGGCTGCATCTGAATTCCGACAATCTCGCTCCGGACGTGACCTTTGCCGTCCTTGCCGATTATTTTGGCTATCGCTGTCGGGTTTTGATGAATCCCGTTCAGGGAGAAGCCGGATTGTTTTTCGCCAGCCGCGGCCTTGAACGGCTTTTGGGGGTTCGTGCGGGATTGGGGCTTGCCTACGATCGCGAGGGAGACGAAGAGGAGACGGTGGCGTGCGTTTTTCGCGTCTCCGGTGATTTCTGAGGCGGGACGGGAATTCCGATAAAAGGGCGGAGGTTGGCGGGGGCGTTTCCAAGGCGCTGCGAGCGAAAAACAAAAAAGGGAAGCGGAAATCATTTCCGCTTCCCTTTGCTTTTTGGCTGAGGGACCAGGATTCGAACCTGGGTTAACGGGGCCAGAACCCGTCGTCCTGCCGCTAGACGATCCCTCAGCGACGTGAGCCCAATTCCCTACACCAGTGGAGCGATTGCGTCAACCCCCATTTTGCGCTTTTTCGGAAATAAATTCGGTCGCGGCCCGCAGGCGAGGAACCACCCGGCCTTTCCCCAGAATTTCGATGATCTCGAAAATGCCGGGGCTGGCGGTTTTCCCGGTCAGGGCCACCCGCACCGGCTGGGCGATCTTTCCCAGCTTCATTTCCCGGGCCTCCATCACCCGAACGAAGGCCCCTTCCAGCGCCTCGTGGGAATAGTCGTCCAGCGCGTCCAGCTCGGCGGTGAGCGCCTGAAGCGGGTCCAGAACGTTGGGCTTCAGGAACTTCTGGGCCGCCTTTTCCTCGTAGACGATCACCTCGTCATAGTAAAACCGGGCCTGTTCCGCCATTTCCACCAGCGTCTTGCTTCGGGGGGCCAGGGTTTGGACGACGTTGGCGAGATAGGCCTCGTCTTCCGCGGCGATGCCGATTTCCTCCAGAAACGGCCGCAGATGCGGAATCAGTCTGGCGGGCGGCGTCGCCTGGATGTGGTCGGCGTTGAGCGCCAGCAGCTTTTCGGGATCGAAGACGCCGGGGGAGGTGCCGATGTGGTCCAGGCTGAATTTCTCGATCAGTTCCTCGCGAGTGAAGAATTCCTGATCGCCGTGGGACCAGCCCAGCCGCACCAGGTAGTTGATGACGGCGTCGGGCAGAAATCCTTTTTCCCGATATTCGGTCACCGACAGCGCGCCGTGGCGCTTGCTCAAGCGGGCTTTGTCCTTTCCCAGGACCATGGGAACGTGGGCGAAGGTGGGCAGCTCCGCGCCCAGCGCCTTGTAGATCAGTATCTGCTTGGGCGTGTTGCTGACGTGATCGTCGCCCCGGATGACGGTGTTGATCCCCATGGTCACGTCGTCCACCACCACCACGAAGTTGTAGGTGGGCGAGCCGTCGCTGCGTTGGATGATGAAGTCTTCCACGTCCATGTTCTGGAAGACGATGTTTCCCTTGACGGCGTCTTCGATCACCGTGGTTCCCGCGGGCGGGGTTTTAAACCGAACCACGGTGTTTTCGCCAGGCGGGAGGTTCCGTTCCCGGCAGGCGCCGTCGTACATGGCCTTGCCGCCGGCGGCCATGCCCCGTTTGCGCATTTCCTCCACCTTTTCCGGCGGACAGTCGCAATAGTAGGCGTGGCCGCCGGCCACCAGCTCGGCGACCTTTTCCGCGTAGAGGTCGAAGCGTTGACTTTGATAGTGGGGACCGTCGTCCCAGTCGATTCCCAGCCAGTCCAGCGCGTCGAAGATGGCGTCCACCGATTCCTGGGTGGAGCGCTGGCGGTCGGTGTCCTCGAACCGGAGCACGAAGCGGCCGTCGGCGTGCCGGGCGTAGAGCCAGTTGAACAGCGCGGTGCGGGCCCCGCCCACGTGAAGGTTGCCGGTGGGGCTGGGGGGGAAGCGGGTGACGATTTCGCTCATGATTTCCTCGTCTTGTTGAAAAAGCGGCTGGCCGCCGGCGTATGGGCGGCCAAGATGGTGGTTCGTTTCGAGATGGCTTCGGCGGGGGGTGTCGAGGCCATGGGACGCGAAAACCCCAAAGCGGGGAACCAGGACACTCCTTTTCACGGTCGAATTAAATTTCCCCGCCACACGGTTCAAATTACTCTTGACAGCGGATGAGAATTAGGAATAAGTAAAAAGGTCTCATAATTTGGGGCAAAAGCCCGCCGGCGTCCATTCCGGGGATGCTTTTTCTTCGGCGTTTTGTCGGAATGGGCCGGAAGCCCCCGTTTTGGGCGGCTCAACCGTTCAAATGGACGAGCCCAACCAAAACGTCCCCCATACCATATGCCGCAGTCATGAGCAAGAGGCGGCCGGAAAAATTCTTGACATCTCCTTTGGATTCCATTACTAGAACCAGGATTTTTCCCCTGAAGCAGGGTTGAGAATTTTTCTTTTAATAAAAGAGACTTAGGAGATTGCTCATGGCGGTTCCCAAGCGAAAAACATCCAAATCCAAACGGGACAAACGGCGCACCCACCAGAAATTGACCGCTCCGCAGGTGATGGAATGCCCCCAGTGCGGAGAGGCCAAGGCGCCTCACCGGGCCTGCGCGGAATGCGGCGCGTACAAAGAACACAACGTGCATCAGGACGAGGAATAGGATCGGTATGACGGGCACACCGCAGGAAACGGCGACGCTGCACGGGCTGGACGACGAATCCCGCGAGATGGTGGTGGACACGATCCGGCAGCTCCGCAAGCGGCTCCTGACCCGGGAGCGGATTCTGGAATGGGACAAGGCCGAGGTGTTTCCCGAGAAGGCCATTCGGGAAATGCTGGGACCCGACGTGGGGCTCCAGCTTCTTTTCATCCCCGAAGCCTACGGCGGCATGGACGGCGGGGCGCGCGACTGTTGCGCCGTGACCCTGGAGATGTCCAAAATCTGCCTGGGAGTGGCCACCGCCTTTTTCGCCATTCAGCTGGGATCCGATCCGTTGATGGTGGGCGGCACCGACGAGCAGAAGTCCCGGTGGCTGGGCGCCATCGCCGAGGGCGAAGTCCTGGTGGCCTACGCCGTGACCGAGCCCAACGCGGGGTCCAACCTGGCGGCGCTTTCCACCCGGGCGGAACCGATCACCGACGGGAACGGCACGGTGACCGCGTACAGGCTGAACGGCGCCAAACAGTTTATTTCCAACGGCGGATACGCCGATTTCGCCACGGTGCTGGCCAACGCCCCGGAAGGCCCCTCCTTTTTCGTGGTGGAAAAGGGCACGCCCGGCTTCTCCGCCGGCAAGAGCGAGGAAAAGCACGGCATCCGGGCCTCCAACACCTCGCCGCTGGTGCTGGACGACGTGGAGGTGCCGGCGGAAAACCTCATTGGCGGCGTTCCCGGACAGGGACTCAAGCAGGCCAACAAGGTCTTCGGCTATACGCGGCTGATGGTGGCCGCCATGGCCATCGGCGCCGGGGAGGCGGCCATGGAGATCGCCATCCCCTACGCCAAAGAGCGGGAGCAGTTCGGCGCGCCGCTATGCGAAAAGCAGGGATACACCCATAAATTGATCGTGCCCCACATGGTTCGGCTGGCCGCGGCCCGGGCCTACATGGACGAGATCGCCGTGCGGCTGGACGCCGGGGAATCCGATCTGCAGGTGGAAGGCTCCCTGGCCAAATACTTCGCCTCGGAAGTGGCCAACCGGGCCGCCGACGACGCCATGCAGGCCCTGGGCGGATACGGCTACATCGGCGAGTACGAGGTGGAAAAGATCAAGCGGGACGTCAAGATCACCTGCATTTACGAAGGCACCAGCGAAATTCAGCAAAACATCGTCAGCACCTTCCGCTGGAAATCCACCCGCAAGACCAAGGGCGCCTTTTACGGGAAAATGGAGGAGGAAATGGCGGCCGTCCATAAGGAAACGCCCGCCGTGGGCGCCAAATTTTACGGCTTGGCCGCCCGGACCCTCAACGCCCTGATCAACCATGTCCACGAGAAGAAGCTGACCCGCCGGCAGGCGGTGATGTTTTCCCTGGCCGACGCCATGGCGCTGGTGGAAGTCGGCGCCGCCTTCGGTCGCAAGGCCGGCCGGCTGGCGGCCGCGGGCGATTCCGAAGCCGAAAAATTCGCCGCCATGTCTCGGATTTTCGCAAACGAGGTGGCCGAGAAAACGGTGCAGACAAGCCTTCGCATTCTGTCGGGTTCCGGCGAATTCGACGACGAGTCCCTGGGCGGCTTTATGGAGGCCACCCGTTGCGACGAGTTGACCATGAGCTACCGGAGCATCTTGGCGGACATGGACGCCGTGGCCGATATCATTTTTGAGAGGAATGCCTGATGAGTCGCCGAACGGTGGTGGTGACCGGCGGTTCCAAAGGCATTGGCCGGGCCATCTGCCTGGCCTTCGCCGCCGCCGGGGATCGGGTTTTTTTTAACTACGGCTCCGACGCGGACGCCGCCGCGGAAACCGAACGCCGGGCCGCCGCCACCGAGGGCGGCGCGGTGGGCATTCAGGCGGATGTTTCCGACGAGGACCAGGTGAAGGGCTTCCTTGAAAGCGTGCTGGAAAGCGCCACCCGGATCGACGTGCTGGTCAACAACGCCGGCATCACCCGGGACGGCCTTTTGGTTCGCATGAAGACGGCCGACTGGGACGACGTGATGAACGTCAATCTTCGGGGGGCCTTTTTCTGCTCCCGGCTGGCCGCCAAGGCCATGCTGAAGCGCCGCGCCGGCCGCATTATCCAAATCACTTCGGTGGTGGGCGCCGCCGGCAACCCCGGGCAGGCCAATTACGTGGCCGCCAAGGCCGGCTTGATTGGCATGACCAAGGCCATGGCCAAGGAGCTGGCGTCCCGGGGCATCACCGTCAACGCGGTGGCGCCCGGATTCGTGGAGACCGAAATGACCGAGGGGCTTGCCAAGAAGGCCCGGGAAGCCATGCTGGAAACGATTCCGCTGGGCCGACCCGGAACCCCGGAGGAGGTCGCCTCGGCGGTGATTTTTCTGGCCTCGGATGAGGCCGCCTACATCACCGGACAGGTGATTCACGTCAGCGGCGGCATGTACATGTAGGGACGCCGTTGAGACGAAAACGGACGGAATCCGCGGCGCCGCGGCGCCGCGTTTTGAAGTGAACGCAATTTTTGGTTAAGCAAGGAGCGGGAAGTAATGTCCGAGGAAATTTCAAAAATTCAGGAGAAGGTGCGGAAAATCATCGCGGAAAAGCTCAGCGTGGATCTGGGCGAAGTGGTTCCCGAGGCCGCGTTCGTGGACGATCTGGGCGCCGATTCTTTGGACCTGGTGGAGTTGATCATGTCCATGGAGGAAGAGTTCGACATCGAAATCTCCGATGACGATTCCGAAAAGATGGTCAAGGTTCAGGACGCGTACAACTATATCGCCGAGCACGCCTGATCCGGAATTCTCGTTTTCGCGGCCGTCCGGGGCTCCCCGGGCGGTCGGTTGATGTGGGTTCGACGGGTTTGCGCGGGGCTTCCAGGAGAGGCGGGCGACGTTTTTCGTCTCTTTGCGCCTCTCATGGGGAGTTCGGACGGGGAAGACGCCTCCCGGGAGAGGCGGAATCGGTATGACGGCAGCGGGAACGACCGGGAACGGCGGAAAAGGGAGGTCTTTTTGAACACGCGGGTTGTAATCACGGGCGTCGGTTTGGTGACGCCGCTGGGCGTCGGCGTATCGGAAACTTGGGAAGGGCTGTGCGCCGGAAAATCGGGGATCGGCGAGATCACCCGGTTCGACGCCACCGGATACGCCTCCCGAATCGCCGGCGAGGTGAAGGATTTCAAGGCCGAGGATTTCATCCCCAAAAAAGAGGCCAAGCGGACCCAGGAGTTCATCGCCTACGCCATCGCGGCCTCCCGGATGGCGCTGGAAGATTCCGGACTGAAGATCGACGCGTCCAACGAAGGCCGGGTGGGCGTGGTGACCGGTTGCGGGCTCGGCGGGCTTCAGATTCTGGAAGAGCAGGCCCTGTTGATCCATCAAAAAGGCCCCCGCCGGGTCAGCCCCTTTTTCATCCCGACCATGATCGGCAACATGGCCGCCGGCATGATCTCGATCCACCTGGGCGCCAAAGGTCCCAATTCCTCCGTGGCCACCGCCTGCGCGGCCGGAACCCACGCCGTGGGAGACGCCGTCAACATTATTCGGCGCGGCGGGGCCGACGCCATGATCACCGGCGGCGTGGAGTCGGTCGTCACCCCTTCCTGCCTGGCCGGCTTCGCGGCCATGAAGGCGCTGTCCACCCGCAACGACGATCCCGCCCACGCCTCCCGCCCCTTCGACCGGGACCGGGACGGCTTCGTGGTGGGCGAAGGCGCCGGGATTCTGATCATCGAATCGCTGGAACGCGCCCGGGAGCGGGGGGCGAAAATTTACGCCGAGGTGGTCGGCTACGGCATGAGCGGCGACGGCTACCACATGACCTCTCCGCCGCCGGACGGCAACGGGGCGGTCCGGTGCATGCAGGCCGCCATCGCCGACGCGGGGCTTTCGCCTTCGGACGTGGACTACATCAACGCCCACGGCACCTCCACCCCGCTGAACGATCTCTACGAAACCCGGGCCGTCAAGGCGGTTTTCGGCGACCACGCCTACAAGCTGGCCATGAGTTCCACCAAATCCATGACCGGCCATCTGCTGGGCGGCGCCGGGGGCATCGAGTCGGCGTTCACCGCGCTCACCATCCACCACGGGGTGATTCCGCCCACGGCCAACTTTCAAAGCCCCGGGGAGGAATGCGATCTGGACTACGTGCCCAACGCGGCCCGCAAGGCCGACGTGCGGGTGGCCATGAGCAATTCCTTCGGCTTCGGCGGCACCAACGCCGCCGTCGTCCTGCGGAAATTCGCGGGCTGATCCGACGACCCGACGATCGTTCCGCCGCCCGGTTTTTCTCTTCGACCCGGTTCGCTCTTTGGAGCGGATCGGGTCGTTTTGCGTTGGGGCCGCGGAACGCCGGGATCGGGACTTGTTCGAAGAGATCCGAAATTGGCCGGGGATGGATGTCCCGTCGGCCCGGGAGGAGAAACGATGATCGAAAAACCGCGCAAAAGCCGGCGTCGCTCCCCTTGGATTGGGCGGGCGATCCGGAGGCTTCGACCCGCCCGGGTTGGGGGCGCTCCCCCGCCGGAAGATCGCCGTTTCGCGACTTCCCCGTTTTTCGCTTTCGCGCTTGGGACCGGTTTGTGGTTTCGGGCGGCCTTCCGGATGTTCCTCTTTCTTTCGGTTTTTCAAGCCGGCCCCGCGGAAGCCCAATTGACCTTGGAGAAACGACGGATTTCGGAATCCGAAATCGTTTCCGAGGGAGAAATTATTGAATTTTCGCTGATCCTGACGGTTCCTCTCGCTGAAGAACCGGCGCCGCTTCGGATGGTGGACGACCTTCCAACCTTGGATGTTCTGCTGGAGCCGGTTTCCGCCGCGGTGGCCGGCGTTGGAGACGGGTTTTCCGGTTCGGCGCTCCAAGTTGGCGATCCCGGCGAAATTCAGGATGTACGATTCGGGGACGGGCGGCCGGACCGGGTGCTTTTTGATTTCGGTTCCGTCATCGTTTCCGATGTCTCGGAGGAAACCGGCGCGAACCGGATTGAGGTGGAGATTTTCGCTCGCGCCGTTTCCGCCGTGACGCCGGCCCTGGCCCATTGGTGGCGACTGGACGACGACGCGGGAGAAGTGGTTGACGACGGCGCGGCCGATGAAAAGCGGGACGGAACCCTGGTGAACATGACCGGGGACGCCTGGATCGCGGAGGGGAGACGGGGCGGCGCGTTGCGGTTCGACGCCGGCGGAGATTCCGCGCCCGATTTCGTTCGTCTGGCCGAGGACGGTCAACTGCCCCTGCGGCCCGATCGGCCCTACACGATTTCCCTCTGGTTCCGGACCACCGGTCCCGGCGCGTTGCTGGCCAAGGCGGGCGGGACCCCGGAAGAGCGACAGGTGTATCTGTTGGTCAATTCCGGACCGGACAGCCTTCAGGCGTTCGTGGGCGGCGTCTTTTTTCCGGTGGTCGATGTCAACGTCCGGGACGGTCAATGGCATCTGGCCACGCTGGTGAACGATCCCGCCGCGGGAACGGCCACCCTGTACCTGGATGACGGGACCTACTTCGCCGCCGCCGCCCCGGGCGACGCGGTGAACGGAGCCGACGTGTTGCTGGGCGTCCGGCGGGAAACCGACGCCAACGAAGGAGCGGCCTTCGCCTTCACCGGAGACATGGACGACGTTCGGATTTACGCCGTTCCGCTTTCCGGCGATCAGGTTCGGACGCTGTATCGGGCGGAATCGGTCAACCGGGCGCGGGCCACCTTCGGAGACGATGTCGCCGAAGCGTTTGCGGCGGCGACGGTGATTCCCGCCCAAGAGCGAATCGCGCTTTCCGGCCTGGTGGGCGCGGACGCGAACGGAGACGGCGCGATTTCCGGCGAAGAAGGGCTGGCGGGCGTCTGGCTGGTCTTGTCCGATCTCGCGGGGACGCCGGTGGCGGTGGAAATCACCGATGAATTGGGGCGTTACCGGTTCCCCGATCTGATTTCCGGCGATTGGCGGATCGCCGTGGACGCGGACACCCTGCCCGGCGGATTGGCGTCTGTGCAAGACCCCGAACCGCCGGTGGACGGCGTGGCGGCGTTGGAGAACGTGACGGCGGACCGGGAGGGCTTGGACTTCGTCTACCGCGAAGAGGAAACGCCCGATCCCCCGGACCCGCCAAATCCACCAGATCCGCCCAATCCTCCCGAACCGCCGCCTCCCCTCCCGACCCCGGCCGGGAAAATTTCCGGCCGCGTTTGGCTGGATGAAAACGGCAACGGTTTGGAAGACGACGGCGAGCCCGGCGCGCCGGACGTGGTCTTGGAACTCCGGTCCGCCGACGGGATCACGCTTCGCCGGACGCGCACGGAAAGCGACGGCGGGTATGGTTTTCAGGGGATTTTACCGGGCGATTACCGGCTGGCGGCGATTCCCCCGGAGGGGTTTCGACTGACCGCCAACGACGGCGAAGAACCGGCTCGAAACAGCGATTTCGACCCGGAAACCGGAGAGGTTTCCGTCGCCGTGAGAGACGGCGTTACGCTGGAAAATCTGGACGCCGGGCTGGTTCCCGATCGGATTGTTTTGGCGGGACGGGTCTGGCGGGACGACGACGGCGACGGGATGATCGGCGCGGGCCAAGGCGTTTTTGGCGTTCGGCTGACCGCCGAATCGGAGGAGACCGCTCCCCTGGTCGCCCGGACCGACGAGGAGGGACGTTTCCGCTTTGAGGACTTGCCTCCGGGGACGTGGACGGTATCCGTCGAGCCCGCCACGCTTCCGGAATTTGCAGCGTTTTTCCGGGACCCCGATGGCACGCCGGACGGTCGGGTGGTTTTGAGCGAAGCAAGGGAAGATCGGTTGGACCTGGATTTCCGTCTTCGCGCCGCCCGACCGAATCAACCGGCCGACCTTGCCGGCTCGCGAATCATCGGCATGGATCTCAACGGGCCGCCGTTGCTTCCCCAAGATGAACTGGAATTCCGGGTGGTGGTCTATAACGCGGGGGACCGATCCGCCGAAGAAACGGTTTTTTTCGGGGAGACGCCGGAAGGGACCATTCTCCGGCCCGATACGGTGGACACGGATCGCGGCGCGGTGACGCTGGACGAAAACGGGCGGTTTCGGGTTTTCGTCGGAGACTTGGAACCCGGCGGAGAGGCCTGGATTTGTTGGCGGGCCGCGGTTTCCTCCGACGCGTCCATTGGCGATTGGGTTGTCGCCGGCGGTCGGATTGCCGCGAAGGGCGTTCCGGCCGTTCCCGTGGACGCCGCCGATACCCCGATTCCCGACGATCCGTTGGCATTGGGGCCCATTGCCCGACCGAGCGGCGAGGCTTTGGCCGAGACTCCATTGACGGTCGCCCAGACGGTTTTTCCCGCCGGGCCCGTGGCGGCGGGGCGGCGACTCCGTTTTGAAACCGTCCTGACGGTAACGGGAGACCGTCCCGCAGAGGACCTTCGGCTCTTCAGCGCCGTTCCGCTTTGGACCGAACTGGACCCGGATTCGGTTGTCGCGGATCGGGGAATGGCGGCCGCCGGGAATCCCATCCGGCTTTCCGTCGGTTCCGTTCGGCCCGGCGAAACGATCCGTCTGATTTTTGAAGTGGCGGTTCGTCCGGATGTCCCCGCGCACGTTCGGATCGCCAGTCAGGCTTTGGCGTTGGCAAGGGGCGTGCGCGCGCGGAGCGATGATTCGGGAACGGCGGAGAAAGATGATCCGACCGTCGTGCGGACCGCCGGCTCGTCTCCGGCGTTGCGACTTTGGATGGAATCCGCGGAACCGGGCGCTTCCGAGAAGGTCGATGCCCCCGACCGCTTGATCTCCGCCCGTGTTGAGAACGTTGGGGATTCCCCGATTCGAAACGTCCGTTTCTTCGATGTGCCCCTTGGGCCTTTCAGATTGATCCCCGGCCAAGTTGCATCGGATCGAGGACGGGTGATTCGAGGAAATGGCGAGCCGGACCGGATCGTGGAAATTGCGCTGGGAGATTTGGCCGGCGGGGAGAGCGTGCGGTTGAATTATTCCGTTGAAATCAACATCGCGACCGGCTTTCCCGCCAGAGAGGAATTTTTCCTGTTTTTCAGGAATGGGTGGGTCCGCGCCGACGGCCTCGCCGACATTCGGGGAGACGACCCAACCACCCATGCAAGGTTTGATGGAACGCCCACAATTTTTGTTGTTTCTCCATAGCTTTAGTTATGAATTGTTCCGTAAGGGCTGAATTCCGGGCGATTCGCCGGGGGTAGACCTTCAACCGTCGCCGAAAGTTTTCAAAAAGGAATTATTCCCTTTTTCCGCCATTTGTGCGATGGACTTTCCCATAAATTCCTCGATGGCTTCTTTGCGCGTCAGCGGCTTTTCTTCGTTCCCAAGCGAATGAATGGGAAAATGTGCTTTTTCGTTTTTGAAGAATCGACTGTCCTAGTTCGACGCATTCGCCTTTCCATGCTCCAAGCATCTCAAGTTGAAATTTTTGGTTTGATTCTTGCTTGGACGCGTGGTTTGGCGGATCGGCAAACTTGTCCCTTCTTTTTTCTCTCTGAACAAAAAAAAGCAATTTGGCGATAATCCGTTTCGGTTTTTGAGCCGAATCTTTGGCCCGAAACTGGCGGATCGGCTTGTTTGGGGGATCGCGTTCGTCGTTGGGTGTTTTGACGGGGCCGTTTTTTATTTTCGGAATGCTTTTTTTCCGACGGGTGGCGAAGTGAACGGATATGCCAAACCGTTTGGCATTTTTTTCATGTGCTCCGTATCTTGTGTTCCAGTTCAAAGAATTGAACCGTTTTCTGATTTTCCGATACAGAGCCGTTCGAGAATGGACGGCTCGGCCCGGGTTTCATTTTTAAAAATCGCTTTTCAAGGGGAGACAAACTGTTGTTAAACTCCACTATAC